>JBBSQE010000048.1:0-16231 GCA_038258095.1 Solirubrobacterales bacterium | reverse complement strand
TCGAGGCCTGCCCGGTCGATGCGATCACGCCGGAGGACCAGGTGCCACAGGAGTGGATTAAGTACATCCAGATCAACGCCGACTACTTCAAGCAGCCGAGCTGACGGGCGCAGACGCCGGACAGTCGCGCTGGGCCCTGCTGTGGCTTGTCGCGGCGCTCCTCGCCGCCGCGGCGCGGGCGCTCCAGCACTACGAGCACGGGATCTGGCTCGTCGCCTATCTCCTGCTGGTCGGCTCCCTTGCTCAATACCTGCTCGGGCGGGGCCAAGCCGCTGTGCTTGCCCCGTCCGGTTCATCTCCTGCCCGCATCCGCACGGAGGTGGGCCTCTGGAATTTCGGCGTCGTGGGGGTTCCGGCCGGCGTGCTGCTCGACGTCCGCCTGCTCGTGATCATCGGCAGCGTCGCCCTGCTCGGTGCCCTCGCCGCCTTCCGCCCATCGGTCGATCCGTCCACTGACCGAGCGCCCGCCGCCGGCGGGCCGGTCCGGTTTGCCTACTGGTCACTGATCGTCTTCATGGGGGTCAGCGTCTTCGTCGGAGTCGCGCTGGCCTGGGACATTCCCTGGACCTGAGTCAGCTGGCCCCGCTCGGCTCGCCTCCGACCCGCGGCTGCAGCTTTACACAGAATTTATGTGTAAACTAGCCCTCATGCCCCGACCTTCCCAAGAGCTGCCGATGGCGGAGTCGACCGCGACTCTCGGCGGCCTGGTCGCATCACGGCCGCGCCTGGCGCCCGTGTTCGAGCGCCTCGGCCTCGACTACTGCTGCGGCGGACAGCAGACGCTCGCAGAGGCCTGCAGCGAACGGGAGCTCGATCCGTCGACGGTCATCGCGATGCTGGAGGTATTCGAGGCCGAGGATGCAGCTCAGCCGGATGACGTCACCGGGCTGTCGGTGGCCGAGCTCAGCGAGCACATCGTCGTCCACCATCACCAGCCGCTGCGCCCCCAGATGGACCGCATCTCGGAGTTGCTCGCCAAGGTCGTCCGCGCCCACGGCGATCAGGATCCCACCACGCACCGTCTGCAGGCGCGCTTCGATGCGCTGCGGGCCGAGCTCGAGGAGCACATGCTTCTCGAGGAGGAGGAACTCTTCCCCGCCTGCCGGGCACTCGAGCGCGGCGACCGGGCCTCCCCGCTCGGCGGCGACCTGCTCACTCAGCTCGAAGACACGCACAGCTCGACCGGAGCCGCCCTGGCGGAGCTTCGCGAGATCGGCGGTGACTACCGTCCCGAGAACGCGCACTGCACCACCCACCGGGTGCTGCTGAGTGAGCTGAGCGCGTTCGAGCTGGAGCTGCACCAGCACATCCACGAGGAGAACAACATTCTCTTCCCCCAGGTTCGCGGCCTGCTCGGCTAGCCACTAGCGAGCCACCTCGACCGGCCCCGAGCGGTTTCGCAGCGCCCGATCGGCGACTCGCGCGCAACGTTGACCCTCGGCGATCGCCGTCACCACCAGCGAGGCGCCGACCCGGCAGTCCCCGGCCGCATAAACACCCTTGGTCGCGGTTGAGAATGCTCCGGCCCTGACGTTTCCCGACCGATCCACCTGGACGCCGAGGTCGACGAGGAGGGGCCCGGGCTCCGGACCGGTGAAGCCCACCGCGACCAGGACCAGATCGGCGGGCTCGGTGAACTCGGTCCCCGGGATGGCCGCCAGATCCCGCGAGGACGTGCCCTCGACCTCGCAGCCACGAACGCTCGTAACCCCTTCACCTCCTTCGATCGCGGTCACCTTGTGCCCGAAGCTGCGGGACCCGCCCTCCTCCAACGCGTAGGTGGTGACCAGCCTTCGCGGCTGTTGTGGCCACGGCGCGTCGGCGTAGCGACCCCCGGGCGGCACCTCGGGGTAGACATCCAGGAGCACCACGTTCTCCGCGTCCTCACGCAGTGCATTGGAAAGGCAATCCATCCCGGTGTCACCGCCCCCGATGACGACCACCCGTTTGCCCCTGGCGCTGACCTCATCCCGACCCGGGTCCGGCGCCGGGCGACCCTCGGCCCGGGCGACGGCGCGGTTGCGCTGGTAGAGATAGCTCATCGCCAGATGAACGCCCTCGAGATCCCTGCCCGGGACCGCCAGCTCCCGCTCGACGCGGGAGCCGATGGCAAGGATCACCGCGTCATGGTCTTCCCGCAGTTGATCGGCCGGCAGGTCGACGCCCACCTCGATCCCGAAGCGGAACTCGACACCCTCCTCCTCGAGGACCTTCAGACGCCGGTCGATGATCCATTTCTCCAGCTTCGCGTCGGGTACTCCGAACCGCAGCATGCCTCCGGCGGCTTCGTCGCGCTCGTAGACGACCACACGGTGCCCGACCCGGTTGAGCTCGGCGGCAGCCGCCAGCCCGGCGGGCCCGGACCCGACGACCGCAACTCTTCGGCCGCTGCGCCGCTCCGGCGGTCGCGCCACCACCCAGCCCTCCTTGAAGGCGTTGTCGACGAGCCAGTACTCGATCTGTTTGATCATCACCGGGTCGTCGTCGATCCCCAACACGCAGGCGGACTCGCAGGGCGCGGGGCAGATCAGACCGGTGAACTCCGGGAAGTTGTTGGTCGCGTGAAGCTGGTCGATCCCCTCTCGCCACTGACCTCTCATCGCGAGATCGTTCCAATCGGGAATCAGGTTCCCGAGCGGGCACCCGTTGTTGCAGAAGGGGACCCCGCAGTCCATGCAGCGCGAGGCCTGCCGCCTCAGGTCCCGGCGCGGCAGGGTCCCGTAGATCTCCCCGTAGTCGTTGACCCGCTCGCGCGGATCGCGCATCGGGTAGGGCACGGCTCTCGACTTGAGGAAGCCGCGAGGATCGGTCACCGGATCACGACCCTCGGGCCGGGCCCCGGTCGGCCGCGCGTTCCCGGACGTGCGCCTTCTCCTCCATCGTCAGTGCGCCGGAATGACCCTGCCCCGGCCACGGAGTGAGCATCAGCAGGAACCTCGAATCCTCGCGAGCGTCGACGCGATGGGGCTCGGAGGGATCGAACTCGACGAGCAGCCCGACGCCTCCGACGACCGATTCCTCCGGCGAGGCCTCGAGCGACGTCACCTCGATCTCGCCGGCGACCAGGACGAGCCAGGCACGCTCATACACCTGATGGTCCGCGAGGCTCTCCCCCTTCGGCAGATCGATGACGATCGCCCGCGCGTCGTCGCACGACTCGAGGATCTCGGGCTTGCGGGGCTCGGTCTTCAGCTCGGCGATCTTCCAGGTCTTCACAGGTGCCTCCTCCTTTGCTCGACGATGCGTGTTTACACAGCCTATATGGATAAACGCTTCGAAGCACCCTCCATGCAGATCGTCGTCGCGCCGCCCCATGCGATGCGGGCGAGATAGGTTTGACGACAGGTGCCAGATGCTCACCAGGGTCGACGACCAGCTTCGGGGGCTCTCCCCTTCCTACTTCGCTCTGCCGATGGCCACCGGCATCCTCTCGATCGGCGCCGAGCTGCTCGGGATCCGGGTGCTTTCCGTCGCCCTGCTGATCATCAACCTCGGCGCCTATCTGCTGCTCTGGATGCTCACCGGCCGGCGCATCGTCAGGTTTCGGCGCGAGGTGCTCGCCGACCTCACCGACCACCAGCGTGGTCCCGGCTTCATGACGATCGTCGCGGGCACCTCGGTCATCGGCAGCCAGACCATCGTCGTCCTCCACGATTATGCGATCGGGTTGGTGTTCCTCGCCCTGGCGATCCCGCTCTGGCTGCTCCTCAACTACACGATCCTCACCGCGCTCATCATCAAGCCCGACAAGCCAACGCTTGCTGAGGGGATCAGCGGCGGCTGGCTGCTGCTCGTGGTGGCGACGCAATCGATTGCGGTCCTGACGGCGTTGATGGCCGCGCACTGGGGTCAGCCGCTGCGGCTCCATGCCAACTTCGTCGCCCTCTCGATGTGGCTCTGGGGTGGGATGCTCTACACGTGGATCATCGCGCTGATCTTCTACCGCTACATGTTCTTCCGCTTCTCGCCGGCGGACCTCGCGCCGCCCTACTGGATCAACATGGGCGCCATGGCCATCTCGGTCCTGGCCGGGTCGCTGCTGATCGAGAACAGCACCGACGCTCCCTTCCTGCACTCCCTCCGTCCGTTCCTCGAGGGGTTCACCGTCTTCTACTGGGCCACCGGGACCTGGTGGATCCCGATGATCGCGATCCTGGCCGTCTGGAGATACGTCTACGAGCGGCTGCCTCTCACCTATGACCCGCTCTACTGGGGTGTCGTCTTCCCGCTCGGCATGTACGCGGTGGCGACGTTCAAGATGGCCGAAGCCATGGACCTCGGCTTCCTGGACTGGATTCCTCCGATCTTCTTCGTCGCCGGGATGCTGGCCTGGCTTCTGGCGTTCACGGGGATGCTTCGGGGCCTCGGGCGCAGCCTTCGCCGCTGACCCGCGCGGAGATCATCGCGCGGAGAGGCGTGGTTACTCGGCCACGAACCGCCCGATCGCACCGGCATCGGCGTAGCGAAGGGCGTGGGTGACGAACGGGTAGACGCCGGGCTCGGGGAAGGTGAGCTCGAAGACCGCACCTCCCCCCGATGGCACCAGCTGGGTCGAGACACCGTGCAGCGTGTTGAAGGGGTTGCCGTCGGGCTCGACCGAGTCGAAGATGTTCCCGATCACGTGAAAATCGCTGTCGACCGAGGGGCCCGCATCGACCAGGTAGATTCGCACCGGCTCGCCGACGGGGACCTTGATCGGCCGCCTGACGTAGAGCTGCGCGAACCCGTTGAAGGCCATCAGGGTGGGCTGGCCACGCTGCATGGCGTGAAGCGAGGAGCGCAGCCGGCCCCGGCGCACCGGGCCGTAGAACTCGCTCTGCACCAGAGTGACCTCCTGAGCCGGTGGACGGGGGACCGCGGGGTCGACGATGATCGCCCCGTACATCCCCATGCCGACGTGCTCGAGCACCGGCGAGGTGCCGCAGTGATACATGTAGACGCCCGGGTGCTCGGCGACGAAGGAGAACGTCTTCTGCCTGCCGGGAAGGACGTCGGCGAAGGCTACGCTCGGGGCGATACGGGCGGCGTGGAAGTCAACCGAGTGCGGGAGCCCGTGGTGGTGGCGGTCGAACATGCGGTTGCGCAGGGTCACCTGCACGGTGTCCCCCTCGCGCACCCGGACCACCGGGCCGGGAACCTTCCCGTTGAAGCTCCAGGCTCGCATCTTGACGCCGGGTGCGATCCTCACCAGCGCATAGCGGGCGGTCAGGGTGACCGGGACGACGGCCGCCGAGGCGGGTGCGGCGGGGGTCAGCGCGACCGAGACAACCAGGGCGAGCGGCCCCGCCCAGACAAACCTCCGGACCAGCGTCTTCATGAAACGTCAAGCTAGAAGCTGCGCCGCGCGCGGCCATCCGTATTCCCCCGCCGATGGTCTGCGGAGCAACCCCGATGACCGGAGCCCGGAGCCATCGTGAGATGCTGAGGGACTCCATCACGAGGACGAAAGAGGCGATGAGGTGGGTGAGGCGCGAGACGCCAAGGGCAGCCAGGCGGACGAGGCGGCGGTCGCCGCGGCCCTCGTCGCGGAACTCGGGCTCACCTCTGCTGACCACGATCTGATCGCCGGCATGCTCCGCATCGGCGTGACCCCCGAGGCGATCCGTGAATCGGCGGCGAAGGGACGGGTCGAGGACGCCGTCTTCGACAGCATCCTCGACCCCGAACGGGAGAAGCGGACGATCAGTGCCAATGAGATCGCCTCCGACGGAGGGCTGCCGGTGGCGGAGATCGAGGCCACTCTGCGCGGATTCGGGCTCGCTCTGCCAGGTCCCGACGAGGACTACTTCACGGCCGAGGAGGCCCGAGCATTCCGGGATCTCGGGCCGGCCGGAGAATTCTGGCCCTCCGACGTGCGGATTCAGCTCGCGCGGGTCTACGGACAGGCGCTCGAGAGGGTGGCGCGAACCGAGCTGCATCTGTTCCGATCGAGGGTGGAGCGCTTTCTCAGGGATGCCAACCCGAGCACGCACGATGCGCTGGCCGCGGTGAGACAGGCCTTCGAGTTCCTGCTCCCGCTGGCCGACCCGTTCCTCCTCGGGGTTCACCGGCGCAAGATTGAGCAGGCGATGACGCAGGCCGCGGTGCGGGAGGTCGAGCGGGAGGCCGGCGGTCAGGTTCCCGGCACCGTCGAGGTTTCGCTCGTGTTCTGCGACCTGCGCGGCTTCACCTCGTACTCGAACAGGGTCGGCGACGGGGCTGCGATCGAGGTCCTCGATCGCTTCGCCCGCGCCGTCGATGAGAACATCGGCGAGTCGGGGCGGCTGGTCAAGGCCCTCGGCGACGGCTACATGCTGGCCTACCCGGACCCGGGGCCTGCGGTGAGCGGGACGCTGGCGATAGCGGCGGCAATGCACGATGACGAGGTGCCGAAGCTGCACGCCGGCCTTCACCATGGACAGGCCGTGTTCCGCGATGGTGACTACTACGGTCGCTCCGTCAACCTGGCCGCCCGGCTTCTCGGGTCCGCCGAGACAAGCCAACTGATGGCCACCGAGGTCGCCGCGCGGGAGACGGCCGAGCTACCGTGGCGGCGTCAGGGCGTACACGCGTTGCGTGGATTCAGCACACCTCTCGAGCTGTTCTCGCTGGACCTGGAATGACCCGTTCAGGACGGAGTGCGGCGCGTCGGACCGGTGCCGTGCCGATGCTCGGTGATCGCCGCGCTCGGATCGACGCCGGCGGGCTTCCAGCGGCGCAGGCGGTTGGCGTTGGAGACCACCGAGAGTGAGCTGGCTGCCATGGCGGCGGCTGCGATCATCGGGCTGAGCTGCAGGCCGATGACCGGATAAAGGATGCCGGCCGCGATCGGGATCCCCAGGGCGTTGTAGCCGAATGCGAAGGCCAGGTTCTGACGGATGTTGCGCATCGTCGCCCGGCTCAGCTCGAGAGCGGTGCCGACCCCCTCCAGCTCACCCGAGATCAGGGTCACGTCGGCGGCCTCGATCGCCACGTCGGTCCCGGTGCCGATCGCGATGCCGACGTCCGCCTGCGCCAGCGCCGGAGCGTCGTTGATGCCGTCCCCGACCATCGCCACCAGGCTGCCCTCGCCCTGCAGTCGTCGGACCTCGAGCGCCTTGTCCTGTGGGCGGACCTCGGCCAGAACCCGGTCGATCCCGACCTGCTCGGCGATCGCCTCGGCGGTCAGTCGGTTGTCGCCGGTGATCATCACCACCTCGATTCCGAGTCGCTTCAGGGCGGCGATCGCCGGGGCGGAGCCGGTCTTGACCGTGTCGGCGACCCCGATCACCCCCGCCGGGTGTCCGTCCACCGCGGCCAGCATCGCCGTCTTGCCCGCGGCCTCGAGGGCTCTCGCCATCTCCTCCAGGGGTCGATCGTCGACGCCTTCCTCGCGCAGCAGCCGCCTTGTCCCGATCAGCAACCGTCTACCGCCGACTCGGGCGCGCAAGCCGCTCCCGGTGACGGACTCGAACTCCTCCGGGTCGGGCCCAACGATGCCGCGCTCGGTGGCGCCACTCACGATCGCCTGGCCGAGCGGATGCTCGGACGGACGCTCGGCGGCGGCGGCGAGACGCAGCAGCTCGTCCTCGCCGACAGCGTCCACGGTCACCACGTCGGTCAGGGCCGGCTGGCCGCGGGTGATCGTCCCGGTCTTGTCGAGCACGATCGAGCTCAGCCTCTGGGCCGTCTCGAGAGTCTCGGCGGACCGAATCAGGACGCCGCTCTCCGCTCCCTTGCCGGTGCCGACCATGATCGAGAGGGGCGTCGCCAGGCCGAGCGCGCAGGGGCAGGCGATGATCAGCACCGCCACCGCGGAAACGAGCGCGAAGGTCAGGGCAGGGTCGGGCCCGAGGTCGAACCAGACGACGAAGGTCGCAATCGCGATCGACATCACGGCCGGGACGAAGTAGCCCGCCACCAGGTCAGCGACGCGCTGGATGGGAGCCTTCGAGCCCTGAGCCTGCTCGACGAGCCGGATGATCTGGGCGAGCATCGTGTCCCGGCCGACGCCGGTGGCGCGGAGCCGGAATGAGCCCGTCTGGTTGATCGTCGCGCCGATCACCCCGTCGCCGGGTCCCTTGGTCACCGGCAGCGACTCACCCGTGACCATCGACTCGTCGAGGCTCGAGCGGCCCTCGGTGATCTCGCCGTCGACCGGGATCTTCTCACCCGGGCGGACGATGACCACGTCGCCCGGAGCGACATCGGCGATCGGGATCTCTCGCTCCTCGCCGTCCTTCAAGACCCGGGCCGTCCGGGCCTGCAGCCCGACCAGCTTCCGAATCGCCTCCCCCGTCCCCGCCTTGGCGCGCATCTCGAGCAGGCGGCCGAGCAGGATCAACGTGATGATCGCCCCGACGGCCTCGAAGTAGACGTCACGCAGGTCCTCGGGCAATGCACCGGGGACCAGGGTGGCGAAGAGGCTGTAGCCGAACGCGGCGCTGGTGCCGACCGTGATCAGGGTGTTCATGTCGGCGCTGCGGTGCGCGAGCGCCCCCCAGCCGGCGCGATGGATCGGCCAGCCCGCGTAGAGCATCACCGGAGCGATCAGTGCCAATTGGAACAGGTGGTTGAGCAGGATCGACGGAACCCAGGTGGCGCCGAAGAGGTGATTCGCCATCGTCGCGATGAATATCGGCGCCGTCAGGAGGGCGCTGATCAGGACGCGCCGGCTCAGCTCCGCTATCTCCGCCCGGCGGGCCTCGGTCTCAGCCGCCTCGTCGTCGCCCTCGTCGGCGCCGTCCATCAGCTCGTAGCCCGAGCCGGTGACCGCCTCGCGCAGCTCCGCGATTCCGACCCGGTCGGGGTCATAGTCGACCGCCACCCTCTCGGTCCCCATGTTGACGCTGGCCCTGTCGACGCCCGGGAGCTCGAGCACCGCGCTCTCGATCGTGCGTACGCACGACGCACAGCTGACGCCGCCCGGGCGCAGCGCCAGGTCTGAGGAGATGAGAGCGGGTCCATCCCCGGAATCGGATCCGTCGCCCAACCTATGCCCGCCCGGCCCGGCAGCTCCGGCGGCTCCGGCAGGCTGCGTGCCGTTCCCCATCTGACCACCCCCTGCGAGCTCCGCTTCGGTCACAGCGCGCCGGCCGAAGAAGAACCACAGGAGCGCCGCGATCGCGATCGCGCCTCCGAAGGTGACGAGAGCTTCGGTCAACGGGTCCTTCCAAGCGCCGTCGGGGAGGCCATCGATTGCTCTCGGTCGGTCAAACGCGAATGAACCTGCGCTTTCATCGTCCTCCCATCGTATACCCCTAGGGGGTTTACCTCGGTGCGAGCAGCGTCGCTCGAGGCCGGGAGAGCCGCCCGCGCGGGCCCGGCCCCCGTGGGCTCGGATCAGCCCGCTACCGGCTCAGGTCGAGGCCGAACCAGACGATCGCCAGGGTGGCGAGGAAGATGACGTGCGGTGGCGAGGAGGAGCTGTCCTCCGAGGAAGAACGCCATCGCCAGCAGATGGACGTAGAGGACCGTCTGCCAGCGAACGGCTTCGCTCACCCCGGGCGTTCCTCGGCTCCGCCGTGCTCGGTGGCTCCCGGCTCCGTGGACTCGATCTCAGCTCCGAGCCTGGCGAGGGCCTGGTCCTCGAGCTCATCCTCGATACGAGGAAAGAGCTCGCGCTCCTCATAGCGCACGTGGCTCTCCACCAGTTCGCCCAAGCCGTGAAGCTCCTCGACCCCAAGCCGCTCCCGTCGCAGGCGGCGCACCTGTGCCCTGATCGCCAAATGCTCGCCGAGGACCCGGGAGGCCATCTCGCGATCCGCCCCGGGCGCAGCCGCGATCCAGCCGGGCAGAAGGATCTCCTCCTCGGTCCGGAAGTGGGGGCTCCCGTGATCCTCCCAGTAGGCGAGGAACCCGGCCACCGCATCCTCGGCCTCCTGCGCCGTCTCCGCCCGCTTCAAGCGGTGGGCGCAGAACAGTGCCTGGTGGTGGTCGTGGGAGAGCGGTGTCAGCTCAGGGCTTCGCTTCACCCGGAGGACTCCGGTACGGGCTCCGGATCAGCCTCCGGCACGACCAGCGAGGTCGCCAGGCCGGCGCACATCCAGGCGAAGGCGACGAGAAAGACGAAGGCGAGCGTGAACTCGCCGGTCGCATCCTTGACGATCCCGAGGATCAGCGGCGGGAAGAAGCCGCCGAGGCCGCCGGCGGCGCCGACGATCCCGGTGGCGGCGCCGGTGGCGTCCGGGAAGTAGAGGGGCACGAGCTTGAACACGGCGCCGTTCCCGAGCCCCAGGAAGCCCGCCATCGTCAGGCAGAAGATCGTTACCGGGAGGATGTGGGGGTCCCCGGCCTGCCAGGTGAGGCCGATCGAGTCGATCCCGACTCCGATGAACGAGACCGTCAGGACCTGCGAGGGGGGGATCCGGTCCGAGAGCCAGCCGCCGAGCGGACGGGCGAAGGTGGCGACGATCGTGAAGCCGGCGGCACGCAGGCCGGCGTCGGTGAGCGAGTAGTCGAACCAGTCCTTGAGGAGCTTTGGCAGGAAGATCGCCATCGCCACAAAACCGCCGAACGTGACGAAGTAAAAGAGCGAGAGCCGGTAGAGATCGGTTCCCGAGCGCAGCACCTCGCCGTAGGGCTGGTTGTGCGGCTCGCGATCCGGAACGTCACGGGCGAGGCTCCACCAGATCAAGCCGTACACGGCGATGACGCCGCCGAGAACGAGGCCGGCCACCTGCTGGCTGGCGGCGTCGCGGATCGCGGGCACGGAGAACGCGGCGACGGCCGTGCCGATGTTGCCGATCCCGTAGATCCCGAGGGCGAAACCCTGGCGCTTCGGCTCCACCCATTCGGCGACGAAGGGAATGCCGACCGCGAAGGTCGCCCCCGACGCGCCGAGCAGAAACCCGGCCCCGAGCAGCGCGGCATAGCTGGTGGCGAAGCCGACCAGCACCGCGGCGCCTGCCGAGTAGAAGAGCATCAGCCCGAAGATCAGCCGTCCGCCGAAGCGGTCGGTCGCCAGGCCCAGCGGAATCCGGAGCAGGGAGCCGAGCACGACCGGTATCGAGATCATCACCGCGGTCTGGGTGTTGGAGAGCCCGAGGCTGTCCTGGAGGTCGGGCGCGATCGGCGCCAGCATGCCCCACGCCGAGAAGCAGACGGCGAAGGCGATCGTCGCCAGGGCGATGTTGCGGCCGGAGCCCTCGATGCGTTCGGTCATCAGCGCCCGATTCTGGCAGTCTTCGGCGAGCCGGGCGGCTCCGATACCTGCGGCGAGCGCGGCGGCCTCGCCGTCCGTCCGCGGTAGAGGATCGGGCTGCGCCGGAGGTAGTCGATCGGAACACTCCAGGCGTGGACCAGGCGGCTGAACGGCCAGAGCGCGAAGAGGAACCAGACCGAGACCACGTGGATCTGGAAGATCAGGGTGACGCCATGACCGGTCATCAGCCCGGGCTCGGGATCGAGGATGAAGAGCTTGCGGAAGTACGGAGCGACGGTTTCCCGGTAGTGGACGGCGTCACCGAAGTTGGTCACGGTGGCGAGCATGCCCGTGACGATGCCCAGCGCCAGCAACCCGAAGACCGCCACGTCGAGCCCGGTGGTGGTCACCCGCACACGCGGAAAGCGGATCCGCCGGTAGACGAGCACCGAGAAGCCGAAGATCACGGCGCCGCCGGCGCTGACCCCGCCGATCACGGCGATCACGTGGTAGGCCGAGTCGTTCAGCCCGACCGCGGCGGTGACCGAGGCGGGACCGAGCAGACCGAGCACATGGCCGCCGATCGCCGCCAGGACACCGAGATGAAAGGTGATCGAGCCGACACGCAGCCAGCGGCTCTCAAGCAACTGGGTTGACCGGGCGCCCCAGCCGAACTGGTCGCGCCGGTAGCGCCACCAGTGACCGACGGCGAAGACCGCCAGGGCCGCATACGGCAGGACGGCGTACAGGACGATGTCGCTCCGGCTCACGGCCTTCCCCCCACCAGCGGCATCCCGCCGCCGTCCTCCCCGGGTATCACCTCGGGCGGCGCGAATGGCTCGAGGCCGACCTGCTCGGCCGGGGGGCCCTCTGCCGCGAGGCGCTTCAACCGGCTGAGCTGGCGTCGGCTCATGCCCGGGAGGCCCTCGACCACCGCGTCGAGCAGCGGCGCGAAGTCGCTCGAGTCGCGATGGAGGCCCGCGCGCACCAGCTCGATCGCCACCCGGTGCTCACCGAGAAGGTCGCGCCCCTCCGAGCCGGGCGCGAGCGTCGCGAACTCGAGCATCAGCGGCAGGAAGTCGGGAAGCTCGGTGGTCTCGAGCTCGAGGCCGGCGGCGGTATAGGCCTGCTTGATCCGCAGCAGGGCGACGCCGCGCTGACGGCGGTCCCCGTGCAGGTGGTAGGTCATGTAGAGGGCGTGCTGCTTGCGAAAGTCGAAGGTCTCCACGTAGTCGCGCTGGAGCCCCCCGAGCGGCTCGCGGCCGTACCTGTTGACGAGCGACCAGACGCCGGGGCGGCTGGAGCCCAGACCGCCCAGCTCGTCCTCGCCGATCTCCCGGCAGGCCTCCTGGAGCGGCGCGCTCGGGTACTGGAGGAGCAGCGAGACCAGCTTGAGCGGGACGATCGGCTCAGGCATCGGCGCCGCCCGCCGTCTGAGTGCCGTTGCCGTCCACCTTGACGAGGTAGTCGCGCACGTCGAAGTCCGTGGCCGGGGCCTCTTCGACCTGGGGCTGGGCGTCGGGCACGAGCGCGGCGCCGTTGTGGAAGTCGATGCCGCAGGACCCCTGGTCGGCGAAGGCGGTGTTCGAAGCCTCCCCGTGGCGCTTCGGGATCACGTAGCGCTCGTCGTAGTCGCCGATCGCGACCATCCGGAACATCGCCTCCATCTCGTCTCGGCTCATGCCGACGTCCGCCGCGATCGAGGCGTCGACCTCGTCGCCGAGGTTGATGGCCCGCATGTGGCGTCGCATCGCGACCAGGCGGCGCAGCGAGCGGCGCACCGGCTCCGGGTCACCTGCGGAGAGGAAGCTCGCGAGGTACTCGACCGGGATCCGCATCTGCTCGATCGCGACGAAGAGGCTGTCGGGATCGCCGCCGTCGCGGACCTGCGCTTCTCCGAGGCTCTCGACCGGTGAGAGCGGCGGCACGTACCAGACCATCGGGAGCGTCCGGTACTCGGGGTGAAGCGGCAGGGCGATGCCCCAGCGCTTGCACATCGCGTAGACCGGCGAGCGGCGAGCGGCCTCGATCCAGTCGGGAGCGATGCCGTCACGCAGTGCCTGCTCGCGGACCGCGGGGTCCTCCGGGTCGCAGAAGAGGCTGAGCTGGGCCTCGATCAGCTCCTTTTCATCTGCCACGGACGCCACTTCTTCAACCCGATCAGTGTCGATCAGGACGATGCCGACGTGGCGCAGCCGCCCGACGCAGGTCTCAGAGCAGACCGTCGGCAGGCCGGCCTCGATCCGCGGGTAACAGAAGTTGCACTTCTCGGCCTTGCCCGTGTTCCAGTTGAAGTAGACCTTTTTGTAGGGGCAACCGGAGACGCAGAACCGCCAGGACCGGCAGGCCTCCTGGTCGACCAGGACGATCCCGTCCTCCTCGCGCTTGTACATCGCTCCGGAGGGGCAGGAGGCGACGCAGGACGGGTTGACGCAGTGCTCGCAGATGCGCGGCAGATACATCATGAAGGCCTGCTCGAACTCGAGCTTGACCTCCTCCTCGAGGTCGCGCCGGTTCGGGTCCTTTGCCGCGTGCTCGAGCGAGCCGGCGAGGTCATCCTCCCAGTTCGGTCCCCACTGGAGGTCCATCCGGTCACCGGTGACGAGCGATTGCGGCTGGGCCGCGGGCTGCTTCTCCCCGGCCGGCGAGCTGATCAGGTGCTCGTAGTCATACGTCCAGGGGTCGTAGTAGTCGTCGAGCGTCGGCAGGTCGGGGTTCCAGAAGATGTTCATCAGCTTCTGCAGCCGCCCGCCCGCCTTCAGCTTCAGCTTGCCGCGCCGGTCGAGCTTCCAGCCGCCGTTCCAACGCTCCTGGTCCTCGTAGTCGCGCGGATACCCCCGGCCGGGCTTCGTCTCGACGTTGTTGAACCACATGTACTCGGCGCCGCGACGATTGGTCCAGACGTTCTTGCACGTCACCGAGCAGGTGTGGCAACCAATGCACTTGTCGAGGTTCATCACCATCCCCACCTGCGCGCGGATCTTCATCAGTACTCGACCTCCGTCCGCCGCTTGCGGACGATGATCAGCTGGTCGCGCTGGGGACCGGTCGGCCCGTAGTAGTTGAAGCCCCAGGAGAGCTGCGCGTAGCCTCCGATCAGGTGGGTCGGCTTAATCGAGATCCGGGTCAGGGAGTTGTCGGTGCCGCCGCGAGCCCCGGAGATCTCGGAGACCGGCACGTTCACGTGACGATCCTGCGAGTGGTAGTAGAGCGCGATGCCGGATGGGACCCGGTGGGAGACGGCGGCCCGGCAGGCGACGGTCCCGTGCTTGTTGTAGACCTCGAGCCAGTCGTTGTCGGCGACCCCGATACGCTCCGCGTCATCGACCGCCAGCCACATCACGGGCCCCCCGCGGAACAGGGTCAGCATCGTTAGGTTGTCCTGGAACTCGGAGTGGATCGACCACTTCGAGTGCGGAGTGACGTAGCGGACGGTCACCTCGAGGCCCCCCTCCTCGCCGGGCTCTCCTCCGAGCCCGACGAGCTGCCCGGCATCGACCGGCGCGCGGTAGGCGGGCAGGCCCTCGCCGAGGCCGAGCATCCACTCGTGGTCGACGTAGAGCTGCTGGCGCCCGGTCAGGGTCCGCCAGGGCAGCAGGTGCTCGACGTTGGCGGTGAACGGCGAGTAGCGGCGCTCGCGGGACTCGAGGCCCGACCACTCCGCCGAGGCGATCACCTTGCGCGGCTGCACGGTGATCGCGCGAAAGTCGATCCGCTCGTCGGCCCGCTCTTCGGGGATCTGTGCCAGCGGGCGGCCGGTGCGGGCCTCCAGGGCGCGGAAGCTCTCGACCGCAAGGCGCCCGTTCGTTGTTCCCGAGAGCGCGAGGATCGCCTCGCAGACATCGCTGTCGAGGCGCAGCAGCGGCCGGCTGTCGGCTGGCCCGCCGCCGTTCGCGCGGCCGTTTCGCTTGCGGAGGTCCTCGACCTCGGGGACCGGCTTCCAGCTGATCCCCTTGGCCCCGATGCCCGCCTCCTCAACCAGCGGCCCGAGCGCGGTCATCTTCTCGTAGACCGCCGTGAAGTCCCGCTCCACCGCGACGAGTTTCGGCATCGTTTCGCCGGGGATCGGCTCGACCTCACCGGAGCGCCAGTCACGGACCGCGCCACCGGGCTGGGCGAGCTCATCGGGCGTGTCGTGGAGGAGCGGGGCGGCGACGATGTCGGTGCGCGTGCCGAGGTGGTGCTCGGCGAGAGTGCTGAAGCGCTCGGCGATCGCCTTGAACGCATCCCAGTCGGTCTTCGCCTCCCAGGGCGGCGGAATCGCCGCATTGAATGGGTGGACGAAGGGGTGCAGATCGGTGCTCGAGAGGTCGTGCTTCTCGTACCAGGTCGCGGCCGGCAGGACGACATCGGAGTAGATGCAGGAGCCGTTCATCCGGAAGTCGATGGTGGTGAACAGGTCGAGCTTTCCCTGCGGCGCCTCGTCGTGCCACTCGACCTCCTCGGGCCGCTCACCCGGAGGACTCTCAGGGGCCCGCACCGCCGCGTCGGGCACTCCCAGCAGGTGGCGCAGGAAGTACTCGTGTCCCTTGCTCGAGGAGCCGAGCAGGTTCGCCCGCCAAAGGGTCAGAACGCGGGGGAAGTTGGCCGGGTCGTCGGGGTCCTCACAGGCGAACCGAAGCCGGCCCTCGCGAAGCTCGGAGACGACGTGGTCGGCCGGCTTCGCTCCGGCCTCCTCCGCCTCATCGGCGAGCTCGAGCGGGTTGCGATCGAAGCTCGGGTAGGAGGGCAGCCAGCCGAGCCGCGCGGCGAGCGCGTGACAGTCGGCGAAGTGCTTGCCGTCGAGGCTCCCGCTCCCGGCCGGGGAGGTGAACTCGCCGGCCCCGAAGGTCTCGTAGCGCCACTGGTCGGTGGCCAGGTACCAGTAGGGGGTCGCGGGCTGCTGGCGCGACGGCCGCGACCAGTCGAGCGCGAAGGCGACGGTCGTCCACCCGGTCAGTGGCCGCACCTTCTCCTGGCCGACGTAGTGCGCCCAGCCGCCGCCGTTGACTCCCTGGCAGCCGCAGAAGACGAGCAGGGCGAGCATCGACCGGTAGGTCTGGTCGGAGTGGTACCAGTGGTTCGTGCCGGCCCCCATCACGATCATCGATCGGCCGTCGGTCTGCTCGGCGTTTGTGGCGAACTCGCGGG
>JBBSQE010000047.1:0-16272 GCA_038258095.1 Solirubrobacterales bacterium | reverse complement strand
GAGCGCCCCGTGCTCGTCCGGTCCTCGACCTCCGAGCGGGCCTCGCGCGCGACGCGCTCGAGCTCCTTGAGGAGGTTGTCGGTCTGGCTGCGGCCCCGGCTGACGATGTCCGACACCAACTTTTCGGCGTCGCGGCGTTGCATGCGCCCGCGCTTGACCGCGTCGTCCACGACCTCCTGGAGGCGCTCCCGGCTGAGGGTGAGGCTGCGCTCGAGGCTGTCGCGGAAGCTCTCGATGCTCTTGTCGAGCCCGGCCGTCGCGCTGCTCGATCTCGACGCCGTGCTCTTGCGGGCCGTCGAGCGCTTCGCGGGTTTGGCCTTGGCGGTGGTGCGGCTCTTGGTCGCCTTCGGCTTCGCGGCGGACTTGGCCTTCGACGCGGTTTTCTTCGCCGCCGCCTTGGGCTTGGCGGCCGACTTAGCGCGCTTCGGCTTCGTGCTCGACTTC
This sequence comes from Solirubrobacterales bacterium, assembly GCA_038258095.1. GTDB lineage: Bacteria > Actinomycetota > Thermoleophilia > Solirubrobacterales > 70-9 > JBBSQE01. Next base: position 15,828 of record JBBSQE010000047.1, on the reverse strand, counting down.
TTCGCCGCTGCGGAGCGCGTCCTCTTCTTCTCGGCCATGGGTCCTTTCGGGTTGGTATTCGGAACGCCGGGCCGGAGTGCGACCGCGGTACGCCCCGGACTATTTCACCCCGGAGCGCCTCATGCCAATCTCGGGCGCGGGATTGCGTTCATTGGCCCTCGAAGGTCGCCTCGACGGGCGTGTGGTCGGAGAGCCGGATGTGGAGGCCGTCGCCGGGGACGTCGCGGGCTTCGGGAGGCCAGGAGTGCGGCGCCTTGGCGATCTTGAGTCCGCGGACGAGGATGTGGTCGATGGAGCGGGGAGCGGTCGGCCGCTCGAGGCCGTGGCGGTCGCGGAGCGTGTCGAAGGCTTCCGGGTTGTTGCGGGGGCGGAGGTTGAGGTCGCCGCCGAAGATCAGGGGATCCTTTCCGGCCCACTCGACCGCGGTCGAGGCGGCGAGGAGCAGCTCGTCGGCGGAGACGTCGGGTCGGTCGTTGGTCGTGTGGAGGTTTGCGATGCAGACGCCCGAGTTGGTGCGGGTGAAGGCCATCGCGCGGCGCTCAGGCGGCCCGGGTTGGATGGTCAGCTCGCGGCGCTCGGCGATGAGGCCGAGGGCGCCGTCGCGGCGGACCAGGGTGAGGTTGGAGCCGCCCTCGGCGGAGGCGATGAGGTCGGGGTTGAGGCGGGCGGCAAGCCGGCGGATGGGAGCGAACGAGTTTCGGGAGGTCAGCGCCCGGTGGTACTCGGCGTCGCAGGCCTCGGAGAGGGGGACGGCGAAACGGGGGGGCGCCTCCTGCAGGAGGGCGACGTCCCACTCGGCCACCGCAAGCCGCGCCGCGAACTCGGCGGAGAGGTCACGGTTGACCTGGATGTGGGTCTCGCCCCGCTCCGGGATGCGGAGGAGGCGGGAGCGCCAAGTGAAGAGTTCCGGCTCCGGAGGCTTGTCGCGGCCGTGAAAGAGGTTCCAGGTGATGGCGTGTACCCGCACGGTCGTAGTATCCGCTGCTTGGAGGGGTCATTTCTCACCGGAGAGGAACTGGGCGCATTCGAGCTTGCGTCACTCCTCGACCGCGCGCTCGAGTTGAAGGCCGGCCGGGCGGAGGGTCTGGGCGGGGATGTGCTGGCCGGAAAGTGCGTGGCGCTCCTCTTCGAGCGCCCTTCGACGCGCACGCGGGTCTCGTTCGAGGTCGGAGTCGGGCAGCTCGGCGGGCAGGCGGTGGTGCTGTCCGGCAACGAGATGCAGCTCTCCCGCGGGGAGTCGTCGGGCGACACGGCGCGGGTGCTCTCCCGGTTCGTCGACGCGATCGTGATCCGCGCGGGCTCGCACTCGGTTGTCGAGGAGATCGCCGAGGCGGCCTCCGTGCCGGTGATCAACGCCCTGACGCCGCTACATCATCCTTGCCAGGCGCTCGCCGACGTGATGACGATGCGCGAACGCTTCGGTGACCTGCACGGGTTGAAGGTCGCCTACGTCGGCGACGGGAACAACGTCGCCCGGTCGCTCGCTATCGCGGGCGAGCTCTCGGACATCGAGGTGTGGGTCGCGGCGCCACCCGGCTACCAACTCGAGGAGGGCCACAACGCGAGGCTGAGCGGTGATCCCCGCGAGGCGGCAGACGGCGCCGACGTCCTCTACACCGACGTCTGGATCAGCATGGGCGACGAGGAGACCGCCGCCCGCCGCCGCGCAGACCTCGCCCCGTTCCGGATCGACGACGACCTGCTCCGCCTCGCCGCCGACCGGGCGGTCGTCATGCATTGCCTGCCGGCGCACCCCGGCGAGGAGATCACCGAGGACGCCCTATACGGAGAGCGCTCGGCCGTCTGGGACCAGGCGGAAAACCGCCTTCACGCCCAGAAGGCGCTGCTGGAGTTGCTGCTCGCCGAGTGAGCGTCAGCCCGGCGAGTGAGCGTCAGCCGCCCGCGGCGTATGGGCCGAGGTTTCGGGTGAGGCTCTCGCGAGGATCATCCGGGGTGGGTGGCTTCTCGTCGGCTCGCACCTCGGCCGCTCCGCCGTCGTCGGCCGGCGGGAGCCCGATCTTGACGACCTCCCAGTCCCCAGCGGCGTTCTGGCGCGGGAGAAATCGATGCGTCTCGCGGTCAGGATGGTCGGCCGTCAAGGCGACCGACCGCTCCTCGGCTTCATCGCGGGTCATGCGGCAAGGCTACCGTCGGCCGGCTTCGGATCGTCGTACTTGCGCCGCTCGCAATCGAGCCAGGCCGGCTCGTCGAATCCGCCGTACTCCTGGATCGCTCCGTAGATGTGCTGGATGAGCCAGGTCGACTTCCTGATCCGGAGCGAGCAGACGCCGTAGGGCAGGCAGTCTCTCTTGCGGCCGCTGCTGGAGGTTGGGAAGTGGTTGATCTGATGGGCGCGCAAGCAGGAGCGAGGCAGGCTCAGAACTGACAGCCCCCAATCCTCAATCTGCTCGATCGACATCCCGTTGCCCAGGTAGACGTTGAGGCGAGCCGTGCAGTCGTCCGGCGTGAGCGAGAAGCAATCGTCGAGAAAGCGTTTGAAGAAGCGCATCATCTCGACATCCGAGTTTGCGAAGTTCAAGCAGTTTCGATCCTTGCTCCCTTCCGCCCAATAGAGCATGCATCCGGCTTCATGAAGTGGATCGGATCGCTTGGCGCGCTCTCGGCCAGCGGGTTGGAACGCCCTGCGACGGGCACGGTTCGTCTCCACCCAGGTCCTCGCGCGCTTCTTGACGATCTCCGACTCCGGAGTCAGGTGCGCAAGATTTCGCTTGCGGTGTTCCTCGGTGATCGGGATGTCGCGCGTCCACTTGTGGACGCTGCTCGGCGACACGTCGAGCGCCCGGGCGATCGCCTTGTACGGGAGACCTTCCTGCGCGCGTAAGCGCCTCGCTTCGAGGCGCTTCTGAGGTTTCATGACTGACCACCGGTGGCGAACATCTGTTCCTATGGTCAAGGTCGCATCGGATGTAGTTCTCCCCCCGTAAACTGCTCCGAACGGCGAGGCCCCGTCGTCCAGTGGTTAGGACATCAGATTTTCATTCTGGGAACGCGAGTTCGATTCTCGCCGGGGCTATTCCATGTATCCAGAGATCCATCTTGGCCCGCTCACCCTTCAGACCTTCGGGCTGATGTTCGCTCTTGCGTTCCTCGCCGCGGGGGCGCTTGTCGCCAGGCGGTTCGTCGAGCTCGGGAAGCCGGCCGACTGGGCTTATGAGATGACCTTCTCGGCGCTCGCCGGAGGGATCGTCGGCTCGCGGGTCTACTTCCTCGTGCAGAACTACTCCGACGTCAAGGACGACCTACTCGGCAACATCTTCAGCGGCTCCGGGCTCGTCTGGTACGGCGGCGCGATCGGCGGCGCGATCGCCGTCTGCCTCTGGGCGCGCTACCGGGGCTTCCTCAGCCTCGCCCTGCTCGATCTCGCGGCGCCGGCGCTCGCGCTCGGCTACGCGATCGGGCGCTGCGGCTGCCAGCTCTCGGGCGACGGCGACTATGGAAAGGCCTGGGACGGGCCCTGGGCGATGGCGTATCCGAACGGCACCGTCCCGACGACCGACACCGTCCACCCGACCCCGATCTACGAGACGCTCGCCATGGGCTTCGGCGCGTTCATCCTCTGGCAGCTCCGCGACCGCTTCCGGACCGGCGTCCTCTTCGCTCTCTACCTCGTCTATGCGGGCGGGGAGCGCTTCCTCGTCGAGTTCCTGCGCCGCAACGACGTCGGGGCCCTTGGGCTCACCCAGGCCCAATTCGAGAGCCTCGGGATGGTGCTGGCCGGCGTCGTCTGGATGCTCGTCGTGCGCCGTCGGCACGGGACGCTGGCGCGCGACGACGCGGCGCCCGCGGCCGTCGCCCTCGCGTCCTAGCAGCGCGAACCCTCAGAAAGCGGAGCGCAGCATGCCGCCGTCGATCGGGATGACCGTCCCGGTGACGTAGGCGGCGCGCTCCGAGCACAGGAACGCGACCAGGTCCCCGTACTCGTCCGGCTGCCCGAGCCGCGCTGCCGGAACGTCGTTTCGTGCCGCTTCCTCCGCCGCGTCCAGCGAGCCCGCGTTGTCGGCGAGCCGCTCGGTCGCGAAGCGCCCGGTGGCGATCGTATTGACGGTGATCCCGTCGGCAGCCACCTCGCGCGACACGGTCTTCAGGAAGCCGACCGCCGCCATCCGGTGCGAGTTCGAGAGGTTGAGATACGGGATCGGCTCGCGCGTGGAACTCGACCCGACGTTGACGATCCGCCCCCATCCCTCGCCGCGCATGTCCGGCACCACGGCCTCAACCAGGACCACCGGCGCGAGGACCAGCGAGCGGTAGGCCTGCTCCCACGTTTCCCGGTCGTGATCCATCGCACCGCCGAGCGGCGGGCCGCCCGTGTTGATGACCAGGATCTCAACCGGTCCGAGCGCCTTCTCGACCTCGCCGGGAAGCTTGGCGACGCGGTCGAGGTCCGCGGTATCGGCCGCGAGCGTGACGACCTCGCCGCCCAGCTCCTCATTCGCCTCAGCGAGCTTGTCCTCGGAGCGGCTCGAGATCGCCACCTCCGCGCCTTCGCCGGCGAGCGACCGGGCGATGCCGAGCCCGATGCCGCGGCTCCCACCCATCACCAGGGCGACACGGCCCTTCAGTCCTAGGTCCATGCAGCCTCCTCGGGTTGGGAGCGGGCACACCACAGCGCGAACAGGCCGACGGCGACCACGGCCCCAAGCCAGTGGACCCCGATCACGACGGCGAGGATGCTGGGCAGCCCGGCGAGCGCCGCGCCGAGCAGGGTGTGTGGAAGTGGCAGCTTCAAGACCCGAGCCGTCAGCAACGCGCAGAGCATCCAGGCGCCCGGCCCCGCAACCCAGCCCCAGTCCTCGAAGAAGCTCTTCGGGAGAGCGATCGCAAGTGCGATGGAGAGGATTGCGACGGCCGCCAGCTGCACTGCGGCGACCCTGAGGGCGAGGCCTTTGTCCATGTCCTCATTCTCTCAGGGGGCCTCCGGCGCTCCGAGCACGGTGCGTAGGTTCGCCTGGTGCACCGCCTCGTAGGGCTCGAAGTAGTTGACCCACCCCATGCCCAGTGGGCCGGCGATCAGCTCCTTCAGCTCGGTCGACCGCAGCTCCGGCTCGTCGCGCATCCGCATCAGCGCCCGAATGTACTGCTGGGTCGCCCGGTTGAGTCCCCTTGAGTAGCCACCTGCCCCGATGACGCCGGGGTCACCGTGGTTGGGGAGGATGTGCATCGGCCCGAGCCGGTCCAGATGCTCGAGGCCCTCGAGGTGCGCCGCGAATCCCTCCGGCTCGTCGACGTAGGTGACGGTGTCCTCCATCGTGTCGCCGGCCAGGAGAATCTGTTGTTCGGGGAGCCACACGACAGTTGCGTCGTCGGAGTGGATGTTGACCGAGATGAGCTGCAGCTCGGTGTCGCCGATGGTCAGGAGCGTCGCGCCCTCGAGCACGCGGGTGGGAAGGATGAGGGGGTTGATCGCGGGCGGTCCTTCGAGCGACCCGTCCTCGATCGCCTCGCGGTCGCGCCGGAGCCGCTCGTCGGTCCGTGAGCCGGCGAGGATCTCGCCGTCCGTGAACGCTTCGGTCCCGGCGACGTGGTCGAGGTGGCAATGGCTGAGGAGGACGGTGAACTTAGAGACGCCCGCCTCCTCCAGGGTCCGCCGCACCTCCTTCGCGTGCCCGACCGAGATGTGGGTGTCATAGACGAGCGCCTCGTCATCGACGACGATCGCGTAGCTCGCGATCCCGAGCGACAGCGCGCCCTCGTCGACCCAGTTCGGCTCCTCCGCGAAGCGCTGACCCGGAACCCGGCCGTCATAGAACGCGTAGATGCCCTCGGCTGGACGCAGGACCTGCACGGATCCATCATGTCCGGCGCGGCGGCGCGAAGCAACGCTTCCGCATTCCCGGTCGCGCAGCTCAGTTGGGAACCATCTCCCTGCAGCGGCGGCAACCGCCCTGACCCCGATGAAGCCGAAAACCGCGCCGAAGCTCATCCGCAACAGGTTCTTGCCCCCAGGACGCTCACCTTGCGACGTAGATGTATTCCGTTGCCAGTCGACGACTCGCAGCTCGGTGGGTCCATAGGAGACGACGAGCCCGCTACCCGAAAAGTGCTCGAACGTTCGGTCCAATGCGCCGGCCGCAGACGCTCGTCGGCGAATGGCGTGTAACGCTTCACGATCTTACGAGTGCTCGTCTCCCACATGATCTCTTGCCCTTCCCGGTAGGTCGCCGGACCTTCCAGGAAGTGGTAGCGCTTGCAGAGCCACGTGCGATCACGCCGCAGCGAGGAATTCACGGTCGGCGCGCTCGAAGTAGAGGTCATCGATTGTCGTCGCAAAGAAGTCTCGTCCATCGATATTTCCCGAACAGAGCGCCTCGATCTCACCTGCGGAGAGAGTGACTCCGTCGTTAACAACCACGGCATCAGCGATCGCGGTCGCAAAGCGGGGCTGGCCGTTGGCGAGGACGTCCCTACCCGCTGCCTCGAGGGTGTACGAGACAACCCCGCTTCCGGAAAAGGCGTCGACGGCGGGCCCCGGGGGGAGGCTCTCGAAGATCTCCGCGAGCCTGGGAGCGAGTAGGTACTTCGAACCATGAACCGAAGCCGTGGGTAGCGCTTCAGGCGGTCTTCGAGTGAGCGAGGCTCAGTTCAGCAGGGATGGATTGCCGTGAGCGTCGTCACGTCGAATAGTCGGAGATCGTCGGACCAAGGGCTTTGGTGTCGCGACTCTCCCCAGCAAGGGTAGGTCCCACGGGAGACGGCCAAAGCGGGCGGATGCGTCCCTTGGAGGCAGCGGGAGACTACGATTCCAGCTCCCGGACGGTTAGCTCAGTTGGGAGAGCACCTCCCTTACAAGGAGGGGGTCGCTGGTTCGAGCCCAGCACCGTCCATCGAATCATCGCCATCCTCAGCTCATGGGTAGCAGTTCTGCTACCTTCACGTTCATGGCCACCATTCCGCAGAAGGAGCTCCGCAACAAAATCGGCGAGGTTCTGCGGCGCGCCGAGAGTGGGGAGAAGCTCACCATCACCGTCGCCGGCAGGCCGGTTGCGGAGCTGGGGCCGGCCTCGCGACGCAGGTGGGTTCGCGGCCCCGATCTGGCTCAGGTCTGGAGGACCCCGGCGCCCGAGTCCCTCTCCGCAGACCTGGAGCGCTTCCCAGGCGACCTTCAGGACCCATTCGGCTGATGCGCGTCATCCTGGACACCTCGATACTGATCGGGGCCTCTGATCCAGGAGACCTCGAGGGCGCCATCAGTTCCGCATCGCTCGCCGAACTCCACTTCGGCCTCCTGGTCGCCGGAGATGCCGACGAACAGGCCCGCCGAGCTCAGCGGCTGGCTGTCGTCGAAGCAACCTTTGAACCCATCCCCATCGATGCTGGCATCTCAAGGGAATGGGGCCGGCTCGCCGCTGCCGTTGCCGCGCGGGGTGGCCGACCCCGGAGGCGAATGCTCGACCTCGTGATAGCGGCCACAGCGAATATCTCGGAAGTCCCGTTGCTGACAGCAGACGGGGGCGACTTCGCGATCTTGAAGGACCTCGTCGAGGTCAGAGCCGCCCCGGCGGACGGCTGATCCACCAGGATTCGAAGGCCGCGCGGTCCGAGTCCGCGGCCGGGAGCCGGCGCGAGCCGCGCCGGGCAGAAGGCGGGCCTTCGCACCCGCCGCGGGTGCTCGTGGCTGAGGGCGAGCGCATGTCCGAGCTCGTGGACCATCAGCCGGGAGAACTCGAGCCGGCACTGGCGAGCCGAAGCGTCGCCGCTGCCGACGTGCAACACGGGGATGTAGATGGCCGCCGATGACATGTAGCGGGCGCCACCGCCGTAGCGATAGCTCGTATAGCCCGCGGCCGGGCAGAAGCCGCTGGTCGGGTGGTGATCCTCCCTGGCGAAGATCGTGATGTCGGCCGAAGCCTTCCGGTGCGAATTGACGAACCGGATCCGCGCGCCGCTCGCATTCCAGGCGGCCATCCCCTTCCGTAGCGCGTAGCGCTGGGACTTGGCGACGAGATAGACACTGACCCGAGGGAAAGACCCGGCCCAGTGAGGGTGGCCAGGCTCGAGCACGAACCAGGAGCGGTTGGGGCGACGGCGGCGCACGCAGCGGCCACCACGACCAGTACGGCGAAGAATCTCTTGATGGGGCAGCCGCGCATGGAGGAGTACTTCGTAGTTCGGTGAGCGCCTCGAATCTCCGCCGCCCCGCTGATTATCTTGTCCGCAACGGAGGGAACCTCGATCGACGGTGACGCGAACAAGAAGCTTGCTCTGGCGGCGATGATCTTCGCTGTGTCGATGACCTTCATCGACCAGACGATCGTCTCGATCTCGATTCCCTCGATTCAGGATGACATCGACCTCTCCTCGACCGGGGCGCAGTGGATCGTAAACGGGTACCTGCTGTCGCTCGCCGCCCTGTTCGCCTTCGGCGGCCGCATCGCCGACATCGCCGGCCACCGTCGCATGGTGCTGATCGGGATCTTCATCTTCGCCGGGGCCTCGGCACTGTGTGGGGCGACACCGACCGGCGATGCCGGTGAGGCCTGGATCATCTTCTTCCGCGTCGTCCAGGGCGCGGGAGCGGCGATCATGTTCCCCGCGGCTCTCGCAATCGTCGTGGCCGCATTTCCCCAGGACCAGCGTGGACGGGCGCTCGCGATCTTCTTCGGGGTCGCCGGCGGCATGACGGCACTCGGCCCGATCGCAGGCGGCTACCTGATCGAGATCACCTGGCGCTCGATCTTCTGGATCAACATCCCGGTCGCGATCGTGGCTGTCGTCCTGACGCTGATGGCGAAACCCGACAACACCAAGCGCCCGGCGCCGATGGACTACCGCGGAGCGATCCTCTTCGCACTCGGGATCGGCCTGATCGTACTCGGGCTTCAGCAGGCCACGACATGGGGATGGGCCGACCCACGGACGATCGCCTCCATCGTTGTCGGTGCCCTCCTGGTCTTCACGTTCGTCCGGGTCGAGCTTGCCACCGAGCACCCCCTGATGCAGCTCCGGATCTTCAAGAACAAGGCGTTTGCCGCAGACAACATCATCCTGTTCCTGATCTCGATCGCGTTCGTCCCGATGTTTCTGTTCGCGAGCCTCTACTCGCAGATCTCACTCGGCGACGACGCTTCCAACGCCGGTCTCTATATAGGGACGTTCTTCATCGGCTTCGTCATCGCCGCGCAGCGGGGCGGCGCCATCCTTGACAAGCAAGGCGCAAAGCCGACGGCTGCTCTCGGCTGCGCTTTGGCCGCCGTCGGCTTCTTCCTCTGGGCCAGCCAGATGCCGGATATCGACTACAGCGGCGGTTGGTGGCGGATCGTGATGGCGGGCGCCGGCACGGGCCTGATCCTCGGCCCGGTCTCCACGGATGCGCTGAACCGTGTACCGGGCACGAGCTATGGGGAGGCCACCGGAATCACCCAGACCGCGCGGAACCTCGGCGCGAGCCTCGGCCTCGCCGTGCTCGGCTCGATCCTGATCGCCCGCAACACCGTCAACGTCGAGAACGAACTGACCAGCGTCGTCGGCAAGAGCAAGGCCGACGGCATCGCCGATTCGCTCAACCACGCCTCGTCGGGTGGGTCCGGAGGCAACTCCTGCAGCGGTCACGTGACCGGGGTCACCGCCAAGGTGTGCGACGGCATCCAGGTTGCCTTCGCCCACTCCTCCCAGACCGTCTTCTACGTCATGGCCGGGGCCTTTGTCCTCGCCTACATCGCCGTGCACATCGGCCTGCCCGCCGGCAAGGCGCCGGAGGCCGAGGTCATCGAGTAGGAAGCTTCGCCACTGGAGGCGTCAGCCGAGGCGGCGCGGTGAGACGATTTCGCACCCGACCAGGCGGTCGCGCCGGTCGGCCCGGACGCGGTCCCGTCCCCTGCCGCAGTTGACGATGTCGCGGCGACCGTCACGCGAGAAGATCACATCCCGACCGATGCCGCCGTAGAGGCGGTCCTTGCCGCCGCCGCCGCGGATGATGTCGTTGCCGAAGCCGCCGGCGATGTGGTCCGCCCCCGCCTCACCCGAGATGTGGTCGTTGCCCGCGGCTCCGTTGATTGTGTCGTTCCCCGCCTGGCCGTGCACGCAGTCGGCGCCCCCTCGGGCGTTGATCCGGTCCGGCCCGCCGCGCGCGAGGATCCGGTCGCCGCCCACCGTGCCGACGAGCCTCTCGCCCCGTGCCGTGCCCCTGAGGACCTTCGTGCAGGGCGGTGCCGGGCGCCCGGGAAAGTCCGGCCTCAGGGGGTCCCTGATCGAATTCCCGTCGGGCTTCTCGTGAACCGGGAGGCGGAGTTGGAGGTTTCTCACCGTGTAGCCGGCGGCGCTGTTCGAGGCCCGTGCGTACGGCGTATCGCGAGCGAGCAGCTCGAGCTTCGCGACGTGCCCCCCCTCGAAGTGCCAGCCGTTCGAGTGCAGCTGGAAGACCTGGAGCGCGTCGGAGCCCACATCGGGCCGGTAGACCGCACGGGTGACGAACTTCTCGGTGCCATCGGGAGCGACGTCCCAAAGACGGGCTGCAACCTGGCCGGAGGGGTCGCTCGCGGCGATCTGGGCGATCACCGTCGGTGATCCGAGCAGCGTGTAGCCGGCACCGGTCGCCGCGGGGAGGCGGTAGCTGGCCACTCCCGGCTGATCGAGCGCCGGCTGGGCGACGAAGCAACCCGCCATCAGTGTTCCGGCGAAGGGGTCGACCGCGGCGCCGGTCGCAGGGTCGCCACCGGTGGCCGTCACGGACTGGGCCGCGTCGGACGAGAATCGCACCTCGCCGGGGTGCTGGGCTTCCCAGGTCGGGGTGATGAAAGGGCCCTCGGCGGCACCGTCGCAGTTCTGGGTGAACGTTTCGACGCCGAACGGCTGCCCGGGGGCGCCCTTCAGGTGCCGTGCCCAGAAGTCCAGGACTCGATCCTTGAAGACCGGGATCCCGCCGCCGAGCAGAACGGTCAGCGAGGCGCGCGGATGGCCGCCGGTGTTGGCGTAGAAGAGACTGACCTCGGCTCGCGGGTGGCGGGCCTCGATCTTGTTCGCGTAGTCGATCGACTCGTCAGCGGGAAAGAGGTCGTCGGTCCAGGCGTTGTAGATGAGAAGCGGCGCGGGCGCTTCGCGCTGGCTGGGCGTGAGCGGGTCCTCGAGGTAGAAGGCGGAATGGAAGCGGCGGATCTTGTTGAGGATGTCGGTCGCAGTCGGGTCCGAGTCATACGGCTCACCCGTCTGGATGCGGGCAAACCAGGTCGTGATGTCGGACTCCGGGTCCACGCCGGGGGGCGCGTAGTAACCCTGCGCGTTGCCGACCGTGTAGAGGAAGTCGAGGTAGCTCTGCTTCGCGATCCCGACCCGAGACCCGTATGCTGTCGTCGGGTCGTAGTCGAGCTTGCGGCCGTTCGGAACCAGCGCATAAGCCAGATCTGCCCAGGGGATGATCGGAGCGGCTGCGGCGATCTCCATCGGCTTTCCGCCTGGGCTCTGCCAGGCGACGAGCGTGCCGTTGGGCAGCATCACGCGGTCCTTGAGCGTCGCGAGCATCATCGACTGACCGCCGCCGTAGGACTCGCCGGTGACGCCGATCTTCTTGGGCTGGATGATGCCCTCGTCGGCCAGATAGCCCGCGAGCGTCTGGGTGTCACGGACCTCGTAGCGGACGTCGGCGAGGTGGATCCAGCCCTTGGCGCAGCCGGTTGGATCGGCGATCCGTGACGGGAGGCTGCCGCAGGACTGCCCGAAGCCGCGAGCCGTGTAGTCGAGGACCGCGTAGCCGGCCTGGCCGAGCTCAGTGGACACACCCGACTTCGACAGGCCGTATCCGTGCATGTGGACGATCAGCGGGTACGGGCCGTCGACGGCCGGGGGAGGGAGGGTGAGGTTGACGTCGAGCGGGACGCCGTCCCAGCTTGGGACCCTCGTCGTGACGCTGCCCTCACAGAACTGGACGCCGCTCGGCTGGACGGTGCACGGAACGCCCGGGCCCGAACCGACGAAGACGGTGGGGACCACGGCGGCCGACGCGGTGGCCGCGCCAAACCCTGAGAACACGATCGCGGCAGCGACGATCATCGTGCTGCCCCGCACGCCTCTCTCCCTGAACATCCGGATCCCCGCGATCACTCCGTCAAGGGTACTCGGCCCTGGCCGGCTAGTGGAGATGAACCTGCTTGCCCGGCCGGCGGTCGCGATCGGGGGCGCTGACGCTGTCCAGGAGAGCCAGCGTGCGCCGCGTCGGCAGCCGTCCTGCCGCCCCGCGCCACGGAGCGCTTCGCCGCAGAAGGGGCTCCCGGGGCCGGTCCGGGTCTCGATCACCGTTCTGAAAGCCGGGTCGGAAGGTCATCGGTCGCTCCTCGACTGGAGGCGACCCTGATCGGAGAGCTTCGCCAGAGCATCGTCGACGTCGGGCAACTCGCCGTCGCGGCGAAGCTCGTGGGCGGCGAAGATCGCGTCGAGGTCCTCGCGGGTCAGTGTCTCCCGCTCGAGAGCGTTCGTGGCCAGGTCGTCGAGGCACATCCGGTTTGCGCCGACCAGCTCGGCGGCGCGCTCGTAGGCCATCTCGGCCAGGGTCTGGGCCGCAACGTCGACGTCGCGACGGGTCTGGTCGGACACCGAGTAGTCGCCGGTCGGCAGTGCCGAAGGCGTGGAGATCAGGGGCGCCTTGTGCCCCGACATCCCGAACTCGGAGACCATCTGCTTGCAGACCGAGTGGACCCGTGAGAGATCGTCCGAGGCGCCGGTGTAGGCCTCGCCGTAGACCTCCTCCTCGGCCGCCCGGCCGCCGAGGAGCGTGATGACCTCGTCCATGAGCTGGGAGCGGGAGCGCAGGTAGCGGTCCTCTGAAGGTGATGAGGCGACGAACCCGAGCGCGGGGCCACGCGGGACGATCGACAGGATCTCCGGCGGGTCGAGGCCGAGGGCGCGCCGGCAGAGCGCGTGGCCGGCCTCGTGATAGGCGATGATCCGCCGCTCCTCGCCGGTGAGGCGCCGCGACTGCTGCGAGCCAACCGACTGGCGAAGCAGCGCTTCGTCAAGGTCGTCGCGGGCGATCGCGTCGCGGCCCAGGCGGCCGGCGATGATCGCGGCTTCGTTCAGCGCGTTGGCGAGCTGCGCGCCGGTCATCCCCGTCGTCTTGCGGGCGACGTCGTTGAGGTCGAGGTCCGGCCCGAGCGGCTTGTCCCCGACGTGGGAGCGCAGGATCGCGGCACGACCCTCGCGGTCCGGCGGCGCGACGAGCACCTGCCGGTCGAAGCGGCCGGGTCGAAGGAGCGCGGGGTCGAGCTTGTCGACGTTGTTCGACGCGGCGATCACGATCACGGTGCCGGGGTCGCGCTCGAAGCCGTCGAGCTCGACGAGGAGCTGGTTCAGAGCTTGCTCGCGCTCGCTGGTTCCGCCGTCGCCTCCGCTGGAGCTGCGCTTGCCGCCGACCGCATCGAGCTCGTCGATGAAGATGACCGCGCGGCCGGCCTTGCGGGCCTCCTTGAAGAGCCGGCGGATACGGGCGGCGCCGCGGCCGACGAACATCTCCACGAAGCTCGAACCCGATGCGGCGAAGAAGTCGACGTTCGCCTGGCCGGCGACGGCGCGGGCGAGCATCGTCTTGCCGGTCCCGGGCGGTCCGTAGAGGAGCACTCCGCGAGGCGCCGTCGCGCCCAGGAGCTTGAAGCGGTCCGGATCCTTGAGCCACTCGGCGACGTCCATCAGCTCGTCCTTGGCCGAGTCGACTCCCTGGACGTCGGTCCAGAGCACCGGCGACGTTTTCGAAGCCTTGATCGTCTCGGGCTTGGTTGAGCGCATCGTCGTCTTCATCAGGGTCATGAAGACGATCAAGAGCGCGGCCATGAAGAAGACCCCGAAGACCGGGTAGTAGTCGAACATGAACCCCTTGAGGTCCGCGGCCGGCAACAGCGGGAGGAGCGATGCGATGCTCACGATTCGACTGAGTCCCCTGGGTTAGAAATCATTCCTAGGCCGCGAAGCTTGCCGTACGGAGGTCCAATCCGGCAACTGTCTATTCGTCTAGTCAGCCGTTATGGGCTAAAGGACCCGCGACGCACGCCCTGGCCTTCTCGGCGATCGCTCTGGCCCGGGCCTCGTAGCCGGTCGCGTCGGGGTGCACCCTCTCCGAGCCGAACCACTCGGGGTGGTGGCTCGCGAGCGAGGCCCAGTCGACGACCATGAGGTTCTCGAAGCGGCGGTTCAGCTTGGCCAGGATGTGGTTGTAGCCGTCGTATCCCGGGCCGGCGACGCCGGGGCGGTAGATCGTGGCCCAGATGACGCAGCGCCTCGGGCCGGCGATCGCCAGTGACCTGAGCACGGTCGACCGGAAGGAGTCCGTGAACCGCGGATCCCCGTTCGTGCCCAGGCCGATGAAGATCACCTTGGCGAGCCTCGGGCCCTGGGCGCGCAGCAGGCTGACGCCGTCTTCGGCCTGCCTGGAGATCGATGCCGACTGGGTGATCGGCCAGCCCGACAGCGCTTCCGGGAGATAGGGCGCGGTGCCGACCGCGAGCGAGTCCCCGTCGACGAACATCCGCGGTGCAAGCGCCTTGAAGCTGCGCCGGGCGACCACCTTTCCGTGGACCCTCCAGGTGGCCTTGTAGCGGCCGGGCTGTGTGAGGGGGATCTCGGCACGCGAGCGCCCGCCGTAATGCCCGGACTGCTTGCGCCGGCACTTCAGTGCGCCGCTCGGCCGCCGGACGCAGACGTTGTAGGCGACCCGGTGCTTCCCGAAAACCCGGAAGACGGCGACCGGCCGATCGGAGAGGCCGCAGGTCGAGTTCGGATGCTGGCCGGCGGAGCGACAGGACACGTAGCCGCCGAAATGCGGGGCGGCGGCGGGGGCGGGCGTAGCAGCGCTCGAGGGTGCGGCGGTGAGGGCCGCCACGACTGCTCCGGCGAGCGCGAGCCGCGCCCGGAGTGCTCGGCGTCCTGGAACTCGGGAAGCCATCGGGGCCCTCAGCGCACCCTCCCCAGGCCGATCAACAGACCGACGTTCTTCGCCGCGCGGTCGACGATGTCGATCGGAGCGGTGCCACGACGCTGGTGCAGCCGGCCCAGGGACACGGACCGCGCCATCTCGGGCATCGCATAGCTCACGCGGTCGAGGCCGGCGGCCGAGGAGTCGATCCGGACATGGAGCCGATTCTCCCAATCCGTCGTCGTGGTCGGGACCCCGATGACCAACTCCGCTGCTGACCGGTTCATCTGGCCGATCGACAGGATCAGCATCGGACGGGTGCCGCGTTGCTCCCGGCCCGCGGTTGGATCCAGGCTCACGTCCCAGACGTCGCCGCGACTGACATCATTCCCGGCCACCGGGCTACGGGAGAAGCCCGTCGCCGAGCGTCTGGTCCCAGACCCCGACCTCAGCTCGGATTGCGGGGCCATGCTCCTCGTAGGACCGTTCCATGCTCGTCAGCAGCCGCCGCTCCTCGAGCTGATCTGCCAACGCGTCCAGCATCTCGATCAGCGTCTGGCCGCTCAGCTCCGCCTCCTTGGCGAGACGGTCCCTCGTCTCGAAGCGCACCCGCATTGTTGTCGTCTCCGTCGCCATCCCGAGCAGCATACACTTGGTCTACAAATATGTAGACCGTAAGATCTGCATTTCGGGGAGCTTGTTTCCCGGCCCCGGCCCTGGATCTCACCGTCCACCTCCGGGCGTCATTCCCTCCACCCGGAACGCAGAGCGGGTCCCATCCGATGTGTCGAGTTATGCCCACCTGCTGGGCGTAAGCCGCCGATCGGCTCTCAGGCGAATGCATTCGCGGCGCGGCGGCGGAGGTCCGCGTTCAACAGCTGGGTGACCTCGCTCGGGCGCTCGCCTGCGGAGCGGGGGGCGCCGGCGCCGATCTCCCAGACACCGCTGCGGAATGCAGTACGGGTGCCTCGACGCCG
>JBBSQE010000046.1:0-16401 GCA_038258095.1 Solirubrobacterales bacterium | reverse complement strand
GCGGCGGCCACCGACGGAGCGATCCTCGCCTCCAAGGACCTGATCGAGCGGCTTGCCGCGGATGACGCCGAGGCGGCCGGGCTGAACCCCGATGAGCTCGCCTACACGCCCCTCGGTGAGCTCCCCGGCGTCAGCGAGAAGGTGATTCGCGACGCCGGCGGGATCGCAGTCGCCGCGATCTGACTCCCTAGGAGCTGACGCCGGCCTCCGGCGACGCGAGCCACTCGGCGATGCGCGCGCCGATCACTTCGCCGGCGTCCTCCTGGAGGAAGTGCGACGCGTTCTCGATCAGCTCCGGAGCCGGGGCGCCGATCGCCTCGGCGAAGCGCTTCCCGGTCTTCGGCGGGATGATCGGATCGGAGTCGGCCCAGAGGACGAGTTTCGGCCGCTCGTCCGAGCGCAGTGCCTCGAGCACCCGCTGGCCGGCTTCCGCTCCGGGGGCATCGGGGCTCGTGGGCAGCATCAGCGGGAACGCCCGCGCACCGGCCTTCGACTCCGGAGCCGGGAATGGCGCCTCGTAGGCGGCGAGGACATCGGCCGGCATCTCCCGCGCACAGGCTCCGGAGACGAGCATCCCGATCGGCAGGTCCTCGGTCCGCTCGACGAAATCGCGGAACGCGCGCCATGCGTCCGTCATCGGCTGGTGCCCGGTGAAGAGGCCCGTATCCATGATCACGAGCCTGGCGACGCGGTCGGGGTTCTCCACCGCGAAGCGCATGCCGATCGGGCCGCCCCAGTCGTGAACGACGACGGTTGCGTCGGTCACATCAAGCTCGACGAGCAACTCCGAGATCACCTCGGAGTGGCGGTCGTAGCTGTACCAGTCGAAGTCGAGAGGCTTGTCCGAGCGCCCGAAGCCGGGAAGGTCCGGCGCGATGACGCGGTGCCCGGCTTCGAGGACCGGCGGAATCACCTTGCGCCACAGATAGGACCAGGTGGGCTCACCGTGGAAGAAGATCACCGGCGCGCCGTCGCCCTCGTCCACATAGGCGAGCCGGAGGCCGCCGACGTCCCGGTAGCGCGGCTCGAAGCCGAACCCCGGCAGGGCGTCGAAGCGCTCCGCCGGAGTCCGGAACACCTCGGTGCTCACCTGCTCGGCCTCACGCCTAAGGCCCGGCGAACGTGCTGTCGTAGCAGGGCCCACCGAAGCAGGTGTCGTTGATCTGGCTGAGGTTGTCCGGCCTCAGGAAGTCGGACACCATCTGCTGCTCGGCCGGAGTGGAACGCGGCAGGCCGTGCGGGTCGCTTCCACTCAGAGCGTCCCCCTTCTTCGGCGAAACGTTGCCGAGCGGGGGCGGCGTGTTGCCCAGCGTCTGCGGGTCGGGCGGCAGCGGGGGCGACGGGTTCGGGCGGATCGGCCCCGCATCCCAATAGACCATCGCCGATCCGTTGAACGGATAGCCGGCTATCCGTGGCACCCCGTACGCCGCGTCGAAGTCGGGCCAGCGGCCGTCGTAGACGATCGGGGTGTGGACCTGCGCGCCGATCGTCCGGGCCTCGACATCGGCCTGGTAGTTGGTCACCTGGAAGTCACCGAAGGCGACATTCATCAGGACCTTGTGCGGCGGCGTGTTCGGCAGCGGATCGCCCGTCATCCGGTGTGCGTATCCGTTCGGCTCCGAGCGGTCCCAGAGCATCTGGATCAGGCCCAGCGCCAGCGGGCGCGAGAGCTCGTTCGGGTAGGACGGATAGAGGATCGCCGAGTAGGTGTCGAAGTCGGTCGACCTCGGCAGCAGGAGTGAGTAGTTCATCGCCGGCACGCCCAGCGAAGCACGGGTGAAGTCCGGTGAGACCGCGGTCAGCGCCCCTCCGAGGATTCCGCCCTGGCTGTTGCCGTTGTAGTAGAGCTTGCTGGTGTCGAGCGTGGTGATGTTCGTGCCGTCTCCGGGTGCGATTACGCCGTTCGGGGTGTTGAGCGCGTCGGTCGGGTCGCGATGGAACGCGTTGACGCTCGCGAAGCCCGACGGGTTGTCGAGGAGGCGGCCCAGGAACAGCTCGTTCAGGAGCCCCTGCTGGACGCGATCCGTGAGCTGCGGGAACTTGCTCAAGTCGGCGAGGATGTTGATGGTGTTCGGAACGTCCCCGCCGGAGAAGCCGATCTCATCGGTCGCACACTGAATGATGTCGTGGCTGTCCGAGAGCGTTCGCTGGGAGCCCGACGCGACCTCAGAGGCCGAGCCAAGGAGGCCGTGCCCGTAGAGCGATGGCCTCGCGGGTGCCGGGCTGACGTCGACTGCGGAGCGGGGAATGATGCAGTCGAAGTTCGCCGTGTAGTCGCCATGGCGAATCGGGTTGCCGTTTGCGTCGAGGTCGAACACCGCCGGCGCCTGGCAGGCGTTGGTCAGATAGCAGGGGACCGTGAACGTTCCCTTCACCCGGCGGGCCAGCTCCGGATCCGGGTTGTTGGTGACGGTGGTGACGGTGAACGCTGGAGCGGCTCCGGTCACCACTCCGTCGGCGAGGTTCGAGTCCCCGAGCACGCTCGAGAACGCGTCGTCGCGGATGTAGAGCATCCGCTGGGCGATGTTCTCGTCCGAGGAAACCGTGAAGTCCCAGGCCAGATAGAGGTTCGCCCGCTTGATGTCCGCCTTGCGCAGCGTCTGGAACAGGTTCTCGAACTGCCTGTGGCGGGCGTTGATCTTGGGCTTCTTCGACGGCAGGTTGTCGCGGTAGTAGCGGAAGCCCGCCGGTGCGCCGACAGTCGAGCCGTCGGCCCTCTTCATGTTGCGCAGCGCGACGATGTAGCGGTGCTTGGCGTCGAAGTTCTTCGCCGGGTGTATCTCCAGCACTGTGCCCGCGGGCGAGCTCGCGTTCGAGTCGAGCTCGGTCCAGATGGGCCAGCGCTCGCCGGTGGTTGCGTCGATGACCACGACCGGTGCATTCGCCGCCTTGTAGCGGCCCTGGTGGTTGATCGGCACCGGGTCGGTCTTCGAGAACGCCGCCGGATCGTCCATGCCGGGTATCCGTACGAGGATCGACTGGCCGGGACTGAAGCCGTCGTTGAGGTTGTAGGGGCCGGAGGCGATCGGAGTGCCGCTCGCGTTCTGCGGCATGCCGGCGTCATGGAAGTTGATGCGCTTTTTCGTCGCCGTCGAGGCATCGTCGACCGTGTAGTAGTCGTCCGGGAATGGCAGCATGCAGAGCGATCCGTCCTGCTGGCCGATGAAGTCGCAATCGGCGGCGCGCGAGAGATTGATCGCCTGCGGAGCACAGGCTCCGGTGCGCTTCAGCTTGATCACCGCGCCGCGCCGCCCGATCTGCGCGCGCAGGGTCCGCGCCTGGCACGAGGCGACGGCCTTACGGCCGAAGCCGGTGAGCCTCAGCCTGATCACCCGCCGCGAGCTCCGGCGGATCCGCAGCGGCCTTGTCCTGACCAGGGAGTGGTACTTGGGGGCGTCGAACGTCACCGATCCTCCGCGTATCTTGGTGCGAGCCGGCTTCCTCAGGACCCGGCTGCCACGCGGCCCCCTGACCCTGGTGTTCACCTTGACCTGCAGACCCCTCTTGAGGATGCTCCGCTGGGTCGGGTTGATGATCCGGATCCAGGTCCTGACCCTGGGCGACTTGCCCTTCTTGGGCTTCGCTGAGGCGCCCTGGGTGCCTGAAGCGGCGAGTGCAGGCGCGGACACGGACATGCACGCAAGTGCAACGACCGCTGCGATCAGGGCGAAGACCTTCGAAGTTCTCATCTCTCTCCTCATAGTGGTGACACGCCAACCCGTCAGCCGGGTCTCCCATGACGCGCCGGTGAGCCTACCAAGGGGGCGGCGGCCGATGCGGCAGGTCAGCTGATCCGGCGCTCGAACACGCACTCGAGCCGGCGCTTGCCGTCGTCTCCCTGAAAGGTCTTATCGAGCTGGACGATCGCCTGGCGGCCGTCGAGCCGAATCGTCGCGACCTGGTTGTCGAAGTAGGGGCCCTCGCTGAGGCGCCAATCGATTCCGGGCTCCTGCGCTCCGGCAGAGCGAGCGAGGGCCGCCATGAACCGGGCGAGCACGCGGTTGAAGCTGGTGCGGATGACCAGGCGCTCGCGCTCGTCCAGCGGGTTGCGGTACGGGGAGCAGACCGCCTGGTAGACGTGGCTCTCGACACCTGTGCCGCGGGGAAACCCGATCTCGGCGAGATAGGCGTGATGTACGTCGCCGGAGAGGATCACGATCGATGCCGGGGCGCGCCCGCGCTCGCCGGACCCCACCTCGACCAGCAGCTCGCGCATCCTGGCGAAGGACTCGGCGAACGAGCCCCAGTGGTCGAAATCGACAGCGCGCCGGGCCTTCTCGGCAAGCCGGGCCGCGCCCATTCCCCACGCTCCCGCCCCGACCCGCTCGTTCCACGCCTCGAAGTGGTGCAGGCTCGGCGCCAGCACGTAGGGGACCGTCGTCGAGATCAGCAGGTGGTCGAAGTCCCCGGTCGCGTGGTCGACGATCCACTCCCACTCGTTGTCGTCCATGATCGCGCGGCGCCCGTGCTCCACGACCCTGCCGGCCCGAGAATCCATGAAGATCGCCCGGACGCCGCCGATGTCCCGGCAAAAGCTCCAGCGGGTGCCGTGGCCCGTCGAATCGATCTCGGCGGCCCAGTCACGGAGCGCCTCGCTCTGGTTGCCGCCATCCGCCACCTCCTGGTAGATCTCGGAGTCCTCGAGCTCCCGCGGCGAGAGGTTGCCGATGTGCTGGTAGACCCAGTAGCTCTCGATCCCGGCGACGGCACGGTGATGCCACCAGGGCTTCTGGTTCATCTCCTCGACCCAGGACCGGGAGATGTTCCAGTCGTCCGACATGTCGTGGTCGTCCCAGACCATTGAGGTGGAGACGGTCGAGAAGAGCCAGCGGATCAGCGGGTCAGACCAGGATTCCTGGTAGAGCCAGGTGTACTCCTCGAAGTCGGTGACCTCGTCGCCCGGAGGCTCGTCGGTGCCACGGCGCTCGCGGATCTTCTCTCGCGTTTCCGGCGAGCCCTCGTCGACGTAGACCTGGTCGCCGAGGAGGAACAGCAGCTCCGGCCACTTGTGGCGGTCCGAGTGCACCATCTGGTTGGCGAGCACCCGCAGGGCGTCGAACTCGAAGCCCTCGTCCCCTTCGTCCTTCGGCTCGATATAGGGCCCCTCGTGCGGGAGTGCGACGCGACAGGAGCCGAAGCAGATGTCGAGCGGATCGTCGCCGCCGAGGGTGCGGATGACGCTCGGAGGAAGATCCGAGTCCGCGGCGGGCCAGCACGTCGCGCCGTCGAGTGCGACCTCATACTCGTGGGACCCGGCCGGCTCGAGGCCGGTGATGACCACGAGCGCATAGTGGTGGGCCTCGACGCAGAAGGTCTCGGCCCTGTGCCCGAGCACCTCGACCTCGCACGCCTGATCGGTCTCGACCCATACGGTTGCCTCGGTCTCCGAGACATAACGGAGCAGTGGGCCGAGCTTCAGTTGTGGCGTCATGCCGGATTCCCTTCCACGAATGACCGAACCTAGGACATCCCTACCCACGATCGCGTCCGGCATCCCTCTCCCCCGCATCCCCCTCGGGGTGGGGCCCACACCGGTGGCTCGGCTCTCCGCGCTCGAGGCCGGCAGCGGACCGGAGCTGTGGTGCAAGGACGACGGCTCCTACGGGCCCTTCGGCGGGAACAAGGCCCGGAAGCTCGAGTGGCTCCTTGGGGACGCCCGGGCCGACGGGCGCAACACGGTTCTCACCAGCGGCGCGACCGCGACGAACCACGGTCTCGCGACCGCGCTCTACGCCCGCGAGCTCGGCATGCGGGCGATCCTGGTCCTGGTGCCCCAGCCCGCCGACGAGCATGTCGAACGGCAGCTCGCCCGCATCCGGGCGAGCGGCGCCGAGCTCCACTTCGCGGAGTCTCCAGTGCGGGCCGCCGCCCTGTCCGCGGCGCTGTTCGCCCGCCGCCCTGCCCGCGGCCAGAGCCGCCCCAAGCTGATCCTCCCCGGCGGGTCGAGCCCGCTGGGATGCGTCGGCTACGTGGAGGCCGGGCTCGAGCTGGGCCGCCAGGTCGCCGACGGCGAGCTGCCGGAGCCGGCGGACATCGTCGTCGCGCTCGGGAGCGGCGGGACAGCGGCGGGGCTCGCGCTCGGCCTGCGACTCGCCGGGCTGCGCTCGAAGCTCCACGCGATCCAGGTCAACGATCTGACGCCGCTGGGAGCCCCCTCGATCGCCCGCCTCGCCCGTCGCACCCAGTCGCTTCTGCGCCGCCGCGGGGCCGGGCTTCCGCAGGTCCTGATCGAGGCGGCTGACATCGCCGTCCACGACGACTGGCTCGGGGGCGGCTACGGGCACCGGACCTCCGAGGGAGGCGAAGCGACGAGGAGGTTCGCCGCCGCCGCGGTGGAGCTCGAGCCGGTCTACACGGCGAAGGCCGCGGCGGGACTGCTCGCCCTGCGGGAGTCGCGGGAGTTTAGCGACGGCCCGACCGTCTTCTGGCACACCTACGGCTGACTTCGGACCGGCTGCGGCTGATCAGAGGCGGCGAGGTGCCGATCGGGCACCGCACCGGTGCCCGATCTGCTCCTCGTCCCTCGCTTGCCCCCGCGGCCCGGTCACTAAGGTCAGGTGATGCTCACGACGCCGCTCTTTCGCGCGAACCTGGTCCTCTTCTTGTTCCTGATCGCCCACACCGCCGACCACGCGGTGAACCAGCCGTCGCGGACCCTCCCCGGAGCGCTCGATGTGATTGGGCTCGTGGGCTTCATCGCCATCGCCGTTTCGCTGCTGCTCGCGCTCCGGCGGAGTCCGCTCGCCCCTCTTGCCGCGGTGCTCGTCGGCGCCGTCACCGCGATCAGCTTCATCGCCATCCATCTCCTCCCGCAGTGGGGAGCGCTCAGCGATCCCTATTGGGACTTCGACGCCAACGCGCTCTCCTGGGTTCTCGTCCTCGGACCGACGATCGCCGCGGCTGTCCTGGCCGTGGTCGGCTCGCGCGAAATCGGCGCCGCGCGTCCCCAGACCGTCCCGTAACCGTGAGCGGGCCGGAGTCGAGCGGGCAGCGGGCGCTGGCGATCGTTCACCAGCGCGACGCCGGCCCTGGCGTGTTCGGCGAGGTCCTGCGGGAACGCCGGATCGCAACGGACGAGTGGCTGATCGCCGAGGAATCCGAGCCGCCCTCCCCGCCCACCGGCTACGACGCCGTCCTCAGCTTCGGCGGCGCGGTGAACACCGACCAGGAGGCCGAGCACGACTGGCTGCCGCTGGAGAAGGAGGTCCTGCGGGACCTGCTCGAGGCCGAGATGCCGGTCCTCGGCGTCTGTCTCGGTGCTCAGCTCGTGGCCGAGGCGGCGGGAGCGATCCCGCGCCGCGCCGCGCATCCCGAGATCGGCTGGTCGGAGATCGAGCTCACCCACGAGGGGCGTGAGGATTCGGTCCTGGGCGCGCTCGCCGGGAACCCGCGCGGCTTTCAATGGCATTCATACGAGTTCCCGCTGCCGCCCGGCGCCGTCGCCCTCGCCCGGAGCCCGACCTGCCTACAGGCGTTCCGCCTCGGTGAGTCGGCCTGGGGCATCCAGTTCCACGCCGAAGTCTCCGCTTCAGACGCCGCGACGTGGATCCGCGAATACGACGTGGATCCCGACGCGATCCGCATCGGGATCGACCCGGAGGCCCTGGGATCAGAGACACGCGAGCGGATCGACGCCTGGAACGAGATCGGCCGCGAGCTGTGCGGGCGCTTCCTCGACCAGGCGGAGACCGCTGACGGTGCTTCGGCTCGCTAGTCGTCCTCCTGCGCCTGGGCCGGCGTCAGGTAGGCGCTCGAGAGGCCTCCGTCGACCATGAACGCGGAGGCCGTCACGTAGGAGGACTCGTCCGAGGCCAGGAAGAGGGCTGCGTTTGCGATCTCGCTCGGCTGCGCGAAGCGGCCCATCGGAAGGTGGACGAGACGGCGAGCCGCCTTCTCGGGGTCCTTGAGGAAGAGCTCGCGCAGGAGGGGCGTGTCAACCGGGCCGGGACAGAGCGCGTTGACCCTGATCCGCCGGTCGGCGAACTGCACGCCGAGCTCACGCGATAGTGCGAGCACCGCGCCCTTCGAGGTCGTGTAGGAGATCTGAGACGTGGCAGCGCCCATGACCGCGACGAAGGACGCCATGTTGATCACCGACCCGCCGCCGGAGGAGACGAGGTGGGGGATGCCGTGCTTGCAGCAGAGGAAGACGCTCGAGACGTTCACCGTCTGGACCCGGTGCCACGCCTCGAGCGTCGTATCCGTGACCGAGCCGTCGTCGAGCGGGTTGATGCCGGCGTTGTTGAAGAGGACGTCGATCCGCCCGTACTTCTGGGCCACCTCCGTATACATCGCCGACACCGCGTCCTCGTCGGTGACATCGGCCGCGATCGCGTGATTTCCCTCCGAGGTATCGGTGAGGTCGACGCCGACGACCTTCGCGCCGTGGCTCATGAAGAGCCGGGCCGTCTGGGCACCGATGCCACTGGCCGCCCCCGTGATCACACAAACCTTTCCCTTAAGCCTTGCGGGCATCAGTCCTCCTCGGTCGCGTAGAAGACGTTCTTGACCTCCGTGTAGGAGTCGAGGGCATCCGGCCCCAGCTCTCTCCCGATGCCTGACTGCTTGAAGCCGCCGAACGGGGTCGAGACCCGCACCGAGCTGTTGGAGTTGATCGAGACGACGCCGGACTCCATCGCCCGTGCCATCCGCAGGCCCTTGGCGCCGTTGCGCGTCCAGACCGAGCCCGAGAGTCCGTAGACCGTGTCGTTGGCGAGCCGGATCGCATCGGCCTCGTCGTCGAACGGGATCACGCAGGCCACGGGCCCGAAGATCTCCTCGCGGGCGGCGCGGTCGTCGTTCGACATCGGGGCGAGGACGGTCGGCGGGAACCAGAAACCGGGGCCATCCGGGGCGGTCCCACGGAACGCCACCGGGGCGCCGTCCGGAACGAACGCTGCCACGTCCTCGCGCTGCCCCGCCGAGATCAGGGGGCCCATCGCGGTGTCCTCGGCCAGCGGATCCCCGACGCGGATCTCGGTCACGGCCGCTTCCAGCGCCGCCATGAACCCGTCCATGGCCGAGCGCTCGACGAGGATCCGCGAGCGCGCGCAGCAGTCCTGGCCGGCGTTACCGAAGACCGCACCGGGTGCCGCCGCCGCCGCCGCCTCGATGTCGGCGTCGGCGAAGACGACGTTCGCCGACTTCCCGCCGAGCTCGAGCGTCACGCGCTTGATCGACCCGGCCGCACCCTCGGCGATGCCGCGGCCGACCGAGGTCGATCCGGTAAAGGCGATCTTGGCGACGTCCGGATGCTCGACCAACCTCTGCCCGCAGACGCGACCCGGGCCGGCGACCACGTTGAGCACGCCCTCGGGCAGGCCCGCCGCGAGCGCGATCCTCTCGAGCTCCAGCGCGGTCAGAGGGGTCAGCTCCGCCGGCTTGAGGACGATCGTGTTACCCGCCGCCAGCGCCGGCGCGCATTTCCAGGACGCGATCACGAGCGGGAAGTTCCACGGCACGATCAGGCCGACCACGCCGAGTGGCTCGCGGAAAGTCATGTCGACCCCGCCCGTCACCGGGATCGTGTGGCCGAGGATCCGCTCGGGAGCTGCCGCGTAGTAACGATAGGTCGCCGCGACCATCCCCATCTCGCCGCGGGCCTCGGCGATCGGCTTGCCGGCATTGCGCGCCTCGAGGGTCGCGAGCTCCTCGGACTTCGACTCCAACGCGTCGGCAAGCCGGTGCAGCAGGCGCGAACGGTCGCCCGGGACGATCGCGCTCCAGGCGGGGAAGGCCGCCTTCGCCCGCGCGACGGCGGCGTCAACCTCCTCGGCCCCGGCGCGCGGGATCTCCGCCATCACCTGTTCGGTCGCGGGCTCGAGGACCTCGAGCGTCATGCGGCCTCCACCCCCGGCTCCGCGCCGACGGTCGCCGCAGCGGCCCTGACCAGGGAGCCGATCAGCGGGCTGACGGTGTCCTCCTCCGGGTGCCAGAGAACCCCGAGCGCAAACGGATGGCCGGGCAGCTCGATTGCCTCGACCACGTCATCGGTGGCAGACCAGCCGCAGACCGAGAGCCCCTCCCCGATCCGGTCCACGCCCTGATGGTGGTGGGACTTGACGACCAGGCGCTCGGCGCCGGCAGCTTGGGCCGCGAGGGAACCCGGCTCGAGCCGGACCTCGTGGTCACCGAAGCTCCCCGGAGTGTGCCGGTGATCCTCGTGGCCCACCCGGTCGGGGAGGTGCTGCGTGA
This sequence comes from Solirubrobacterales bacterium, assembly GCA_038258095.1. Lineage (GTDB taxonomy): Bacteria > Actinomycetota > Thermoleophilia > Solirubrobacterales > 70-9 > JBBSQE01. The sequence goes on along the minus strand of JBBSQE010000046.1, from coordinate 6,207 downwards.
GGTCGCCTCCGAGCGCGATATTCAAGATCTGCATTCCGCGGCAGATACCGAGCACCGGCATCCCGCAGTCGAGGGCACCCCGCGTGATCGCGACCTCGAATGAGTCACGGTCGGGCCAGACGCCCTTCGTCTCGGGATGCTGTTCGGCGCCGTACGTCGCTGGGTCCACGTCGGAACCGCCCGCGAGGAGGAGCGCGTCGATGCGGCCGAGCACGGGGCCGGGGTCCTCTCGCGCGTCGTCCCCCGGAGGGAGCAGGAGCGCGATCCCGCCCGCCGCCTGCACCGCGGTGGCATATGAGCGGGGTGCCATGGTGACCGTTTCTTCCCAGGGCCCCCAACGAACGCGCTCGATGGCAGCGCAGATGCCGACCGCGACACGTGGACGCCCGCCGCTCAAAGCCGTTCGAAGCAGCGGTACTTGTCCCAGTCGGTCACCGCCGCTTCAGCGGCATCGAGCTCGACTCGGGCCCGGTTGACGTAGTGGTCGACGACCTCGGCTCCGAACGCCTCCCCGGCGATCTCTGAGGCGGCGAACAGGTCCCGCGCCTCATACATGTTCGTCGGGACCGTCGGCTTGTCGGACTCGTAGGCATTGCCCTCGAGGGCGGGCTCCAGATTCAGCTCGGAGTCGATCCCGTGCAGGCCGGCCGCGATCAGCGCGGAGATTGCGAGGTAGGGGTTCACGTCCGCACCCGGAAGCCGGTTCTCGAAGCGAAGCGCCTCGCCGTGGCCGACGACCCGGATCGAGCAGGTCCGGTTGTCCCGGCCCCAGGCGACGGCCGTCGGCGCGAACGAGCCCTTCGCGAACCGCTTGTAGGAGTTGACGTTGGGCGCGAACAGCAGCGTCATCTCACGCATCGCCGCGAGCTGGCCGGCGAGAAACCGGTCGAACATCGTCTGGTCATCGGCGAAAGCGTTCTTCCCGTCGTCGGCCCCTGCGAGAGAGCAGTGAATGTGGCAAGAGTTGCCCTCGAGCTCGTTGAACTTCGCCATGAAGGTGATCGCGTGGTCCTCCTGGGACGCGATCTCCTTGGCGCCGTTCTTGTAGATGACGTGGTCGTCGGCGGTCGCCAGGGCCTGCGCGTACCGGAAGTTCACCTCGTGCTGGCCGAAGTTGCACTCCCCCTTCGAGTTCTCGACCATCATGCCCGACGCCACCATCTCGTTGCGGATGCGGCGGATCAGCGGCTCGACCCGCGCGGTACCGAGGAGCGAGTAGTCGATGTTGTAGAGGTTGGCCGGATCGAGGTCCCGGTATCCGCGCTTCCAGGCCTCCTCGTAGGTGTTCCGAAAGACGATGAACTCGAGCTCGGTGCCGGCGTTGGCGATCAGACCGCGCTCGGCCAGACGGTCGAGCTGGTGGCGGAGGATCTGCCGCGGCGACGCGACGACCTCTGAGCCGTCGCCCCACTGGAGATCCGCCATCACGAGGACGGTCCCTTCTTGCCAGGGCACCGGCCTCAGCGTCTCGAGATCCGGCTTCATCTCGAAGTCGCCGTAGCCCTTGTCCCACGAGGCCATCTCGTATCCCCCGACCGTCTCCATGTCGACGTCGACGGCGAGCAGGTAGTTGCAGCCCTCGGCGCCGTTCTCGGCCACCTCATCGAGGAAGTGCCGGGCCGTCAGGCGCTTGCCCTGAAGCCGACCCTCCATGTCGGCGATCGCGAGGAGCACGGTGTCGACCGTGCCCCCGTCCACCTCCTTCTTCAGCTCATCGAGCGTCAAGCGCCGGTCGTCGGCTTCGCCGGAGTGGCATCCGGATCGATCACCCGGCCGGTGTCATCCGTCGCGATCTGGCGAATTGGGCCCGTGAACGTATTCTTGGCGCTGATCAGCCACCAGAGGCCGACGGCGATGATCACCACGAGCACGGTGATCGGAGCGTAGTTGACGAACTTCCAGTCGAAGCTGGCATCCCACGGCACCCCGCTCGGCGACTGCGGGAGGCTGAAGATCACGACACAGATCGCGACCCAGATCACCGCCGCCGGGTTGACCCACTTGTACTTTTTACCCAGTGTCCACGGGCCAGGCACGAAGGAGTCCCCCATGCGCCAACGCAGGAAGGTGGGGATGACGTAGGCGATGTAGAGGCCGATCACCGTGATCGAAACGACCGCGGCGAAGGCGTAGGTGAAATTGTCCTTGTCACCGATCAGGGCCGGCGCAGTGACGAGCAGGGCCATCGCGGCCATGAACAGCACCGAGTAGGCCGGTACCCGGTGATGGTTCAGCTTCGTCCAGAGCTGGTGACCGGGCACTGCCCGGTCACGCGAGAAGGCGTAACACATGCGCGAGGCGCTGGTCAGGCAGGCCATTCCGCAGAAGAGCTGCCCGATCGTCGCGATCAGGATGACCGCCTTCGCACCCCCCGAGCCGAGAGCGCTGTCGAAGATCGCCAACGACGAACCTGCCCCGAAACCGTTCGCGGAGTTGTTGATGAACCCGGTATCGGTGGCCGCGAAGGTGATCGCGAGAAGCACCAGCCAGCCGATAGTCCCGGCCCAGAAGACGGAGCGCCAGACCCCCTTGGCCGCGCCCATCGCCGCACCCTTCGTCTCCTCGGAGATGTGGGCCGATGCGTCGTAGCCAGTCTGCGTGTACATCGTCAGCAAGAAGCCGAGCGGCAGCACGTAGAACCAGAAGAAGCCGCCCGCGGTCCCGCCGCTGAAGCCGGAGTTGTTGTAGGTCTGCGTGAAGACGAAGGAGATCGACTGGTGCTTGTCGGGCACGATGATCAGGATCCCGATGATCACCGCGACGCCGAGCACGTGCCAGCCCACCGAGATGTTGTTGAAGAGCGCCACCAGTGGCGACGAGAAGATGTTGATCAGCGAGTGGAGCGTGAGGAACAGGACGAAGAGGCAAAAGGTCTCGAGCAGGACGTGGCTGGAGTCGGCGAAGTTGATGAATCCGAGGTTGAGGCCGTACAGGCTGAGCAGCGCGTAGGCGAACTGCGCCGAGGCGTAGACGACGGAAGCGACGACCCCGACCAGACCGATCAGGTTGAACCAGCCGGTGAACCAGCCCCAGGTCTTGCCGCCGAGATCGGATGCCCAGTAGTAGATGCCACCGGCCGTCGGGTACTTCGAGACCAGCTCGGACATCGAGAAGGCTACGAGCAGGATCAGGCCGCAGATGATCGGCCAGCCCCAGGAGATCGCGATCGGGCCACCGTTGTTCCAGGCGATGAAGTAGGTCGTGAAGCAGCCCGCGAGAACGGAGATGATCGTGAACGAGATCGCGAAGTTCGAGAAGCCCGACCAGGCTCGATCGAGGGACTGGACGTAGCCGAGCTCCGCCAGGCGCTTCTCGTCGTCGCCTCCGCTGTCGGCGCCTGATGCGGGGGAATCGATCGCTTCGCTCATACCTTCTCCTCGACTCGGGGGCTTGGACGCCGGACAAATGGTTTGCCAGACCGACCTATGGACGGCGCCAGCCTATTCCGCACAACCGACGAGAGTCAAGCCCGGATTTCGAAGCCGGCTGCACCGTCCGCGAGAAGGGGCGATCAGGGCCTGGCGCCGGCAAGCTCATACTCGGCCCTGCAGGCGCGGGCGGCGGCGGCAAGAGGCGGCCCGGCGGATGCCGGCGGTGCCTTCAGGGTTCGGCGCACGAGGGGTCCGCAGACCGGTCCGAGGCGGTCGGCCAATGACCGCAGCGGACCACGCAGCTGGCGTGAGCGCTGGGCGCCAAGCGCCTCGACATCCTGCCGGCAGCTCGAGGGCGGGAACCCGGGCGGCAGCTTCTCCACACAGTCCGCGAGGTTGGCGCGGATGACTCTCGACGTGCGCTCGTAGACCTTCAGCACGTGCTCTATCTGTGCAACCTCCCTGACGTCGGTGGGTGTCTTCGGGACGGGCGTGAACGTCGTCGCGCCGGCGCCGCATCCCGCCACCGCAATCGCCCCCACGACAAAGATCAGGAGCGCCAGCGAAGGAGCGACGTACGTTTCACCCTGACAGTCACGGCGAACGTTACGTCGGTCGCCAGCGACCGCCCAGGTTTCGGAATGACCTGCGGCCCTGATGCTCCTCGAGACCTTGCCCCTCATCCTCCCCCGACGCCTACCCCCGAGAGCCGGGAAGTAGGCCCGCGAGGATGTGCTCGGTCCCCTCGATGTGGGTCCTCATCAGGGCCACCGCTGGACGCGGCTCGCGTTTCTCCAGGCAGGTGACGAGACGCCGGTGTTGGGCGTTGGAGCGGGTCAGCACGACATCGGGATGGGCGATCCGCGCGAGGAGCTCACTCATCTCCGACTGCACGCGGGTCATCTCGGCGACGAGTCGCGGCGAGTGCCCGGCCTCCGCGACGCCGATGTGGAAGCGGATGTCGGCGCGGCGGTATGCGTCGAAGTCCGTCGCATCGGCCATCTTCTCGACCAGCTCGGCGAGCCTGGCGAGGTCCTCGTCCTCGGCCCGCTCGACCGCGAGGATCACCGCGCCGGTCTCGAAGGCAACCCGCAGATCGAGGACCGCTGAGGTGTCCTCGTCGAGTGGCGCACCGACGTCAGCCGACGCGCCACGCTGCTCGGCGAGGGGCGGCTCCTGCACCACGAACGTCCCCCCGGCCCTCCCCCGGACCGAGATCAGGAGACCGCTCTCGACCAGGGCGCGAAGCGCCTGGCGCAGCGTCGAGCGGGAGATCGCCAGCTCACCCGCGAGGTCCCGCTCGGGGGGAAGCCTGGCCCCCGGCGCCAGCAGCCCGAGCCTGATCGCGGTGCCCAGTCGCTCGACGGTCTCCTCGAACGTTGTCGCCGGACGGACAGGCTTGAACACGGCCGCAAGTGCCGGGTCGCGCTCCATCAGGCCACGCTATACCTGAAACCGCAATGATCCCAGCCGTGGACCTCGTCCTCCTCACCGGCTTTCCGGGCTTCATCGGCCGCCGCCTTGCGTCGCGGCTGCTGGAGACCGACCCGGACGTCAGGGTCGTCGCGCTCGTCGAGGAGAGGATGCTCGAGGCGGCCAAGACGGCCGCGCGGGAGATCGACGCGAACCGAATCGAGCTTCTCGCGGGCGACATCGCCTCGCCCCGGCTCGGCCTGGACGACACCGAGTACGAGCGGCTGCGGGCCGAGGTCAGGCGGGTCTTCCACCTCGCCGCGATCTACGACCTCGCCGTCCCGCTCACGCTCGCGCAGCGGGTCAACGTCGAGGGGACCGGGAACATCGTCGACCTCTGCGCGACTGCTGCGGCACTGGAACGCTTCGTCTACGTCAGTACCGCCTACGTCGCCGGCAAGCGAACCGGCGTTGTCTACGAACACGAGCTGGTGATGGGCCAGGACTTCAAGAACCACTACGAGTCGACGAAGTTCCAGGCCGAGGTCTGGGTCCGCGAGTACATGGAGCTGGTGCCGACGACGATCTTGCGCCCGGCGATCGTGGTCGGCGATTCGCAGACAGGCGAGACGCAGAAGTTCGACGGTCCCTATTTCATCCTCCGCGCCCTGGCGGAGGCCGAGCGCACCCATCGCCCGCTGCCGTCCTTCGGCCGCGCCGACGCGCCGTTCAACGTCGTCCCGGTCGATTTCGTCGTCGCGGCGATCGTGGCCGCCGCCGGAGATCCCCTGGCCGTCGGCCACACCCTCCACCTCGTCGATCCCGAGCCCCTCTCGGCCCACCAGCTGACCCTGGCCCTCGCCAAGGAGTTCGGAGCCCGCAAGCCCAGGGGCCGCATACCTCCGGGCGTGGTCGCCTCGGCCCTCAAGCTCGACTACGTCCGCAAGCGCTTCGGCGGAACACCGCCGGAGTCGCTCGCCTACCTGAACCACCCGGTCCGCTTCGACACCCGCCGCACGGTCAGCCTGCTCTCTCCCCATGGCCTGCGGCCACCGACGTTCACCGACTACGCCGGTGCGATGGTCAGGTTCTTCGGAGAGCACGAGGACGACCCGGCCTTTGTGCCGGGGGGGAAGGTCTAGCGGCGCTCGATCGCATTCGCAGACGAGCCGGCCGGTGCGCGGTGCTACGACGCGGAGCGGGTCGAGGCGCTGGCCGCATGGGTCCCGGCGGGGTTCGCCTCGCGGTAGCCGTCCGTTGCGCCCGCCGACCCTGCGCACTGGCCCCGATCTTGCATCAAGGTGAGCGCCCCGGCCTGAGCCGGGGCGCTGTTTCGTCCGTCTGAGCAGAGAAAATGCGGGTGTCGATGTCCGCAATCCCAACTCAGGAGGATCACCTTGAAGGTGCAACGCGATGATCGCAG
>JBBSQE010000045.1:0-16490 GCA_038258095.1 Solirubrobacterales bacterium | reverse complement strand
GGATCGATTCGCCTCTTGGCCGGCAGGCTGGGAGGGCCGCTGCTCGCCCAGCAGACCGCCGCGAACCTCCAGGCGAAACCGGGGAATCGGATCGCGATCGGCCGTGGCGGCCTCCCGCCGGCCCAGGTCAGAATCGCCGGAATCGTCGACCTCCCGGCCGCCGATTCTCTCTTTCAGAAGGTCGGCGCGCCACCCGGCGCCCAGCTCCAGGCGCCGCCCGACAACGTGGTGCTGCTCCCTCCGGCCGCTTTCAAGAGGGTGGAGGGGCCTCTCTCCAAGGCCCGGCCCGACCTCCTGCAGACACAGGTCCATGCCCTTCTCGATCACGGCGCTTTGGCGACCAGCCCCGGATCCGCCTTCACACAGGTGAGCGGGCAGGCGAAGAACCTCGAGGCGAAGCTCGCCGGCGGAGGGCTGGTCGGCGACAACCTCGGCACTGCTCTCGACAGCGCCCGCAGCGACGCGCTCTACGCGCAGATCCTCTTCCTCTTCCTCGGCGTCCCCGGAGCGATTCTCGCCGGGTTGATCACCGCCTCGGCCGCCTCCGCGGGCGGCGAACGCCGCCGACGCGACCAGGCCCTGTTACGTACCCGCGGAGCGACCACCGCCGAGCTCGTGCGGATGGCCCTTGCGGAGACAATCCTCGCCGGCGGGCTCGGCGTGGCCGTCGGCCTGGGCGCGGCCCTCGCGATCGGATCCCTCGCCTTCGGGGTGGCGGGGTTCGGAGCCAGCACCCTGGTCGCGGCTCTGTGGGCCGGCGGTGCCGCCGCCGCGGGTCTCCTGATCGCCGCGGGGGCGATTGCGCTTCCGGCATGGAGGGAGGCCCGTTCGCTGACCGTCTCCGGGGCGCGGCGCTCGATCGGCCGCACGCTCCGCGCCCCGTGGTGGATGCGTGGCCGCCTCGATCTGATCGCGCTGGCCGGCTCGGCGATCGTGTACTGGCAGGCGTCTCGCAACGGCTACCAGCTCGTCCTCGCCCCGGAGGGCCTCCCCCAGGTACAGGTCAACTGGTTCGCGCTGCTCGCCCCTGTTCTGGGCTGGATCGGCGCAGGGTTGCTCGCCTACCGGCTCGCCGACCTGGTCCTGGTGCGGGGCCGCACGCCGCTGGCCCGCGTCATGCGCCCGCTGGCAGGCGAGCTCGCGCCGACCGTCACGGCGACCATGGGCCGCCAGCGCCGGCTGCTCGCGCGCTCGCTCACGCTGGTTGCCCTGACGGCCGCGTTCGCGGGCTCGACCGCGGTCTTCAACTCCACCTACTCCCAGCAGGCGGAGGCCGATGCCCGCCTCACCAACGGAGCCGATGTGACCGTCACCGAGTCGCCCGGTGCCAAGGTCGGCCCGGGGGAGGCCGCTCGGCTGGCGAAGGTGCCGGGCGTGGGCTCGGTCGAGCCGCTCCAGCACCGCTTCGCCTACGTGGGTCCCGACCTCCAGGATCTGTACGGGGTCAACCCCGCCACGATCACCGCCGCCGGGAAGCTCCAGAGCGCCTGGTTTCAGGGAGGTAGCGCGAGCCAGCTGATCTCGACGCTCGGGTCCAAGCCGGACTCGATCCTCGTCAGTGCCGAGACGGTCAAGGACTTCCAGCTTCATACGGGGGATCTGCTGCGGCTCCGTCTACAGAACGGCCTCACCAAGCAGTTCCAGACGGTCCCCTTCCACTACGTCGGCGTGGCCAACGAGTTCCCGACGGCGCCGAAGGACAGCTTCTTCGTCGCCAACGCGTCCTACATCGCGAAGCAGACCGGAAGCAACGCCGTCGGAAGCTTCCTGATCCAGACCGACGGGACGAGCCCGACCACGGTGGCTGGGCGGGTCCAGGCGCTGGTCGGACCGGGGGCAAAGGTCACGGACATCGCCTCGAGCCGGCAGATAATCGGCACGAGCCTGACCGCGGTCGAGCTCTCGGGGCTGACCAAGGTCGAGCTGGCATTCGCTCTGGTCCTTGCCGCGGCGAGCACCGGCCTGGTTCTCGGCCTCGGGTTCAGCGAGCGCCGCCGCTCGTTCGCGATCGCCTCGGCGCTCGGCGCCGAGGCTCGCCAGCTCGGAGCGTTCGCCTGGAGCGAGGCGAGCTTCGTGACGGTCGGCGGCCTCGCTCTCGGCGGCCTGATCGCCACCGGACTCTCGCTCGTCCTGGTCAAGGTCCTCACCGGCGTCTTCGACCCGCCTCCCAGCAGCCTCGCGGTGCCCTGGCTCTATCTCGGCACGGTCTCCGCCGTCGCGGTTGGCGCCGTCGTCCTGGCAACCGGAACGATGCTGAGAGCCCTGCGGCACCCGAAGGTCGAAACCCTCCGCGATCTCTGATCGAGGCAGGACACGGATGTCATCACCCTGTCATCTGCATCGCGCAGGTTCGCTGACATGAGAGTTCTCGTTGTGGAAGACGACGTGAAGCTGGCGGCAGTCGTCCGCCGGGGGCTGCGAGCCGAGACGATCGCGACCGATGTGGCGGTCAAGGGCGAAGACGCGCTCTGGATGGCGGGCTCGATCGACTACGATGCGATCGTTCTCGACGTGATGCTCCCGGGCCTCGACGGTTTCGAGACCTGCCGGCGCCTGCGAGCCGACGGCGTTTGGGCCCCCGTGGTGATGCTGACCGCTCGCGATGCCGTGGAGGACCGGATCGCCGGCCTCGACGGCGGCGCTGACGACTACCTGACAAAACCGTTCTCGTTCGCCGAGCTTCTCGCCCGCCTTCGCGCCCTGGCCCGGCGTGGACCGATCGAGCGGCCGACGTTGCTGGAGGTCGGGGGGCTGCGGATGAATCCGGCAACGCGCGAGGTTTGGCGCGGGGATGCGCAGATCACCCTGTCGTCCAAGGAGTTCGCGCTGCTCGAGACATTCATGAGGCGGCCGAGAGAGGTCCTCTCCCGCTACCAGCTGCTCGAGCACGCCTGGGATTACGACTACGAGAACCGCTCGAACGTCGTGGATTCCTATGTCCGGCGCCTCCGCGAGAAGGTCGACCGGCCGTTCGGCACGGAGTCCCTCGAGACCATCCGCGGAGCGGGGTACCGCCTGCGGGAGCCGCAAGGAGGATGAAGCGGTTTCCCATCCGGGTTCGGTTGACGGCAGCGTTCGCATCGGCAATGGCCCTGGTCCTGGCCTTGGTTGGCGCATTTCTCTATCTGCGGCTCGAGTCGAGCCTCGACGCGTCGATCGACAGTGGGTTGCGGTCCCGCGCCGACGACGTCGCTGCCCTGGTGGCCCAGGCGGATTCCGGTCTGGCTCAGGGTGGGTCCAGCAGGCTCACCGAATCGGGTGAGAGCTTCGCCCAGGTCCTGACCCGATCGGGGAGGGTCGTCGACTCGACCCCCGGCGCAAGGCTCTCGGCGCTCGATGTGCAGCGGATTCGGAGCCTTCGCGCTGCCACGATCCTGGGCAACCAGACGGTTGGGGGCATCGAAGGGAGTGCCCGGTTGCTGGCGACCCCGGTCACGGCCCAGGGAACGCACCTGGTGGTTGTCGTCGGCGCCGCGACCAGTGAACGGGAGGATGCCCTCAACGGTCTGCTCGGAGCATTCGCGATCGGCGCTCCGATTGCCGTCCTGCTTGCCTCCGGGCTCGGATATCTGCTGGCCTCAGCCGGTCTGGCCCCGGTCGAGGGCCTGCGCCGGCGCGCCGACCAGATCACCTTCGAGCACGACGGTGAGCGCCTGCCGATACCTGATGCCAACGACGAGATTCGGCGCCTCGGTGAGACCCTGAACGCGATGCTCGCCCGCCTCGAGGCGTCGTTCGCCCGTGAGCGGGCCTTCACCGCCGATGCGAGCCATGAGCTTCGGACGCCGCTCGCCGTCCTGAAGGCTGAGCTCGAGGTGACGCTCAGGGGGGAAGGCTACGACGAGCCGACCCGCGCGGCGCTGACGAGCGCCGCCGAGGAGGTCGACCAGCTCGTCCGGCTGTCCGAGGATCTGCTGCTGATCGCCCGCTCGGAGGACGGCGCCCTCGAGGTGAGGCCTCAGGCAACCGACGTTCGCGGGCTGCTCGAGACTGTCATTGCGCGCTACGACGATCGGGCGACCGCGGCCGGAAGAGCGGTTGAGCTCCAATCCCCCGAGGATCAGCGCGCCGAGCTCGACCCGCTGCGAATCCGCCAAGCCGTCGGGAATCTGATCGACAACTCACTCCGGCACGGGAGTGGCACGACCGTGGTCGGGGTGGAGACCGATGACGAGGCACTGGTCCTCTCGATATCGGACCAGGGCAGCGGATTCCCTCGCGAGTTCCTCGCCACGGCGTTCGAGCGATTCACTCGCGCCGACCCTGCGCGCAGGCGTGGCGGGGCCGGGCTCGGGTTGCCGATCGTCCGCGCCATCGCCCGTGCGCACGGGGGCGAGGCAACCATCTCGCCGGCCGGTCCCGGCGCCCGCATCGTCCTGCGCCTGCCGCTGTCACAGCCGTGTCATTCGGCCGACCTAGATTCGCCCTCAGGTAAACGACGTTCCAACCAGAAGGAGTCAAAGTGAAGAACAAGATCAAGAAATCGGTGCTGACCCTGGCGGCCCTGGGCGCTCTCGCCCTCGGCGGTTCGGCGCTGGCGGCCGGAGGTACCGGCAATCATGCCCAGCCCGCTCAGAACACCCCCGGTGCGACGCAGGGCGAGCAGTCGGGGGAGCAGGCCGGAACGGAGGCCCCGGACAGAGGCGAAGCCGCCGACAGCAAGTCAGGTCCGGATACCGACAACGTCCAGCAGGGCGATCAGTCCGGTCCCGACACCGGCGAGAAGCCCGGCGACGAGTCGGGGTCCGAGGCTCCCAACAACGACGGGCCCGGCGGACACGCCGACGAAGCGCCGAACGGCGCACCCGCGAAGTAGCTCGCCGGCGTTGCGAGCTCCGTTCCGAATCCGGGAACGGCTCGATCAAGCGGCGGCCCCGGACGGGGCCGCCGCTTGTCGTTCGTGGGGGGAACGTGGGACCGTCCGCCTCGGCCGGGAGAACCCGAGCCCTGATCGTCGAGCGACGTGTCTGGCTGATCACTCCCAGAAATCCACGAACCGCTCGGCGTCGCCCTACTTCGGCTTGCGAACGCCGATACAGATCACGTCAAGACCCTCCGGCCCGGCCTCGAACGAGCGAATGACCGACGGGGAATATCCTCGGGCGGGTGAGCGCCGATCCGTCCCGTGTCCTCATCCTCTCGGCCTCGATCGGGGAGGGGCATGACCTCCCAGCGCGCGTGCTCGCCGAGGGGATCCGCGATCTCGAGCCAAAGGCGCAGGTCGAGATCGTCGATTCGCTCGCCATCGTCGGTGGCCCGATCGAACGGCTGGTGCGGGAGGGCTCTCGGTTCGAGTCGGCGTGGGGTAACCGGATCTTCGATCTCGAGTACCGGCTGATCACCGATCTGCGTCCCACCCGGCGCCTGGCCAAGGTCATCAGTGGTCGTCTGGCCGGCCGGAGGATCGGCCCCGCCGTCGCCGCCCGGGCGCCCAACGTCGTCGTCTCCACCTATCCGGGATCAACCGAGGCCCTCGGTTGGTTGCGCGCCCAGGGGAGACTCCCCATTCCGGTGGTCTCGGCGATCACCGATCTCGCGGCACTTGCCTACTGGGCCCACCCCGCGGTCGATCTGCATCTGATCACCCATCCAGAATCCGAGGCCGAGGTGCGGCGCATCGCTCCTCGCAGCAGGATCGAGTGCGTCCGCGGGCTGACCTCGCCCGAGTTCTATATGCCGTGTGAACCTGGCGCGGCCCGGGCCGACCTCGGGCTCCCGGACGAGGGGCCGATCGTTGTCGTCTCAGGTGGAGGCTGGGCCGTCGGCGACCTGGCCGGAGCCACCGAGGTCGCCCTGGGGGAGCCCGGCGTCACCGTTGTCTGCCTCTGCGGGCGAAACGAGCGTGTCCTCACCGAGCTGACCCGGCGATTCGGCGGCAATGACCGAGTAGTCGTGATGGGCTTCACCGAGCAGATGAGCGAACTGCTCGCGGCGGCCGATGTGTTGATCCACTCGACGGCGGGTCTGACGGTGCTCGAAGCGATCATGCGCGGATGCCGCGTGATCTCCTTCGGCTGGGGCCGGGCCCACATCCGCGTCAACAACAGGGCCTTCGCCGAGCACGGGCTGGCCGAGGTCGCGACCGATCAGGAATCGCTGCGCCTCGGACTGCATCGTGCGCTCGGCGATCCCGGAAGTCCGGATGACTCCTTCGCCCGCCTGCCGACCGCGGCCGGAGCGGTTCTCAATCTGGCACGGGAGGCGAACCCCGCCCGCTGACCGTCGGGTCCGCACCCGCCCCACCCGAGCCCTCTCCACCCGCACCCGCCCCACCCGCGACCACCCCGGCGACCGCCGGCGACGCGGCAAGGACAGCGACGGCGGCAACGGCTGCCGCCAGGGCGGCGGCCAGCACCACGCCCCCAAGGGGGGTCTGTCCCCAGTCCTCGCCGCCGATGAGCGGCGCCAACAGAACCGGGATCGCGATCTGCATGCACAACACCACCGGAGCGACCCTCGTGGCGGGCGCCCGTTGCAGGGCACTCGTCTCACTGAGCAGGCCGAGAGCGACGACAGCGCCGACCAGCCCGACCCAAGCTGCCGCGGCGCCCCACGCCCCCGCCGAGCTATCCTCGGCCACGAGCTTCGCGACGAACGCCGCCAGCCCGTCGGCGGCCCCTACCGCTCCGACCAGGAAGGCGATCGGAGCAGCGCCGCGGAGGGCATTGAAGGCGAAGGGAGCGATCGTCGCCGCGATGAGGACGGCGACGGCGGTCACAAGGCCCGGACCGCGCGTCACCTCGCCGAGCTCGGGGGGCGCGGCCCAGACCACCACGCTCAGTGAGGCGATGATCACCAGCGCCGCGACCACCTCCCGGGTCCCGACCCGCTCGCCGAGAACCCTCGAGCCGAGCGCCAGCAATCCCAGCAGGCCGACGGCCAGCGTCGGTTGGACCAAGCTCAGGGGCGCGTGATCCAGAGCGAGGATCTGCAGGGGCCAGCCGATCAGCGAGAGCCCTATGCCCGCGACCCACAGTCGCCGGCGGACCAGGTAGGCGAACAGCGCCCAGCGCAGGGCGGCGCGGGCGGGCGACCGGCGGGCCTCGAGAGCCTGGAGGACGTAGCCCGTCTCAAAACAAGCGGCCGCAGCGAGGGCGAGGGCGACCCCTAGCGGAATCTGCCCGTCTACCATCGGCTCACCCCCATGCTCAGGCTGCCGCTAGCAACGGGTGGACTGGCCGCCGTCGGCTGGGCCGCTCCCGCCCTCGCACCGATCGTCCCGCCCGTGGCCGCCGCGCTTCGAGTTCCCCGCCGGATCGATGACCAGGCGTCGATCGCCCTCACCTTCGATGACGGCCCGCACCCCGAGGGGACCCCGGCGATACTCGAACGGCTAGCCGACGCTGAAGTCAAGGCGACATTCTTTCTCGTCGGCGAGCAGGTCGACCGCAACCGCGAGCTCGCGGCCGAGATCGCCGCCGCCGGACACGGGATCGCGCTTCATTGCCACCGCCATCGCAACCAGCTCCGGTTGACACGGCGCCAGTTGGCGGACGACCTGGTACGCGGGGTCGTGGCGATCACCGACGCCACTGGAGTGAAACCGCTCTATCACCGGCCGCCCTATGGAATCTTCAGCCACACCGGGCTGGCACTGACTCGCCGGCACCGGTTGAGGCCTCTGCTGTGGTCCAGGTGGGGTCACGACTGGCGGAAACAGATCACGCCGACGGCGATCGCATCCGAGGTGACCTCCGACCTACGCGGAGGTGACGTCCTGCTCCTGCACGACGCGGATCACTACAGCGCGGCCGGTTGCTGGCGGAACACGGTCGCCGCGATGGAGCCGATACTCGAGACGATCGAAGCGCGGGGACTACCGGCGCGGACGCTCTGAGCACAGGGCTCGCGCCGCTCAGACGACGTCTTCGGGCGCAGGTGAGAGGAGGGCACGGCGCCGGTTGACGATCGCCGCGATGCAAAGCGCCAGCACGGTGCCGACGGCGCTCATCAAGAGCGACTGCACCTCCGGGAGCGCGAGATCGAGCCTGCCCTTGGGCCACGGGAGCACGAAGAGCGCCGTGTAGCCGAAGATGAGCCAACCGATCAAGGCACCCTTGCGCAGATCGCGAGCCGAGGCCGCATGGGCCGCCGAAAGGCAGATGAGGGTCGCGAAGATCGTGGTGAACCCGATTGCATGAGCCTGGGTGATATCGAACTCGTCGAGCCGTTTGGCCAGGAGGTAGGGCACGATCGTTCCGACGGCGCACGCGAAGGCGGCCACGGCGGCCGGTCCGGTGAGCCAGTGGGCCAGATTGACGCCGGCTCGCTTCGCTGCGGGTCCGGACCTGCGAACCCGGCTGGGGCCGGTCAGCGCGCGGGTTGGGGCGGGCGTCGGGCGGGCGCCGGCCGGCTGCTCCGCTGTGGCGACCGGAGCGACGGCAACGGCCTCGGGAGCGACGGCAACGGCCTCGGCCTCCTGCTCTGCCTGCAGCCAGCTCAGATAGCGCTCGACTCCGATCTTCATCGGCGTGCTCGCCTCCCAGCCGAGGTCAGCGCGAGCGCGCTGATTCGAGATCTGGGCGCCATCGAAGTCCCCGGTGCGCCCGGGCCCGTAGACGATCTCGACCTCCCCGAGCACCTCGCGGACAGTCTCTGCGAGGTCCCGGATCGTCACCGTCTCATCGCTCGAGAGGTTGTAGACGCCGTTCACCGCGCTCGGCTCGAGGGTCGCCCGCACGACGCCGTCGGCGATGTCCTCGACGTAGACGAAGCGCCGCGTCTGCATCCCGTCGCCCGCCAGGGTCAGGGGCTCGCCCGCGAGCGCCTTGCGCACGAAGATGGGGATGACGGTCGCGGGTCGCCCGCGTGGGCCGTAGGGGATCCCGAACCGCAGGATCGTGCAGTCGAGCCCATAGAGCTCGGCATAGGAGGTGCAGTACATCTCGCCCGCCAGCTTTGTCGCCGTGTAGAGGTGCTTCGGCAGGCCGAGCAGGGTCGCCTCGTCGACGATGCCGTCGCCCGATTCTCCGTAGACCCAGATCGTGCTGCCGTAGACGACCCGCGAGATCCCGGTCGATCGTGCAGCCTCGAGGACGGTCAGGGTTCCGCGCGAATTGGCCTCCTCGGCGCCGACGGGATCGTCGAGCACGATCCCCACGTCGGCCGAGGCGGCAAGGTGGATGACTGCGTCGCAGCCCTCCATCGCACGCTCCAGCCCTTCGCGGTCACAGAGGTCGCCGATCGCGGTATCGACGGAGCCGGGCTCGTGGTGGGGGGACTCACGCAGGTCGTAGATCCGCGGCTCGATCCCCGCCTCGGCGAGCGCGTCGACTACGTGAGAGCCGATGAAGCCCGAGCCGCCGGTGACGAGGACGCGATTCACGCGGCAACCTCCGAGCCGGCCCGCTCGCCCGTGGGCGAAGGGCGGTAGTAGAGCGGGGCGCACCAGTGATTCTCGGCGACCCAGTCCGTGTTCGGCAGGTCATCTCCGGTGCCCATGATGCGGTGACAGGACTCCTCGTAGACCTTCCCCGTCGAACGCGGTATCTCGTCGAAGACGATGTACTTGTAGAGGCCGGAGACCATCCCCTCCGGCAACTCGAGCCGCCCGGGGTGCTGCTCATCGAGGAAGCGGGAGGCGATGTCGTTCTTCCAGGCCACGATCTCCTCCATCCGCTCTACCGACACCAGGCCCAGCGCCGCCGTGAACTCGCTCATCCGCGCGCTTGCGCCAACGACCTCGTAGTCTGGCTTGCCGTAGTTGCGGTGACTGCGCGCGAACTCGAGCAGCTCGGAGTGGCGCGAGACGAGCACGCCGCCCTCACCGGTCGAGACCGTCTTGGTCGCATACAGGGAGTAGACCCCGGCGTCGCCCCAGCTCCCGGCCCGGCGGCCGTCCCAGGAGGCGCCGTGCGCGTGGGCGCAGTCCTCGAGCAGGAAGATCCCCGCGTCCCTGCAGTAGGCCGCGATCTCGTCTGATTCGAAGGCGAGGTGTCCGCCGATGTGGACCAGCCAAGCAGCTTTCGGCCGATGGCGCTCGGCCTTGCGCTGAAAGTCTTCGAAGCTCATGCAGAGGTCTGACCTATTGCAGTCGACGAACACCGGGGTACCCCCCGCCCGCAGGATCGAGAGCGGCGTCGCCATGAATGTGTTGGAGGGACAGAGGACCTCGTGGCCGCGAATCTCGGCGAACTCGAGCGCCGCCGCCGCGCCCGGCGCCCAGCTGGACACGGCGACAGAGCCGAGCCCGTTCCACTCGGCCCACGCCCGCTCGAACCGGCCCACGAGCTCGCCCTCGGTCCATTGGTTGGAATCGAGCACCTCGTCCCAGAGCATGTGCAGGCGCTCG
Source organism: Solirubrobacterales bacterium (assembly GCA_038258095.1). Taxonomy (GTDB): domain Bacteria; phylum Actinomycetota; class Thermoleophilia; order Solirubrobacterales; family 70-9; genus JBBSQE01. The sequence continues at coordinate 6,199 of JBBSQE010000045.1, read as the reverse complement.
CGATCACGCTCATCGAACCCGATGGCAAAGCTCCCGAAGTCGGGCCGCTCGGCCTCTACTGCGGCAGCCAATGAGCCGGGGCGCGCCGGAGCATCTCCCGGGGACTCTGATCTCGAGTCTGCGGTCACGGGCGACAGTCAAACAGGTCGGGCGGAGCGACGGCCACGAGCTTTCCGGAATTCTCCGCGGCGACGACCGACGCGGGCGTCAAGGCATCGGCCTGAGCCGAAGGACATCGGCCACCGGAGTCCCGTCGGCGGTCAGCCCGCCGACTAGGTACACCGAGCCTCCGGCCGCCGCCGCCGCGTTCTGGATGGGCGCCGGGAGGGTTCCCGCCGGCCTCACCGTCGCTGTGGTGGGGTCCAGCCGGAAGATGGCATCGCTCGTCGATCCGTCCAGCCTGCCACCGATCAGGAAGATGCTCCCACCGATCGTGGCGATGGAAGCATGGGCGAGGGTGCCGGGCAGGTGACCTGCGACCCGGATGGCGCCCGAATCGAGGTCGATTTCCTGGATCGCATCCGTGTCACTTCCATCTGACTGCTCGCCGCCGAGCACCCAGATCGAGGCGCCCGAGGCGATCACGGCCGCATAGCGCACCGGCACCGGGAGCTTCCCGACTATCCTGAAGGAGCGTCCGTCCCGTGTGGCCAGCACCGCGCCCACCGCCTCAGTCCCGTCGTAGCCGCCCACGACGTAGACGTCGCCACGAGCTGAGACCGCCGAGAGGTCCGACCGGGGGACGGGCATGTGACCGACCACGGTGCCCGCGCCGGAGGCCGGAATCGACTCGACCTCGTCAGTGGTCGCCGCCGAGCCGCCGCCGAAGAGGAGCGTGCGCTTGCCGAGGACCGTTGCGGCTGCGTCGTGCAGGGGCTGCGCGAGCGATCCGGTGTTGCGCGCGCTCCCTTGCTCCGGAAGCACCCGCACCACGGCGTTCGTGGAGACATCACCCGCGTCGACGCCCCCGAGCGCGAGCAACTCCCCTCCACCCGAGACCAGGGCCTCGCCCGAGATCGGCACCTGAAGCGCGAGCGCAACGCCGCTCGACCGCAGGGAAGCGGGAGGAGGAGTGCTCGAGGGCCGCTCGGTCGCTGTGCGTGCCGCGGGGTTCGAGGCGGAACCCCCGCCCCCGGAGCCCGAGCCGCAACCACCCAGCGCGCCCACGAGGGCGCACGCAAGGGCGGCGGTGGCCATGAGGGATCGGAGACACCCGCTCATTCACCCATGGTCACGCAAGGAAGATGAAACGGACCTGAACGACGCTTTCAGGAGCGATTCATCTGTTGCGAGAAGGATCTCGGGATCGTGCACCCGTGGCGCCTCCTCGTGATCTCGCTGGTCGTCCTCCTGGGCGTCGGCTCCGGCTGCGGAGGAACGTCAGGCGCAGGACCTGACACGTCCGACTCATCGAGCACCGGCGTCCAGTCCACCGGGGCGGGGGCCGGGCTCCACGGCAACGGTCCTGCCGGCGGTGTCCCAGCCCAGCTCGATCCCCGCGATGTCTACGCCGCCGACCGCCCGAACCGGCTGGCGCCGGCGGTGCGGAGCTTCCCCTCCCGCGTCTACGTTCCGAACAGCGACAGCAACACCGTCAGCGTCATCAACCCGAAGACCTACAAGGTGATCGACGAGTTCGGCGTCGGTGAGCTCCCCCAGCACGTCACCCCCTCCTATGACCTGAAGACGCTCTGGGTCGACAACGACCAGGGCAACAGCCTCACCCCGATCGACCCCGCCACCGGCAAGCCCGGGAAGCCAGTGGCGGTTGAGGACCCGTACAACCTCTACTTCACCCCGGATGGGAGCTACGCGATCGTCGTCGCCGAGCGCCTTCAGCGGCTGGACTTCCGCGATGCGGAGACGATGAAGCTGCAGCACTCCCTCTCGGTTCCCTGCGCGGGCGTCGACCACATGGACTTCACCGCCGACGGCAGCCTGCTCCTCGCCAGCTGCGAGTTCGGCTCGAGCATGGTCGTTGTCGATGTCCGCAAGGAGAAGGTCGTCGACACGATCCCTCTGGCCGGGGGAGCAATGCCTCAGGACGTGAAGCTCTCACCCGACGGCAAGGTCTTCTATGTGGCCGACATGAACAACGGCGGCGTCTGGCTGATCGACGCGCGGACCTTCCACAAACTCGGGTTCGTGGCGACGGGCGCGGGCGCGCACGGTCTCTACGCGAGCAGGGACTCCAGGTTCCTGTACGTCTCCAACCGCGACGAGGGCACGGTGTCGGTGCTCTCGTTCGCGAAGCGCCGCCCGGTCAGGAAGTGGACGATCCCAGGCGGAGGCAGCCCGGACATGGGCGGAGTCTCGGCCGATGGGAAGGTGCTCTGGCTGTCCGGCCGCTACAACGCGGAGGTCTACGCGATCAATACCCGCACTGGCCACCTGCTGGCGCGGATCCCGGTCGGCAGCGGGCCACACGGGCTCTCCGTATACCCGCAGCCGGGTCGCTACTCGCTGGGCCACACCGGTGTCTTTCGCTGACCGGATCCGGGGCCCAAACCGGGGTGGAAGAGGGCGCGCCTACGAGCCGGCTCAAGCCCCAACCGGGACCCGGTCGACGGGAAGCTCGATCACCGTCTCCGGCTCGTCGGTGAGCTCCGCCGCGCGCCGATGGAACTCGGCCACGCTCCTGAGCTTGATCTCCTCGTAGCCGCGGACCAGGTCCGGCAGGGCCGCGACCTCGGTCACCCGCGCGGCCCTCTCCGGCGTCAGGGTCGTCAGCGAGCGCTCGACCAGGTCTCGGTAGACGCCGATCAGGTCGCGTTCGACTCGTCGCACCTCGGTGTGGCCGAAGGGGTCGAACGGGGTTCCGCGCAGGCGCCGCATCGCCCGGAGGACGCGGAAGCTCCAGAGCCCCCATCGCCCGAGGCGGATCTTGCGCTTCATCCCCAGCGCTCGCAGAAGCGGCGGGTGCAGCAGGACCTCGACCCTCGAGCCCGGGCCGAACTCCGCCTCGCGCCGCAGCCGCTCGGCGGGGTCGAGATGCAGGCGGGCGACCTCATACTCGTCCTTGTAGGCCATCAGCTTGTGCAGGCCCCGGGCATGAGCGAGGGCGATCGGTCCGTCCGCCTCCCCGGTCACCCCTCGCTCGGTCGCCGCGACGTGGAGGATGTCGTCTGCGTAGCGCTGCGCGTAGGCAACGTTCTGGTAGGCGATCAGCTCCGAGGCACGGAACGCGCCGATCCGGCGCAGCTCGGACCCGGGTGGCAGTGAGGAGACCATCGCCTCGGCCCGCGGATCGATCTGCGGCTCGGCCTCACCGGGTCGCGCCGGCAACGCCCCCAGCGCCGCTTCACGGTCAGCCACCATCGCCCGGCCCCAGTGAAACGCCGCCAGGTTCTTCTCGGGCGCAGCGCCGTTCAGCTCGATCGCCCGCTCGATGGCCTCCGCCGAGAGCGGCAGGCACCCGTGCTGGAAGGCGGCCCCGGCGAGCAGCATGTTCGCCGGCATGTGGTCGCCGAAGAGGCGTTCGGCGAGGTCGAGGGCATCGAGCTCGACGGTCTCCCCGGCCCGGGTTCGGCGCCGGATCCGGTTCAGGGCCCTCCGGACCGAGGCCGGAGCGGCCTTCGGGTCGGTGACCATCGCGGCGGTCGGCATCACCCCGGTGTTGAGGACCGCGACCGTGCGTTCGGGATCCGCGGTCTCCAGGGTCTCCGGCGCCGCGGCGCCGAGAAGGTCGAAGCCGAGGATCAGATCGGCCGAGGCGCCGCTCGCGCGAAGCTGGCCGATCACCGGCTCCGAGGCGATCCGCAGGTCGGAGATCACCGGCCCGCCCTTCTGGGCCAGCCCGGTCTGCTCGAGCCCGGCCGCGAACCTGCCGTCGAGGTGTGCGGCCATCTGCAGGATCTGCGAGATGGTCACGACCCCGGTGCCTCCCACTCCCGGCATCCGCACCAGGACGTCCGCGTCGCCGCGGCGGACGTCGGGCGGGGGAAGCTCGACGGGCACCGCCGGCGGATCGGCCCGCCGCCCGCGCCGCCCGGGGGTGACCATCACGAACGACGGGCAGTCGCCCTTCAGGCAAGTCATGTCCTCGTTGCAGGAGGCCTGGTGAATCCGGGTCTTGCGCCCGAGCTCGGTCTCCACCGGCTGCACCGACAGGCAGCTCGACTTCTCGCCGCAGTCCCCGCAGCCCTCGCAGACCCGCTCGTTGATCCAGACCCGCTCTGCGGAGGACGCCAGCTTGCCGCGCTTGCGGAGCCGCCGTTTCTCGTTCGCGCAGCGGTCGTCATGGATCAGCACCGTCACGCCGGCGATACACGCGAGCTCGCGCTGGGCTTCCTGCAGCTCGTCCCGGTGACGCACCTCGGCGATGTCCGCCAGCCGCACACCCCGATAGCGCTCCGGCTCGGGAGTGGTGACGATGATCCGCCGGACACCCTCGGCCTCCAGCATCTCGGTCAGCTCTGGCATCGCCAGCCTACCCTCGGGCCGCTGGCCACCGGTCATCGCGACGGCGTCGTTGGCGAGCAGCTTGTAGGTGATGTTGTGGCCGGATGCGATCGCGGCCCGGATCGCCAGGGTGCCGGAGTGATAGAAGGTGCCGTCGCCGAGGTTCTGGATGAAGTGCGGGTCGTCGGTGAACGGCGCCAGGCCCGACCACTGCGCGCCCTCCCCGCCCATCTGGGTCATCCCCAGCAGCCTGCCACGGCGCCCGCCGTCGATCGCCACCATCGTGTGGCAGCCGATGCCGACCCCGACGAGCTGATCCTCGGAGGCACGGGTGCTGGTGTTGTGGGGGCAGCCGGAGCAGAAGTACGGGGTGCGCCGGGGAACGCCGTCGGCGGGCCCGACGCCGCCGGGCCGCTCCAGCTCGGCGAGCCTCGCCAGGGCACGCTCGGGAAGGAGCTCGTGGTCGATCACCCGGCTGAGGCTCTGCGCCACCCCGTCCGCCGTGAGCGACCCGTGAGCCGGCAGCATCGGGCGCCCCTCCTCGTCTTCCTTGCCCAGCACGAGTGGAGCCCCGGGGGTCCGGTAGAGCGCCTCCTTCACCTGGCTCTCGATGAAGGGCAGCTTGTCCTCGGCGACCAGCACGGTCTCGACACCGGCGCAGAGCCGGCGGACCTCGTCGCGCTGAAGCGGCCACGGCATCGCCAGCCGGATGACCCGCAGACCGAGCCGGTTGCACTCGTCCTCGCCGATCCCGAGGTCGCGAAGCGCCCGCAGAAGCACCTGGTGGGCCATTCCCGCCGCCAGCAACGCCACTCGGGGTTGCCCGGGCTCGAAGACGATGCGGTTCAGCTCCGCCTCCCTCGCGTAGTCGTGCACGCGCCCGAGCCGGACGTTCGCCACCTCGTGCTCGGCCTCGAGATTCATCGGGGGCAGCAGGACCGGGGGCGTGAACTCCCGGCGTGCCGGCAGGTCGGGGACCGCCGCGAGGGCGCGGCTGACGTCCACCGTCGCGGTTGAATCGGCCGTATCGGCGACGATCTTCAGGCCGCTCCAGGAGCCGCTGTAGCGGGACATCGCCACGGCGTGCAGGCCCAGCTCGAGGACCTCCTGCACCGTCCCCGGCGCCAGCAGGGGCATCAACAGGCTGCGGCAAACCGGCTCGCAGGCGCTGGGGACGGTTGACGACTTCGCCGAGGGATCGTCGCCGATCCAGGCGACCGCCCCGCCGAGCGGCGCGGTGCCGGAGAAGTTGCCGTGGCGAATCGCGTCCGCCGCCCGGTCCAGGCCGGGGTTCTTCCCGTACCAGAACCCGGTCACCCCCTCGAAGCGGCGGCCCTCGAGCTCGCCCAGGAGTTGCGTCCCAGCGACGGCGGTCGCGGCCAGCTCCTCGTTCAGGCCGGGCTTGAAGACGACCCCGGCCGCATCGAGGTGCTCCTGAGCGCGGCCGAGCTCGAGGTCGAGCCCTCCCAGCGGCGAGCCCTGATAGCCGCTGACGAACGCCGCCGTGCGCAAACCGCGCCCCCGGTCGAGGCGCATCTGGTCGAGGGTGACGCGGACCAGTGCCTGCACGCCGGAGACGAGTGCCGTGCCCTCGGGTTGGGTGTAGCGATCCTCGAGGCTGACCTCGGGAGGCGCGAGCGGTGCCGGGTTCATGCGCCGACTCCGGTCGCGGCCTCGGCGGCGGGCTCGGCGACCAGAGCCCTCGCCCGATCGATCGCGACCGTCAATGGCGTCTCACCCAGGTCGGCCGCCTCGGATAGGACCGATGTCACCCGATCCCCGATCCGGTCGACCTCCT
>JBBSQE010000044.1:0-16800 GCA_038258095.1 Solirubrobacterales bacterium | reverse complement strand
TGGTTGGTCGGCTCGTCGAGGATTAGGACATTGGCGCCGGAGGCGACGAGGATGGCGAGCGAGAGGCGACGTTGCTCACCGCCGGAGATGTCGGAGAGGCTCTTCTCGATTTCCGAGCCGGAGAAGAGGAAGCCGCCGAGAAGGTCGCGGGCCTTCTGGCCGCTCAGCTTGGTCTCTCGCTGGACGGCATCGAGGACGGTGCCGCCTCCGGCCGCGGTCTCGGAGTGCTGGGACAGGTAGCCGAGGTTGACGTTGTGGCCGGTGCGGACGATCCCGGCGGCGGCCTGGCGGCGGCCGGCGAGGGTGTCGATCAGGGTCGTCTTTCCGGCGCCGTTGGGGCCGACGAGGACGACATGCTCGCCACGTTCGACGAACAGGCTGGCGTCCTCCAGGAGGACGCGGTCGCCGACCTCGATGCGCGCGTCGACCATCTTCAGGACCTCGCGGCCGGCGCGGGTCGGCTCCTCGAAGGAGAAGCGCAGGTGGCGCTCGTCGCGGGGGTCGCGGGTCGCGGCATCCGCCTTGACCTTCTCGATCTTCTTCAGGCGGGACTGCGCCTGCTTCGCCTTCGTGGCCTTGTAGCGAAAGCGCTCGACGAAGCGCTCCATGCGCTCGATCTCGGCGGCTTGGCGGTCGATGGCCCGGCCGAGCGCCATTTCGCGGGCCGCTTGCTCCTTGCGCCAAGCGTGCCAGGGGCCGGAGAAGTAGCGGGCACGGCCGGCCTCGATCTCGAGCACGGAGGTGCCGACGGCCTCGAGGAACCAGCGGTCGTGGGCGACGAGGACGATGCCGGCGTCGAGGCCGGTGAGGTGGCCTTCGAGCCACTCGAGGGACGGGATGTCGAGGTGGTTGGTCGGCTCGTCGAGGAGGAGCAGGTCGGCGCCCGTGGCGAGCACGCGTGCCAGCGAGGCGCGGGTGAGCTCGCCGCCGGAGAACGTCGTGAGCGAGCGGCCGGTCTGCTCGTCGGTGAAGCCGAGGCCGTGGAGAACGGCGTTGACGTCGTCGCGCCAGCGATAACCGCCGGCGGACTCGAGGCGTTCCTGGGCCTTCGCGTAAGCGGTGAGGGTCGCCTCGTCGTGCTCGCCATCGGACATCGTCTGCTCGAGCCGGGCGAGCTCGGCTTCCAGGTCGAGCATGTCGCGGCGTCCGGCGAAGACGTATTCGGCCAGGGTGCGGCTCGGGTCGCGGGGCGGGCGCTGGTCGTGGAGGGCGATGCGGGAGCCTTTGCCGATGGCGAGCTTGCCGGAGCTCGGCGACGCCTCGCTCGCGAGGATCTTGAGCAGGGTTGACTTGCCGGCGCCGTTCCGCCCGGAGAGGGTCATCCGGTCGCGGTGCTCGAGCTTGAAGGAGACGTCCGCGAAGAGCGGACGGCCGCCGACGTGCATGCCCAGATTGGATGCGGTGACGATTGCCATGACGACCGCTCAGGCTAGATCACTCATCCCCGGGGGTGGCCGCGGTTCGTCCAGGCGGGTGCAGCGCTATCCGGCCTCGCGAAATGCCCCTGGGTCGTGGAACGCCTCTTCGCCGTGGGACGGTTCCTCGAAGTGTGAGTTGATCTCGTCGTCACGCATCGGGCGGACCCGGCCCCTCACCTCGGGCACCCAGCTTCCGGGCGGATCGCCCGGCGAATGCCCGAAGACCTCCTCGCCGATCCAGGTGGTGGTCCAGGCGAGGACGCGGGCAGCGGTCTCGAGGTCGGCAGCGGAGGGCGGGTCCGGGCGCTCTCGCAGGCGCCGTACGAGGATCTCTTGGAGCTCCTCCTGGAGCTGGTCGGACCCGACCACAGGTCCGGCGGCGGACTCGATCGCCTGCCCCATGCTGGTGATCATCATCATCTGACCGCCCGAGTTGACCGTGGCGCGGATGAACTCGTCTGTGGCGCGCTTCGAGGGCTTCGGCATGATCACGAAGGTCGGCGCTGGCGTTTGGTCGGCTTCCGCAGCTCGGACACGTGCACGCCATCGTCGGGCGGCAGGCGGTCCAGGCAGTCGTCGAAGTCCTCGAGCTTCAGGTCGTGTGGGATCAGGCAGATCTCCTCGGCCGTCACCTCACTCGCCCACTTGACAACTCGTGCGGCGGTCGCGAGGTCACGCCGCGAGGGCCTGTCGCGGTCCGCCTCCCAGGTTTCGGTCAGGAGACGGGCGAGCACGTGGTCGAAGCGATCTCCTTCCGTCGCGCCGCCTTCCTCGAGCGATCGCGCCATGTGGTTCGTGATCACCATGATCTGGCCGCCGAACTGCATCAGCGCCCAGACGATGCTCTCGGTCGGCCCCATCTCCTCGTCCTCTTTGATCACGCTCGCCGGGCTCATGTGGACTTCTAAGCCGCTGCCGGCGCGGGCTCTCCCCCCTCCTCGGCCGGCTTCTCGTCGCGGTGCGCCGACACGAGCTGCTCCACCGAGACGAGCGGGAGGCGGATAGGCGGATGCAGCGGGAGCTGCGCGTCGGACGGTGAGAGCCGCGCGAACGGTTTGCCGCGGCGCGTGACGAGGAACTCCTCGCCCGCAGCGGCGCGTTGCATGAACCAGCCGAAGAGGTTGCGGAACTCGTGGGCGCCGACGACTTCGGCGGGAGGAGGTGCATCGGGCGCACCTTGAGTGGAGCTGGGGGGATTCGAACCCCCGACCTTTCGGCTGCCAGCCGAACGCTCTGCCAGCTGAGCTACAGCCCCGAGTGCGTACTCGTCGGCCCAGTTTATAGCTCCGCGCTGGTGATTTTCGGGCGGGTCCACCCGGAGGTACAACACGCGCTGCCCTTCGATCAGGCTGACGGGCACAGCGAAGCACGCGTCGAGCTCACCCGCATAGATCGCGACCACGTCGATCTCTGAGCTGTCGTAGGTGGTTGTGACGTATCCACGAGTTGGTGAGTGCCACGAACCGCCCACCCGCGCCTGAATCACGCCCTTACGGAAACTGCCCCACTTGCATTGAACCCGGAGAATCCGTGACTCGAGATCGAACGCGAGGTCGTATCGCCCGTGTTCGGCGAGGGGCTTGAGCACCGGAATGCCAAGGCGAAGTGCTTCGGCCGCAATCTTCGCCTCGGCGACAGCGCCCTTGTGGTTGGACTCGAACACGCTTCCACCTTGACGCGGTGCGTGGCACGGAACAAGACGAGGGTGCAACAAAGGTGTGACTTCTGGGCTGCGGACAGTGCCTGCCACGCTCTGGCCGAGCCAGGCTGAGTCATCTGCGCGCGGCGAGAGGGGTGAGAACTAAGCTGCGCGGCGAGCCGCAGCGGCGTCCACGTCGAGCACGACGTGGTTCGCGGCGGTGTGGCGGACCTCGAAGCGCATCGGGCAGCGCTCCTCGAACTCCTGGAGGAGGTCGACCGGCTCGTCGAGGTGCATCGCGATCGTCGCTCGGCCTTCCGTGAAGCGCTCGACCGAAACCGCCGACACGGCGCGAATCTGGCCGGCGGCGTCCTCGAAGCCGACGAGCTGTGAGAAGTCGGCGAGCGGCCCGATCTCGACACGGACGGCGCCCTCGAAGAGGCTCGGCCAGGGCGCGCTGCCCAGCTCGGCCGGAAGGTGGACCGCGACTGTGGCCACACCGTTCTCGGCTTCCTCGCCATCGCCGTTCCCTGTGGTGCCGTTCCCGGTGAGGGCCTGGGCGTCCGTCCCGGCCCGGCCGGCAAGCTCCTGGACCCTGCGGCTCACCTCAACCGCCTCTCGAAGCGCCTTCATGCGGATCCGCGTCGCCTGTCCGCGGGCCTGCGACTGGACCTCCTCGAGGCGCTCGGACAGCGTCTCCAGCGAAGTCAGGCTGCGGTCGTGGCGCTCCTGCGCACTGCGCAGCTCCTCGCGCAGCTCGCGGTTGTCCCGCTCCCGCTCGACGACCATTATCGAAAGCTCCCCGAGCTCCCCCTCACGCAACGAAAGCTGCTCCTCGAGCTTGCCGATCTTCGGCATTTCACCCTCGAGCTCCGCTATTCGAGCGCCATTCCGGGCGATTGCCGTATCGACGTCACTGCGGCGATATCCCAGGAGCGCTCTCTTGAAGCCACCCATGGAAGGGGAACGTAAATCCCTGCTCGGACGGAAAAACGGGCACAGCGGCCGAGCCTCGGACAGATGTCCGAAACGGGCCACTCGCTAGCCGCTGGCCGCCCGCCGCGAATCCCCATCGCCGGCAAATGCGAGCTCCAGCCGCGGCGCCTCGTGCCAGAGCTCCTCCAGCGCGAACCGCTCACGCGCCTCGGGCGTGAAGACGTGCAGAACGCAGTCGAGGTAATCCATCACCAGCCAGCCCATCGCGTCCTTGCCTTCAACCCCGGAGGGCAGCATCCCCTCGTCCCGCTTGACACTGATCCGCACCTCGTCCGTGATCGCGGCCGACTGCCGCTCGTTGCGCGCCGTGCAGATGACCAGGAAGTCCGTATAGGAGACGAGCTCGCGCATGTCGAGCACGGCGACGTCGATCGCGAGCTTCGAATCCGCCAACTCCGCCAGCCGCAGCGCAAAAGCCTCGGTGTCGAAATCGCTCACGAGTAGAACCCCTTCTCCTCGATGAACCGCGCCACCGGCTCCGTCACCAGGTACCGCAGGGGCCGGCCCGCCGCCGCCCGCTCCCGTACCGCCGAGGACGACACCCCGAACTGCGGCATCTCCAGCATCGTCGACCTCTCCCCCGCGCCGAGCGACCGCAGCACCGCGGCGACCTCCGCGTCGGCGACACCGGCACGCCGCGCCACCCCGAGCCGCGCCAGCTCCACAACCCGCTCCGGATTGCGCCAACTCTCGAGGCCCAGCGCAGCATCGGCTCCCATCAGGAACACCAGCTCGGTGTCGGGGTCGGCCTCGGCAAGTGCCTCCAAGGTCTCATACGTGTAGGACGGCCCGTCGCGCTCCACTTCGAGCGTCGAAACCTCGAAGCGCCGGTCCTCAGACGCCGCCAGCCGCGTCATCACCAGCCGCAGCTCCCTCCCGGGCTCATCGGCGATCCGCTTGTGCGGCGCCTCGCCGGTCGGGACCAGGATCACCCGCTCCAAGCCCAGCTGCCACAGCGCCTCCTGGGCAAGCGCGAGATGCCCGAGATGCGGCGGGTTGAAGGCCGATCCGAGGACGCCGGTCCCGGCGCCGTCGCCGCTACTCACGCACCTGGCCCGTGCCTCGCAGGACGTACTTGAACGTGGTCAGCTCCCGTAGCCCGATCGGCCCCCGCGCGTGCAGCTTCTGCGTCGAGTTGCCGATCTCGGCCCCCATCCCGTACTCGAAGCCGTCGGTGAACCGAGTCGACGCATTGACGTAGACGGCCGCCGCATCGACTCCCGCCGTGAACCGCTCGGCCGCCTCGTCGGAGCTCGTCACGATCGCCTCCGAGTGCCCGGTCCCGTGCAGATTGATGTGGGCGATCGCGTCCTCGAGCGAGTCGACGAGACCGACCGCCATCTTCAGGTCGAGAAACTCCGTATCCCAGTCCTCTGCGATCGCCTCGCGAATCTCAGCCCCGTCCGATCCGGCGACGGCCCGCTCGTCGCCCGCAAGCTCGACGCCCTCGGCCCGCAGCGCCCCGAGCGCATCGGGCAGAAAGCTCGCCGCGACCGCCTCGTGGACCAGCAGCGTCTCGGCCGAGTTGCACACTCCCGGCCGGTCGACCTTCGCGTTGATGGCGATCCGCCGCGCCATCTCCAGGTCCGCGTCGGAGTGGACATAGACATGGTTGTTACCGGCCGCCGCGTACATCACCGGCACGGTCGCGACATCCTTGAGCGCCGCCTTGAGGCCCTCCCCGCCGCGCGGGATCAGCAAGTCGACCACGCCGTCCTGCGTGCCAAGCTCGGCCAGGTCGCCTCGACCGCCGGCGGGCAGAAGCATCACCGCGTCCTCGGGCAGCCCGACCTCGGCCAATGCGTCACGCACGATCGCGGCCAGCGCACCGTTGGAGCGCTCCGCATAGCTCGACCCGCGGAGAACGATCGCGTTGCCGCTCTTGATCGTCAGCGCAGCGCAGTCGATCGTGACGTTCGGGCGCGCCTCGTAGACGACTGCCACCAGCCCGAGCGGGACCCGCACCTTCCGCATGTCGAGCCCGTTCTCGAGCGTCCGATGCTCCAGCTCCTCCCCGACCGGGTCGGGAAGTGCGGCGACGGCCCTGACGCCTTCGGCCATCCCCTGCACGCGGCCCTCCGTGAGGGTGAGGCGATCGCGCAGCGCAGATGTCAGTCCCCCCGCGCGCGGATCCGCGAGGTCAGCAGCATTCGCCTCGAGGATCGTCGCCGCCCGCTCGGTGAGCAGGCGCGCCGCGGCCTCGAGCGCCGCGTCCTTCTCATCGGTTCGGGCGCGCGCAAGACCCTGCGAAGCGGCCTTCGCCGTCGCGCATACCTCCGCAACCGATCTTGTCGTAACAGCCATCACCCGAAGGGTACCCGCGGAGCCGTCCTCGCTTCGATGAGCGCCGCTCAGACCAGGACGAAGCGGTCGCGGTGCACCGCCTCCTCGGCAGCGTGCGGCATCAGATCGCGCACCTCGGCGCTCTTGAGGCCCTTGATGCGCCCGAGCTCGGCAGCGGAGTAATTGCTGATCCCCTTGCCGAGGACGACCCCGTCGGAGGCGACCTCGACCGCCTCGCCTGCCTCGAACGAGCCGCTCACCTCGAGGATCCCGACCGGGAGCAGGCTGGAGCCGGCCTCGCGGAGAACCCGCGCCGCACCGGCGTCAACCGCTAGCCGCCCGTGGACCGGCTTCGCATACTTGAGCCACAGCTTGAAGCTCGATGCCCTGGACGGCTGGGCCGCGAACCGCGTCCCGACCCCCTCGCCCGCCGCAGCCGACGAGAGCGTCCCGCCCGTCGTCCCGTTGCAGATCACCGCCGGGATCCCCGACTCGCAAGCCATCTCCGCCGCCGCGACCTTGCTCCGCATCCCGCCGGAGCCGAACGGCGAGGTGCGATCGCCGATGTCAAGACCGGTGAGGTCTACCGGCGAATCGACGGCGACGACGAGCTGCGCATCGGGGTCGCGCCGCGGGTCGGCCGTGTGAAGCCCGTCGATGTCGGTGAGGAGGATCAGCAGCCGGGCATCGAGCAGGATCGCCACCTGCGCCCCAAGGAAGTCGTTGTCGCCGAACGTGATCTCGTCGGTCGCCGTCGTGTCGTTCTCGTTGACGACCGGAACGACGCCCCACTCGACCAACCGCCGCAGCGTCTGACGTGCGTTCAGGTAGTTGGTGCGGGAGGCGATGTCGGACGCCGTCAGCAGAACTTGGGCGGAGCGCAGCCCCCCACCGGCCAGCCGCTTCTCGTAGGCCTGGAACAGCGGGCCCTGACCGACCGCCGATGCCGCCTGCAACTCGTCCATCGCCCGCGGCCGGGCGAGCATCTCCATCTCGCGCATGCCGCGCGCGATGGCGCCCGAGGTGACCATGACGATCTGCTCGCCCCTCTGCGCGAGCTCCGCGACCTGCCCACAGACGCCATCGAGGACATCGGCCCGCAGCTCACCCCCGTCGGCGGTGACGATCGAGGAACCAAGCTTCACGACCAGTGTCATGCGGGTGAGTGTAGGAAGCCCCGGGCGAGCGCGTGCCCGCGGCACCGCAGCGCCGGTCCCTCACGGATACAGCTCGAACTCCTGCTCCCCGACCCGCACGTCGGCGCCCGGCTCGAAGCCCGCTGACTCGAGCGCGGCGATCACGCCGATCTCGCGCAGGCGCTCCGACAGGTACCCGAGCGCCTCCTCGTTCTGGAGATCGTGGCGCTCGAAGAGGAGCTCGACACCGCGGCCGAGGATGCGGAAGCCGCCGTCCCGCTCCCGCTCGACCGAATAGCCGCCCTCGCCGGCAGGGCGGTAGGTGCGGTGCTCAGCTTCGAAGCCGTCCGCCGCGGCGGCGGCCGAGACCGCCGCTTCTGACTCGTCCGCCTGCGGTACCTCGATGAGCAGCTTGCGGCGCAGCTCGTCCATCCCCGCGCCCGTCGCCGACGAGACGGCCATGACGTCGATCGCGTTCGGCGCTCGCTGCGTCCAGTCCGCCAGGGCCGTCTCCATCTCCTCCTCCGGAAGCAGATCCCGCTTCGACAGCAAAACCAACTCGGGCAGCCGCTCCAGTCCGGCACCGTGCGCGGCCAGCTCGTCGCGCACCGTCTCGTAGCTCTCAACCGGGTCTCCCTCCAGCGGCGCGATATCGACGAGATGGACCAGCAGCCGGCAACGCTCGACGTGAGCGAGGAACTCATGACCGAGGCCCGCGCCCTCCGCAGCGCCTTCGATCAGCCCCGGGATGTCCGCGAGGATGATCTGGCGGTCCTCCCCCTGGATCGTACCGAGCACCGGCTCCAGGGTTGTGAATGGATAGTCGGCGACCTTCGGGTCCGCGCTTGTCAGCCTCGCGAGCAGCGAGCTCTTACCCGCATTCGGGAGCCCAATCAGCCCGGCGTCCGCAAGCAGCTTCAGCCGCAGCTCGATCCAACCCTCCTCCCCACCGGTCCCGTTCTCGGCGAAGCGCGGCGTCTGGCGCACCGAGTCGGCGAAGCGCTTGTTCCCGTGCCCGCCCCGCCCGCCGTGGGCGACGACCGCCCGCTGCCCGGGCTCGGTCAGGTCGACGACACTGCCGTCCAGCGCCACCGCGGCCGTTCCCGGCGCGACCGGAATCACCCTGTCCTCTCCACGCGCGCCGTGCTTGTTCGCGCCCATTCCGTGCCGTCCGCGCTCCGCCCGGAAGTGCTTCGAGCCCCGCACGGCGCCGAGATCCCGCCGAGACGCGTCGCACGCGAGGACGACGTCGCCCCCGTGACCACCGTCACCGCCGTCGGGCCCGCCTTTCGGCACGTGGGCCTCGCGCCGGAACGACCGGGACCCATCGCCCCCGCGGCCGCCTTCGACCCAGATCTTCGCCTTGTCGTAGAGCATCGTCCGCTCAGAACGAGACGCTCGGGTCCAGCTCCGACTCGATCGCGGCGGCCATCGCCTCCAGCACGGGAGCACGGACGCGCAGCTTCATCGCCGCGTGAGCGTCGAGGTTCAGCCCCGCGGCCGTGGCCGCCGCGTCCCGCGTCGCTGCCGCCAACTCGTCCGGCACCACCACGCGGTCGAAGAAGCCTGCCTCGACGGCGTCCTCCGGCGAGTACATCTCCGCGAGCCCGAGTGCCCTGTCGAAGTGCGCCGGCGCCATCCTGTGCCGCGCCAGCTCTACAAACGCAACCGGGACCGTCAGCCCGATCAGCACCTCGTTCATCCCGATCCGGAACGGGCCCTCGACTCCGATCCGCACGTCAGCCGAGAGGGCGAGGAAGGCGCCCGCCGCGATCGCGTTCCCGTTGACGGTCGCGATGACCGGCCTCGGGAAGCCGAGGAGCCGTTCGTTCAGCCTGGCGCCGAGCGTGATCATCTCACCGAGCTCCTCCGGGCGCTCCTGGAACACCTTGAGGTCGAACCCTGCCGAGAAGATCTGCTCGCGCCCGGTCAGGACGACGACGGATGCCTCGTCCTCGGCGCGATCGAGTGCCGCGCTCAAAGCGCGCAGCATCGCCGGCGACTGGGCGTTCACCTTGCCGTCGTCCATGGTGATCGTGGCGACGCCACTCGAGGCGTCCAGGTCGTAGGAGACGAGGTCGCTCACGTCACTCTCCCGCCGGCAGGCCGCAGACGGCCGCGCCGGCCCCTACTCGCCGTCGGGCAGGACGGTGATCGTGCGGCCCTTGCGCGCCTGCTTGAACTCAACCGTCCCCGGGCGGGTCGCAAAGATCGTGTGGTCGCGGCCCAGGCCGGTGCCCTCACCGGGCCAAAACCGGGTGCCGCGCTGGCGGACGATGATCTCGCCGCCGGTGACCGTCTGGCCGGAGAACACCTTGACTCCGAGCATCTTCGGGTTCGAGTCACGACCGTTTCGTGAGGAGCCGAGCCCCTTCTTATGAGCCATCAGATTCCTCCTTGGCGGCGCTGCCGCTCTGCTTCTTGGCGGCGGGCTTGCGGGCCAGCTTCTTGATGTCGGTGACCTCAAGCCTGGTCAACTCGGAGCGGTGCCCGGCACGCCGGCGGTAGCCCTTCTTCGCCTTGTACTTGAAGACCTTGATCTTGGTGCCGCGCAGGTGCTCTGCCACGGTCGCCTCGACCTTGACCTTGGCCAGCTCGTCCGGCGCGGCGATCACATCGTCACCATCGCGGAACATCACGGCGCGGAGGGCGACGGTCGCACCTGCGTCGTCAGACAGGCGGTCAACGAGCAGGGACGTGCCCTTCTCGACCCGGAACTGCTTGTTGCCGGATTCGACGATCGCGTAGGTGTCGTTTGTGTCTGCTTTGGCCATGTCTCTTCGTCTGCTTCGCCCGTGTCAGTCCTGCGAGCCGCGGCGTGACCGTCCGCGTCCACCGCGACGACCACGCCTGCGAGAGCCCGAGGCAGCGGATTCTAGCTCCTTGGAGCCCGAACCCCCATCCTCGCCGTCGCCGTTGGGCGACTCAACACCCGGGAGCGTCGCTACCGCGGCGGCCCGCTCGACCTCCTCGATGCGCACGAGCTTGCGCTCGCCTACGAAACGACCGCCTCCCGTGACGCTGACGATGTACGAATCCACGCGGGCGATCGCGTCGTTCGCGTTGTACATGTGAGGCTCCTCGATCCGCACCAGGACCTCCTCGCCGACCTTGAACGGGAGAGCCCGCTCCTCAATCGCCTCGCGGCTCCCCGAGTCCGACACCTGGAAGGTGTCGATCGGCAGCGCGTCGCCGCCCTCGAAGTGAAACTGCTTCCCCGTCTCGGCCTCGAGCTCGGCCAGGCCGGTCTCGGGATCGATCAGGACGGCGCCGACCTTCGGGTTGACCCGCAGCAGGAACGCCTCGGCATCCTTGTGTTCGGCGGCGATGTCGCGCAGCTTGCGCAGGCCGTCGAGCGCGACCGTCTCGGCGGAAAGCACGACCGCCTCGCCGTCGCAGGTCGGGCACACCGTCGTGAGGATCTCGCGCACGCCGTCGGTCACGTTCTGGCGGGTCATCTCGACCAACCCAAGAGGAGATACTTCTACGACGTAGCTCTTTGACTTGTCGAGATCGAGCTCCTTCTTCAGCGTCTTCAGCACCTTGTCGCGGTTGCGCGCACGTGCCATGTCGATGAAATCGATGACGATGATCCCGCCGATGTCGCGCAGCCGGAGCTGGCGGACGACCTCGTCCGCGGCCTCGGTGTTGACACGGGTGATCGTCTCCTCGAGGCCGCCCTTGCCCCGGCCCGTGAAGCTGCCGGAGTTGATGTCGATGACCGTCAGGGCCTCCGCGTAGTCGATCATCAGGTAGCCGCCTGACGGCAGGTCGACCCGCCGGCTCAGCGTCGATTGGATCTCGCGGTCGATGTCCCAGCGCTCGAACAGCGGCTTCGTGTCCTCGTAGAGCTCGACCCCGTCAACCAGCTCCGGCGCTGTGCGCTGGAAGAAGCTGGTCACCCGGTCGAACTGCTTCGGGGAGTCGATGATCGCCTTCTCGAAATCGGACAGGAAGACGTCACGCAGGACGCGCACCGGCAGGTCCGCCTCCTGGAAGACGAGGTCCGGCGCCTGGGTCTGTTCCGTGCGCGTCTCGAGCACCTTGTTCAGCTTGTGCAGGTAGCCGACCTCGCGGACGAAGTCCGCCTTCTTGGCGCCGTGGGCGGCGGTGCGGACAATCAGCCCGCCCGGCCCGTCGTAGCTCTTGTCGACGAGCTTGCGCAGCCGGTCGCGCTCCTTGTCACCGAGCCGCCGGCTGACACCGACGCCCGAGCCATGCGGCGCGTAGACGAGATAGCGGCCCGCGATCGAGAGGCTCATCGACAGCCGTGCGCCCTTCGTCTTCAGCGGGTCCTTGACGACCTGCACGACGATCTCCTGCTTGGGCTTGATGAGCTGGTCGATCGACTGGCCCTTGCCGCCACCTCCGCGCCCGCGGCGCGGGCCCTGCTGGCCGTCCGGCATGACGATCTCGTCGACGTGCAGGAAGCCGTTTCGCTCCAGGCCGATGTCGACGAAGGCCGCCTCCATGCCCGGAAGCACGTTGTCGACGACGCCCTTGTAGATGTTGCCGACGATCGACCGGCGCCCGCGGCGCTCGATGTAGAGCTCGGCGACATGGCCGTGATTCTTCTGGCGACCGGAGGACTTGGCGCTCTTGGGGGCGGCCTTCGCCTCCCCGGACTTGGCGGCGCCGCCGGCGCCCTTTGCTTCGAGCACGGCGACGCGGGTCTCGCCGCGATCGGCGGAAACCAAAATAGTCTTCTTCATTTGTTCAACTCAGTTCTTGAATGGCGCGGTCTGCGCTCGCCGTGGGGGCGCTGCAGACTCACTGGATCAGTACGCCCATGCGCCCTTCTGGCTGAGCCGCGACTGCATGTGGATGCTCTCGAGGATGCCGATGGCGAGGAACGTTGCGAGGACCGAAGATCCTCCGTAGCTCATCAAGGGTAGGGGTATGCCCGTGATGGGCATGATCCCCAGGTTCATCCCGACGTTGACGAAGACCTGAAACAACAGCGCGAAGGTGATTCCTCCGGCCACCAGGGTCCCGTACAAATTCTTCGAGAGCGTCACGATCCGCAGCGCCCGCCAGAGAAGAAGGGCGTAGAGGGACAGGACGAGCGCGGCTCCCATGAACCCGTAGCGCTCACCGATCACACTGAAGATGAAATCGGTGTGCCGCTCGGGAACAAAGTCGAGCCGCGTCTGTGTGGCCCGGTCGCCGCGGCCGGTCTTCTGACCGGAACCGATGGCGATCGTGGCCTGACGTTGCTGATAACTGGCGTCGGCAGGGTCATCTGAAGGATGCAGGAAGGCGGTGAGCCGCTGCTCCTGGTAGCCCTTGAGAACTGGCGTGCCCACCATGGGCGCGACCACGAGGACCAGGGAGATGATGACGACGAGCCCTGCACCGATGGCGGCGAAGTGCGTCCAGCGGACGCCTGCCACGAACATCACGGCGAGGGTGGTGGCCCCGTACACCAATGCGGTGCCGAGGTCGGGCTGCAAAAACACGAGTGCAGCGGGCGCCAGGCCGAGAATCAGGTACCTAACGGTGCGCTGCACCGCGGACCCGCGTCTGGCGCCATCGATGACGAAGCCCGCAAGGGCAAGCGCGAGAAGCAGCTTGCCGAGCTCCGATGGCTGGAAGGAGAAGAAGGGGAGTTCGAAGGCCCGTCGAGAGCCGCGCGCCGAGAACCCGAAGAGGATGACGAGCGAGATGCTCGCGCAGAGGAACGTATAGAGCCCGACGCGGAGCTCGCGGAATCGCGAGTAGTCGATCCGGGTCAGGGCAAGCATCGCGATGAGACCGAGGATCCCATAGACGGCCTGGCGCTCGACGTAGAAGAGCGGGCTGCCCGGGATGTCGCCCTGGGTCGCCTGGGCCAGCGTGAAGACGCTGAAGCCGACCAGCGCGAGCGCCGAGACGATCAGGATCGGATCCATGTAGGGCAGTCCGAGGCGCTCCGCCAGGCTCGGCTCGGTGGTGAACGGCTCGGCTCGGACCCGCGTGGAGGCCGGAGTGCGGGTGAGTGTGCGGGCGGTCGCCAACTACTCCACCGGCCCGCTCGCCGCGACCTGCTTCGCCTGCTTGTCGTAGTACTTCGAGAGGATCTCGAGCGCCGCCGGGGCGGCGGTGTCGGCACCGAAGCCGCCGTCCTCGAAGGTCACGATGGTGACGATCTTCGGATCGGGATAGGGAGCCATGACCGCATACCAGGACTGGTCGAGGTGCCCGTAGCGCTCGGCCGTACCGGTCTTGCCCGCAACGGGGATCGGGAAGCCGCCGAAGATCCCGTATGAGGTCCCGCCCGGGCTCTGTGCTGCATCGTGGAGACCGTCCATGATCACCTGACGATAGGCGGGGTTGATCTTGATGTGGCGCTCGGGCCCCGGATTCATCTCCTGGACGATCCTCCCGGCGGAGTCCTCGATCTCCATCCCGAGGTGTGGCGTCACGACGGTTCCACCGTTCGCGATCGTCGCGTAGGCGACCGCGAGCTGCAGCGGCGACGCCTGCAGATCGCCCTGCCCGACCGCGAGGCTGACGTTGTCGCCCTCTGACCAGGGCCGGTCGGTGTTGCCCTCCTTGTAGAGCTTGTTGCGCCAGGCGGGCGTCGGGAGCAGCCCCCTCTGCTCGCCCGGCAGGTCGATGCCCGTGTCACGGCCGATGCCGAGGCTGTGAGCCCAGGCCTGGAGCTCGGTCGAGGGCTTGTGGCGGAACAGGCGATCTCCGAGGATGTAATAGAAGACGTCGGAGGAGACCTGGAGTGCGTACTGCATCGAGATCGGCCCGTAGGCGCCACCGCCCGCGTTCTGCCGCTTGACGTCGCCGACGTCGAAGGACCCGGTGTCGTTGATGATCTCGTCCGGCTTCACTAGCCCGGTCTCGAGGGCCGCGACCGAGGTGATCGGCTTGAAGGTCGAACCCGTCGGGTAGAGCCCGGCGATGGCGCGGTTGAGCGCCGGGGCGCCGGCGTTCTCGTTGAACAGGCCGTTGACGATCTTCTGCGAGAGAACCGGCCGCGCGTAGAGGGACGGATCGAATGTCGGCGCCGAGCCCATCCCGAGGATCTCGCCATTCTCGACGTTCATCGTCACGAAGGCGCCGGGCAAACCGCGGGCGGCGAGCGCCGACTCACCGGCCTGTTGGAGCTTCGCGCTCAGGGAGAGTCGCAACGTGTCTCCGGGCTTCGGCTCGACCGTCGCCAGCTGGCCCTTCGGCTGCCCGACCGAGTCCACCTGGATCTTTTCCTCGCCGGGAATGCCCCGCAGGAAGCGGTCGTACTCGTACTCGAGCCCCTCCTGGCCGACCTCATCGCCCGCCACGGTGCCGCGGAAGCTCGGGTCCTTCAGCTCCGCCGGCGTGACCTCGCGAACGTATCCGAGGAGGTGGGCGGCGAGATTACCGTCGGGGTAGCGCCGAACGAAGACCTGGTTGACGGCGACCCCGGGGAAGGCGTCCCGGTTCTCCTCGATGTAGAAGACGACGTCGTGGCCGACGTCGCGTCGCAACGTGACCGGCCCGCCCGGGATGTCCGCGAGAGAGTCGCGCATGGTGATCCGCACGCGCTTCAGGGACATGTGGATGAGGTCGCCGACCTTCGCGAGCTCGGCGCGCTTTCGCGCATCGTTTGCCGGGAGCTTCGCTGGGTCGATCTGAAGCGCCAGGGCCGTCCGGTTGCCGACGAGCACCTTGCCGTTGCGATCGACGATCTCACCGCGCGGCGCGGTTACGCGGGTCGTCCGCGTGCGGTTGTCGTTTGCCTGTGCCAGGTACTTGTCCCCGGACAGGACCTGCAGGTACCAGAGACGGAAGAAGACGACACAGAAGAGGATGACCGCGAGGCCACCGAGGATCGTCACCCGCAGCGCGAGGCTGGAGGGCGTCCGGAGGGTGGGCTCCTCGGGGTGGCGGTACATCAGGCGGACACCACCGGCCCGGCGCGGCGGACCGCGTGGTCGTCGACGATCGCCGCGCGGAGAGCCCGCCTGGTCGCTAGGTAGATGGGCCAGCCGAGGAAGAATGCGAAGGCCGTCTGCACGAGGATGTCGCGGACGACGAGAACGCTGACCGGCGCGTCGACGCCGAGCATCAGTTGCATCAGCGCGGCTGCCGTGAGGGCGAAGAGCGTCAGGCCCATGCACAGAAGCGCCGGCGTCCACCGGCCGCCCAACCCGAACCGCTCCCGGTAGAGGCCGGCGAGGTAGCCGGTGGCGAGCAGGACCAGTGAGCCGGCCCCGAGTGGAGCGAGCAGGAGACAGTCGAGCAGCAGGCCAGCGGAGAATCCGCTGACCGCGCCGGTCATCGAGCCGCCGAGAAGGCCGAGGCAGACCACCACCGCCGGCAACACGTCGGGGCTCGTGTGAAAGAGCTCGACCTGCGAGAAGAACGAGACCTGGAGCAACACGCCGAGGACGACGATCAGGACCATCCGAGCGCCGATGAGGGGAGTGACGATCACCTGTCGCCACCCGTGAGGATCTCGACGATGTCGATGTTCGCGATGTCAGCGGCCGGGGTGAGGTGGACCTGCTGCGCGGCCTCCTGCTCGGAGAGGGACGCCTTGCTCACCAGTCCGATCAGCAGGTTCGGGGGAAACCTGGAGGCGACACCGTCGCCGCGCCACCCGGCCGTGACGACCGGCTGGCCGCGTTGGATGTCCTTGCCGGAGTCGAGAAACTCGAGGGTCAGGTCGCTCGGGTCGCCGACGACCGGAGTGACGACGCCCTGCGTGCCGTTGCGGGCGACCTTCCCGGAGACCCGGCTGTCGGGGTCGGTGATCAGCCTCACCACCGCCGAGCTGCCCGTGACCTCGGCGACGCTGCCGATGAGCCCCTGGCCGTTGATGACCGGATCGTCGACCTTGACGCCGTCACTCGACCCGCGGTCGACGGTGACCGACGTGTACCAGGCCGAGGGCGACTTCCCGATGACCTCGCCGGTCACGCGGCTGTACCCCGACGGAATCACGCCGGAGCGGTTGACGCCGAGGATCTGCGCGAACTGGTTGTTCTGCTCGACGGCGACCTCGCCCGCCGTCGCCTGCTTCTGCGCCGTCGCGAGCTGCTCGCGCAGCTTCTCGTTCTCGCCACGGGCGTCGAAGGTCTCGTCGAACCAGTTGATGAGGTCCCGGGCTGGCTTGAGCGCTCGGTCGGTCGTCTTCTCGAGGGGGCTGAAGACGGTCGCCACGCCCTGCTGCAGGCCCCCGGAGCCCTGCCCATAGGTGGCCGTCAGCAACGCGAACGAGCTGAGTACGAGAAGTGCGAGAACCGTTCTACGGCGGCGAAGCTGCTTGCGATACATGGTTCAGATCTGAGCTCATCGCTCGGG
This sequence comes from Solirubrobacterales bacterium, assembly GCA_038258095.1. GTDB lineage: Bacteria > Actinomycetota > Thermoleophilia > Solirubrobacterales > 70-9 > JBBSQE01. Next base: position 49 of record JBBSQE010000044.1, on the reverse strand, counting down.
TTGGAAGTGTTTTCTCGGGCATCGAAGGTCTTGGTCAGGCGGCGTCGCG
>JBBSQE010000043.1:0-16845 GCA_038258095.1 Solirubrobacterales bacterium | reverse complement strand
GTTCGACTTCTTCGAGCGGTTGCAGTCCCTCGACGGTTACGACGTCGTCGAGACGGTCGCGCGCCAGCCCTGGGTGCTCCACCACAAGGTGGGGATGCTCGGCGTCTCCTACGGCGGCATCAGCCAGCTCTTCGTAGCTGCGGCGAGACCCCCGAGCCTGGCCGCGATCGCGCCGCTGTCGGTGATCGACAACACTCAGACGACGCTCTATCCGGGCGGGATACTCAACACCGGCTTCGCGCTCTCTTGGGCGCAGGACCGGGTCGACGACTCGCAGGCGGCGGGCCCCGATTCCGGGCAGCACTACGCCTACGAGCAGATCCAGGCCGGAGACGAGATCTGCAAGTCGAACCAGGACCTGCATCCCGAGGCGGTCAACCTGCTCGGGAAGATCGACCGCAACAAGTACTACCGGCCGCGCGTCGCTGATCCGCTGTCCCCGGTCACCTTCGTCAAGCACATCAAGGTGCCGACGTTCATGGCCTGCCAGTGGACCGACGAGCAGACGGGCGGGCACTGCCCGACCCTCGCGGCCCAGATGACTCAGACCAAGCGCAAGTGGTTCACCTACACCAACGGAGTCCACACGGACTCGCTCGACCCGGCCACCCTCAACCGCTGGTATGACTTCCTCGAGCTCTACGTCGCAAGGCGCAAGCCAGAGCTCCCTCCGGTGGTCAAGGCCGCGGCGCCGGTCCTCTACCAGAGCGTGCTCGGCGTGTCGGGAGTGACGATCCCCGACGATCCGATCCAGGAGCAGCCCGACTACGCGTCGGCGCTGGCCGCCTACCAGAAGATCCCCTCGGTCCGGGTTCTCTTCGACAACGGCGCGGGCGGCGCTCCGTACCAGCCGTCCGCCGGCTTCGAGCGCTCCTTCAACCACTTCCCGCCGGCTGGCGCAAAGCCGCGCTCGTGGTACCTCACGTCGAACGGGCAGATGATCAACAGGGCTCGCGGGAGGGGCGCGGACCAGTTCACGTGGGATCCCGCCGCCAGGCCGCCGACCGACTTCACGGGCAACACCGGCTCGGGCACGAACGGCCTCTGGACGGACTCGCCCAGCTACAACTGGACGCAGAACCCCACCGGCACGGCGGTCTCCTATGTCAGCAGCCGACTTGGCGCCGACCTGGCGGTCGTCGGTGCGGGCGAGGTCGATGTGTGGGTGCGCTCGAAGGCGGCCAACGTCGACCTGCAGGCGACCGTCTCGGAGGTCCGAGCCGACGGCAAGGAGAACTTCGTCCAGGGCGGCTGGCTGCGAACGAACGCGCGCAAGGTGGTCAGGTCTCTGAGCAAGCTCGGGGAGCCCTATCCCGACCTGCGCAAGCGCTCGGCACAGAGGCTGCCCGGGGGCAAGTGGGCGCTGGTCCGCATCCCCCTCTACTACGAGGGGCACGTCTACCGTCAGGGTTCGCGCCTGAAGATCACGGTTTCGGCTCCCGGAGGCGACCAGCCGATCTGGGCCTTCGCTGACGCCGCACCAAAGAACGGCAAGCCGTGGGTTGCGATCGCCCACCGGGGCAGGCTGGCATCCCGTGTGGTGCTGCCGGTGGTCAGGAACATCAAGGCCCCGACCCCCGCCCCGCCCTGCCCGGGCCTGCGCGGCGAGCCGTGCCGTGACTACGTGCCGTTTAAGAACAAGAGCTTCGGGGTCGGTTGAGGCACCCGCGGTCCAGCGCCGGGGATTCCCTATCCTGCGGCGCTCCGAAGTACTCCGAGCACCAAGCCGACAAGGAGAATCAACAATGCCCCAGGGACTGACCATCGGTGACGAGGCCCCGGACTTCACGGCCGAGACCACCGAAGGCACCATCAACTTCCACGAGTGGATCGGCGACGGCTGGGCCGTGCTGTTCTCCCATCCCCGCGACTTCACGCCGGTCTGCACGACCGAGCTCGGCTACATGGCTTCCATCAAGCCGGAGTTCGACAAGCGCAACACTAAGATCATGGGCCTCTCCGTCGACCCCGCCGACAATCACGAGAAGTGGATCGAGGACATCAGGGAGACCCAGGGCACGGCGCCGAACTACCCCCTCATCGCTGACACCGGCTTCGAGGTGTCGAAGCTCTACGGGATGCTTCCCGCCGACGTCGAGGGAGACCCGACCGACCGCACCCCGGCCCAGAACCAGACGCTTCGCAACGTCTTCGTGATCGGGCCGGACAAGAAGATCAAGCTTGTCCTGATCTACCCGATGTCGACGGGGCGGAACTTCGACGAGGTCCTCCGCGTCCTCGACTCACTTCGGCTCACCGCCGAGAACCAGGTCGCGACGCCTGCCCAGTGGCAGCCCGGCGACGACGTGATCATCTCCGGCTCGGTCAGCGACGAGCAGGCCAGGGAGCGCTATCCCGATGGCTGGGAGTCCCCGCGCCCCTACATCCGCATCGTCCCCTCGCCGTAGGCTGAGCGAGGGCGGGGCGGGCTCCCGCCCTCGTCGTCGAAAGACGCACCGGAGGGATAGGACGCGCGCGCCGCGGGTAGTGCTTGTGGCATGACCGACGCGCTCCCGGTGCTCGACCCGCGTCCCGGCGGCGCGGCCGAGCAGTTCGCCGAGAGGCTCGATGGTCGCCATCCCGCTCTCGTCTTCGGACTCGCCCTGGTCACCGGCTTCGTCATCGCCGCTGTCCTGTCGATCGGCCTCGGGGCCCTGGTCACCGACGTCCTGATCCACAACGGCAGCATCGCCTCCGCCGACGAGAGCTTCGTCACCTCGCTCGTCGGCCACAGAACCTCGCTCCTCACCTCCGTCTCCGAAGTCGGGTCGACCGTGGGTTCGACGGTCCTCGTCGGCATCGCCGCCCTCGTGGCGATCATCTTTGCGGTCAAGCGCGAGTGGCAGATCGCCGCGTTCGTTGCGTTCGCGCCCGCCGTTGAGTCGGGGCTCTACCGGGTCACCTCGCTCGCCGACCCACGACACAGGCCGCAGGTGGCGCGGCTCGAGGACCTGCCTGTTGATGCGAGCTACCCGTCCGGGCATACCGCGGCATCGGTCGCCCTCTACGGCGGCCTCGCGTTGCTCATCGCCTCGAAGGCGGAAGATCCGTTGAAGCGCCTGTTGGCCTGGCTCGCGGCCATCCTCATCGTCGTCTTCGTCGCCATGTCGCGCTTGTACAGAGGGAGGCACCATCCACTCGATGTCGCCGGAGGTTTGCTGGTCGGCGTTGCCGCGTTGGTGGTCATGCTGTTCGTCTGCCGCGCCGCCGGCGCGGCGGCAGCTTTGAGAAACCGGGAGAGCGGGTAGGTCCAAGAGACCGATGGCCTCCACTCCCAAACCCGTGCGCGAAGCCCAGCGGCACGGAGAGACCGTCGCGGACAGCCGCGGATTCGAGTGGTTCGCGCGGTCGGGGATGGTCGCCCGTGGGTTCGTCTACGGGATCATCGGGGTCCTGGCCATCAAACTCGCCCTCGGCGACTCGGGCGGCGGCGCCACCGACCAGCAGGACGCCCTGAAGCGGATCGCGCAGCAACCGTTCGGCAAGTACCTCCTGATCGCCACAGCCGTTGGCCTGGCTGGATACGCGACCTGGCGCCTGGTGCGAGCGGCCATCGGTCACGACGCCGAGTCCGACGACAGTGCCTTCGAGCGCATCGGCGGAATCGTCAGCGGCGTCAGCTACGCGGTGCTCTGCGTTGCGGCGATCGAGATCGTGACCGGTTCGGGCTCGAGCAGCGGCGGCAACGCGGCCCAGACGACCGGCGGAGTGCTCGGCTGGACCGGCGGTACCTGGCTAGTCGGGATCGCGGGTGTGATCACATTCGGCGAGGGGCTCGAACAGGGCTATAAGGGGATCAAGCAGAAGTTCAGCGACAAGTGGGACACGACGCAGATGTCCCCGCAGGCTGAGGTCGGTTTCACCTGGTTGGGCGTTGCCGGCCATCTCGCCCGCATGGCGATCTTCTGTTTGATCGGCTACTTCCTCGTCAAGGCGGCGATCGACTTCAACCCGAAGGACGCCGTCAGTCTCGACGGGGCGCTCGGCAGGGTCGCCCGGGCGTCATATGGGCCGTTCCTCCTCGGCGTTGTGGCGGCGGGTCTGATCGCCTTCGGCGCCTACTCGCTCGTCGACGCCCGCTACCGCAAGGTCTAGAGTCGCCTGGGCACCAGTAACCCGATCAGGAGGCCCCGAGAATGGCGAGCGCTGAGCAGTTGACGGATAGTCCCGGCCAGACGAGCGACGATCGCGGCGACGGCGACGGCGTCCTCTTCAACCCCCGGACCTACGACGGCGCCGGCCTCGATCCCGAGGCGAAGCGGCTGATGACCGCGACGATCGAGTTCTTCGAGTCGCGCGGCAAGACCGTCTTGAAGGAGCACGACCGCGACGCGACCTGGTACGCGGACTTCCTCGAGTTCGTCAAGGAAAACCGGGTCTTCGCAACGCTCCTGACGCCGGAGCGCGACGCCGGCGGCAATGCCGAGAAGCGCTGGGACACGAACCGGATCACCGCCTTCAACGAGATCACCGCCTTCTACGGGCTCGTCTACTGGTACACGTGGCAGGTCTCGATCCTCGGCCTCGGGCCGATCTGGCAGTCCGGTAACGACGCGGCGCGCGCGCGGGCGGCCGAGTTCCTGGAGGGAGGCTCGATCTTCGCGTTCGGACTCTCCGAGAAGGAGCACGGCGCCGACATCTACTCGACCGACATGATCCTCACCCCGGAGGGCGACGGGTTCCGCGCGAACGGAGGCAAGTACTACATCGGCAACGGGAATCTGGCCGGGATGGTGTCGGTCTTCGGCCGCCGCTCGGATGTCGAGGGGCCGGAGGGCTACGTGTTCTTCGCGGCCGGCAGCCAGCACCCCGCTTACAATCTGGTCAAGAACGTCGTCAACTCGCAGTCCTACGTGAGCCAGTTCGAGCTCGAGGACTACCCGGTTACGCCCGAGGACATCCTCCACACCGGCCCGGCCGCCTTCGACGCGGCGCTGAACACGGTCAACATCGGCAAGTTCAACCTCGGTTTCGCCTCGGTGGGGATCTGCGAGCACGCGCTCTATGAGGCGATCACCCACGCCGACGCCCGCGTCCTCTACGGGATGCGCGTGACGGACTTTCCGCATGTCCGCTCCGCGTTCACCGACGCCTACGCCCGCCTCGTGTCCATGAAGCTGTTCGGGGCGCGAGCCGTCGACTACATGCGCTCTGCCACTCTCGAGGACCGCCGCTACCTCCTCTTCAACCCGGTCGAGAAGATGAAGGTCACGACCGAGGGCGAGAAGGTGGTCGACCTGATCTGGGACGTGATCGCCGCCAAGGGCTTCGAGCGCGACATGTACTTCGAGATGGCCGCCCGCGACATCCGCGCGCTGCCGAAGCTCGAGGGAACGGTTCACGTGAACATGCAGCTGATCCTCAAGTTCATGGCGAACTACCTATTCAATCCGTCCGAGCAGGAGGTCGTACCGACGCGCGACGATCCGGCCGATGACGAGTTCCTCTTCCGGCAGGGTCCCGCCCGCGGCCTCGGGAAGGTGCAGTTCAACGACTGGCGCGCTGCCTACGACAGGTTCTCCGCGGTACCCAATGTCGCCCGGTTCGTCGAGCAGGCCGAGAGCCTGAAGGTGCTGCTCGAGACCGCCCCGCCTTCGGAGGAGCAGATCAAGGACCCGGACTTCATGCTGGCGCTCGGGGAGCTGTTCACACTGATCGTCTACGGCCAGCTGATCTGCGAGCAGGCGAAGATCGTCGATCTGCCGGAGGACACGATCGACCAGATCTTCGATGTCATGGTGCGCGACTACTCGGGGTACGCGGTGGGGCTGCACGGCCGGGCATCCTCGACCGACGCGCAACAGGCATGGGCGATCGACGCCATCCGCAAGCCGGTTGTGGACGAGGAGCGGTTCGCCTCGGTATGGGCGAAGGTCCAGGGGCTGGCCGGCAGCTATGAGATGCTCCCCTAGAAATGTTCCGCTGGCTTCGCCCGAAGATCACCTATGCGAACGTGGTTTCGACGTTGTGCCTGTTCATCTTGCTCGGCGGCGGCGCCTACGCGATGTCGCGGCTGCCGAGGAACTCCGTCGGCGCCAGGCAGATCAGAAACGGCGCCGTGTCGTTGGCGAAGATCAACGCCAGGGCGAAGAGAGCCCTGAGGGGCCGCAAGGGCGACGCGGGTCAGAACGGAGCTCCGGGCCAGAACGGCGCGCCGGGCCAGAACGGAACTTCTTTTGACGCGAACGCGACGCTCCCGTCGGGCCAGACCCTGACAGGCGGGTGGATCGTGGGGGGAGGCGCGGACGACCCCCTCGTGACCCAGGTTCAGTTCACGCCCAAGCTCGCGGCAGACCTGCCGGCGGGGTCGGTCCAGCGGGTCACTGCTGTTCCGACGCCCCAATGCCCGGGCGCCGGTCAGGCCGCACCCGGCTTCTTCTGCCTCTACGAGAAAATTTCCTCGGCCACCTTCGCCGGGATCTTCAATTTGGCCACGACGTTTGCCGGCGCAGACCGGCACGGAGCAGGCATCTCTTACGTCGGAACGGGTCCAGGCCAGGCCGCGACGGGAACCTGGGCGGTCACCGCTCCCTGACGGTGCATGGGCGCAGGCGGGATCAGGCGGGGGACAGTGCCCGCGCGGTCGAGCGAGGCGGGACGGCACACCCGAGCACGACCAGGATCGCTCCGCTCCGCCTGCCGCCGGCGGCGCAGATGACGAGCCCGCCGATCCGCGGGATCGCGCCCCAGGGCCGGGCGCGGACGGCGGGCCGGCGCGCTCGCCCGAAGACGGCCCCGAGCGAGAGCGCGAGGCCGAGCCCGTGGCGGGCCCCCAGAGCCGCAAAGGCAGGCGATGGAAGTCGCCCGGCAGAGCGGGCGGCCACCGCCGCGGAGGTGAGGAAGATGAGATCCGCGGTGGTGTCGAGATCGCGACCGAGCCGAGTCCGGCCGGCCCTGCGGGCCACGGCGCCGTCGAGCCAGTCGCTGATCCCGCCGGCGAGGATCACCGCCGGTAGGCCGCGCTTCGAGTTCGCCGCGCCGAACGTCATCGGAACGAGCCAGAACCGGGCCAGCGTTATCGCGTCGGCAGGTGAGAGATTCTCGCGCGGCCGACCCTCGCCGCCCTCCGCCATTCCCAGGTGCCAGTCGAGCATCTGCCAGACGCTCGCCCACCAAGTCAGTCCTCGCAAGGCCGGCAGGTCGAGATCTCTGCTGTGGCGGGTCGCTCCGCAGGCAACGATCCAGGCCGCCGCTCCACCGATCCCCCAAATTTCGGCCTGACGGGCCATCTGCGGACGCTCGCGCCGGCTCTCCTGTGAACGGCGAAATGCCGCTGCGATGAACCCGCTCCAGGCTCGGGGCCGGTAGCCGCGGCGGCGCAGCTTCGCCAGTTCGTCCGCCGTCCAGCGCTCCCCCTCGGTGAGCGGCCGTGGGGAGTAGCGCTGGAAGGCGCTAGCGAAGGCCTCGGGTCGCTCGTCCCGTTCTTCGAAGGCCACTCACGGCTTCCACTTGATCGAACAGCCGACCGGAGGCGTCTCGGCGCTCTTGGGCTCTTCGCCGGCGAGAACGGAGTCGAGGGCGTCCCTCACGAAGCCGGCCCGCTCGTTCGGATCGTCGTAGTCGCCGTCGGGAGCGCCGCGATAGCGGACCACGCGATCGCGGTCGAGGACGAACACATGCGGCGTCGTCTGCGCCTCGTAGGCTCGAGCGACCTCCTGTGATTCGTCCCTCAGGTATGGCGTCCCGTCGAACTCTCCGTTCGCGACCCGTGCCGTCATCGCCTCGAACGAGTCCCGAGGGTGGCTGTCCGCGTCATTCGGGTTCACGGCGAGCACCCTCACATCGCGATCCGCGTAATCGCGCGCCAGGTCGATGAGCCGCTCGTGCCAGGCGATCGCGTAGGGGCAGTGGTTGCAGGTGAAGACGATGACCGTCGCCGCGCTTCCACCGGGCCCGTGCATGGTGGCGTCGGTGGCCGGGAGCGAGAAGTCAGGCGCAGTCTCGTTCAGAGCGGTCATCTGGCACCCGCGTTGGCGGCGCCGGCGCGTAGGGCTTCGCGCACCGTCTCAGGATCAGGCAGCGGCGATACGCGCCCGTCGCGCATGTATATCCGGCAGGTCAAACCGGCCGGCTCGTGATTGGGAGGGTCGACGTCATTCCCATCGACCCGGATCGTCGGCGAGCCCACGAACTCCGCCTGCTCAGCCTCGTCCTGCGTCCTGATCTCGCGCACCATCACCTCGGCCTCCTCAAGGCCCAGGCCCGCCATCTCGGCCCGCAGGTCAGCCAACGCTCTCTCGTATGACGGGCACCCGTCCCAGAACAAGAACTCAACATCCATGGAGCCAATGGTAGGGGTGGGCCCTCGCGGGGGCCGGGAGTCAGTTCAACCGGTCTTCTTGACTCCGGGGAGCTTCCAGGAGCCGTCGAGCATGGGGTCCTTGGGCCAGTACATACGCAGCATCACGTTGAAGTCGCCCTCCGGAGCGGGGAGCCAGTTCGAGGTTCCCGCCTCCGGTTCGTCGTGCTGAATCTGGAGGTTGACGGATCCATCGTCGTTCGTCTGCAGTTCATCGCGGTCGCCGATCGCGTACCGGTCGATCGGGTTGTCGACGAAGAACTGCTCCATGTCGTACATGGTCCGCGACCAGAAGGCGTGGACCGGGGGCGTCTCCCCGGCATCGAAGTGGAGCGTGTAGCGGTTTGACCCGTTCAACGTGGCGCCGTCGGCGTCGACCAGCGTCATCGGGTAGATCGCGTCCTGGGGTAGGTTCGCCCCGAGTCCGATGTGCGCTACGAACGCTCGCATCTCGTAGTTCGTCCCGTAGGTTCCGATGCCGTCGCGTATGACGATCCACCCGTTCTCGAGCTCCTGGGGTGGCGACTCCGAGAGCTTCTCCTTGACGGCCTCGATCCCCGTGGACACGGCATCCATCAGGTCACCCAGGGCGGCCGCTTCGAACTTCTCACCCGGGATGACGCCGAGGGCCGCGAGCTGGTTGACCATCGGTGCGTCCGCGGCCTTCGGGGGGTTGTCCGCCATCAGCGTCCCCAGCGTCGAAAGGAACTCTTCGTCGGTGAGGGAGAGAACCTTTGCGTCCGGACCCATGTCCATGTCGACATCGGGGTCGATCCCTGCAGGGGGAGGCGTGTAGTCGGTTCCCAGCGCGCTCAGGGGAGTGAGGGTGAAGCCACTCTGAACCTCGTGGACGGCCTCGAAGTCGGCCTGGCCGTTGGTCTGGGTTCGGCCGATGATCCAGGCCATGCTGGTCGGGCAATCGATGCGCTCGACGCCGTCCGGGAGACTCCCGTCGAAGTGTGGTCCGCAATAGGCGTAGGCGCCCTCGCCGGTCCCCGTCGTGCGTGAGCCGGGGGATGCGAAGACGTTGCTCCAGCCGTCGAGCGTCGGCATCAGGTAGTAGCGGCCGCCGGTGTCGGGCACGCTGAGGACGATCGGCTCGTCCGTGAGGTTGAGGAACGCCGAGGAGTAGAGCGTGTCGGCGTTGGGGCTGACGACGTCGTGAAAGTTGGCGTCGGGAAAGCTCGTCACGTGAGCGAACTGGTTGGCCGGCGCGGTGAGCGCGACCGGAGCCTCGACGTTCGTCATCTTGCGGCGGGTCATCTCCATCAGCACGAGGGGAAACCCGAAGATGAAGACGCCGGCGCCGAGTTGTGTGGCCTGCTCGGGGGTGAGAGAGGCGTTGCTTGATTCCATGGTGCTCCTGTTCGGGTTGAGGGGGGATCGCAGACTATGGCGTGGCGCTTGATCCCGCTGCCGGTTGACGCCTGATCCCGCATCCGCGATCATTGGCGAATGGGGATTCGGAGGGGCGCCTGGCCTGCTGTGGCGGCACTCGCGATGCTCGCGCTCGCGCCGGCTGCGCATGCCGCTCCGCCCGAGCCGGCGAAGGACCCTTTCTATACCGGCCCGGTGAAGCTGAGGGGTGTGCCCAACGGCACCATCCTGCGCAGCCGCTCGGTGACCACCACGGTGTTCGGCCTGCCCCTTCCAAACGCGTCGGCCCAACAGATCCTCTACCGGTCCACGAACACGAAGGGCCGACCGATTGCAGTCGTCACGACACTGCTGGTTCCGGTCCTGCCCTATCCGGGTGGCGCCCCGCGCCCCCTCGTCGCCTATCAACCGGCGATCGACAGCCTCGGGGACCAGTGCAACCCGTCCTACACGCTGCGGACGGGAACCGAGAAGGAGGCCGGTTCTGTACAGGCGCTTCTCGGCATGGGCTACGCCGTGGCCGTGACCGACTTCGAGGCTCAATACCAGGCCTTCGCGGCGGGCCCCCTGGCGGGCCGCGCTGTACTTGACGGTCTGAAGGCGTCGGAAGCTCTGCCCGGCACCGGCCTCGCCGGCAAGCAGACGCCGGTCGGCATGGTCGGGTACTCGGGTGGAGGCCAGGCGACGGCCTGGGCCACCGAGTTGCAGCCCACCTACGCGCCTGACCTGAACCTCGTCGGGGCGGCCTTCGGCGGAACCCCGGCGGACATCGAGCTCTCCGTCAAACAGATCCTTGGCGGTCCGTTCGCGGGGCTGGGATTCCTCGGAATCTTCGGCGTCGAGCGCGAGTATCCCGAGCTTCGCCTCGACCAGCTGCTGAACGCGAAGGGAAAGCAGGTCAAGAAGGACGTTGCCGACGCCTGTCTGACCGATGCGGCCCTCAGCTACCCCAACGCGAAGCTCGAGGACTACACGACCGTTCCCGACTCGTTCGCGCTTCCCCGCGTCCAGGCGGTTCTCGCCGAGTTGCACCTCGGGAAGGTCAAGCCCGCCACCCCGGTGTATGAGTGGCACTCGGTCCTCGACGAGTTGATCCCGGTCGAAGTCGAGGACGCCCTCGCCACCCGCTACTGCGGTCTTGGCGCGACGGTTCAGTACACCCGCGAGGCCTCGGGCGATCACAACACCGAGGCGATCGCGGGCCAGCCCGCCGCCTTCGGATGGCTCGCCGATCGCTTCCAGGGCCTCGCCGCGCCGAGCAATTGCGGCTCCTTCCCGGCGGGACGGTTCAGCTCGGACTACAAGCAGTTCGACTGCACGAGAGCCGCGCCGCTGCGCATCGGCATTCGCCGGGTGCGCCGCCAGCCGGTGCGCAAGGTGGTCGTCCGCACCAAGGGCCGGCGCATCGCCGTACGGAGAGGCCGCTCGATCCGGCGGATCGTGGTGCCGGGCCTAACACCCGGTTACGCGGAGCTGTCACTGCGCATCCGCACCGCGGGGCACCTGAAGAAGCGGTCCGTAGCGCGAATCGCGCGGTGCGGCTGAGGACTCACCGGGGTGGCGCCCGGGGGACTGCTCGAGCAAGAACGCCGTTGACCCAGCCGGGCTGCCTCGGCTGGGGGCGGCGGAGGCCTGAGATGTTCCATGCAGGGCGGCCGACAGACGCGTGCATCGGGTATATTCGGGCGCGCCAGATGAAGCTCTGGTGCAGAGGCCACGGCCTCTCGAACCGTCGCACTGATGGCTGATGGCTTCTTTCGCTGCAACCGCTACTGGCGAAAGGAGTCCGCTGCCCAGTGCCAACGCTTCCTGACTGGACCGTACAGGTGCTCCCGGTGGCGACGGTGTTCGTCTTCGGGCCGCTCGTCAGCGCCGTGATCACGCGGGTGGAGGCGTTCATCCGGCAGCGCAATGGGCGGCGCTTCCTCGAGCATCCCGGTGCTGGTCGTTGGCGAGCAGGATCGGTGAGAAGCATCGACGATGCCAAATGGAGAGCCAGGAGTGACGGGACGAGTTGATGCCCAGGGTGGATCGTCAAGAGCTCGTCGCGATCTTCGCGGGCGGCGCGGTTGGGACCCTGCTGCGCGCCGGGCTGGCGGAGGCCTTCCCGCACTCGCCGACCGGCTGGCCGTGGCCGACCTTCGCGGTCAACGTGGCCGCCGTCTTCATGCTCGGCTACGTCGCGACGCGCCTGCAGGAGCGCCTGCCGCTCTCCACCTATCGCCGCCCGCTGCTCGCCACCGGCCTCTGCGGTGGCCTCTCGACCTTCTCCACGATGCAGGTCGAGTTGCTGGAGATGATCGACGGCCACGCCTATGGGATCGCCATCGCCTACTGCCTTGCCAGCTTGATCGCAGGCTTCGCCGGTATCCAAATCGCGACGGCCGGGGTGCGACGGCTGAGGCTGCGCGGATGAGCGTCCTCGTTTGGACCGGCGTCGCCCTGCTCGGCGGGATCGGCGCCTGCGCGCGCTTCCTGATCGACGGCGCCGTCGCCTCTCGCTCGCCACTCGCTTTCCCCCTCGGCACGTTCGTTGTCAACATCAGCGGCGCCTTCGTCCTGGGGCTCTTGGCTGGCATCTCGCTGGAAGGAAACGCCTACCTTCTTGCCGGCTCGGCGACGATCGGCTCTTACACCACGTTTTCGACGTGGATGCTCGAGACGCATCGCCTCGGTGAGGAGGGCGAGAAGGACTCGCTCTTCGCAAACATCGCCCTCAGTGTCGGGATCGGTCTCGGCGCCGCCGCCCTCGGACGCGCGATCGGAGGTGCGCTGTGAACGACGACGCCCTGAAGCTGACCACCTACTTCGGCGAGCGAGATCGCCTGGACCAGAAGCTGGTCGCGGACGCCCTGTTGGACCTGTACGAGCAGCAACAGGTGGAGACGAGCATCCTCCTGCGCGGGGTCGCAGGCTTCGGCCTAGAGCATCATCTCCGCACCGATCGCCTGCTCACCCTCTCCGAAGACCTGCCGCTTGTCTCGGTCGCCGTCGACAGTCGCGAACGGATCGAGGACGTGCTCGAAGACGTGAACCAGCTCAAGCGGCGGGGGCTGATCACCCTCGAGCGCGCCCGTCTCCTGAGCGGCGAGATCGGTGAGGTCACGCTACCCGAGGAGCTGCACGAGGCGACCAAGCTGACCGTCTACGTCGGACGCCAGGAGCAGGTCGACCGCGAACCTGCCTTCATGGCAGCCTGCGACCTGTTGCATCGTCGCGGAATTGCAGGGGCCACCGCATTCCTTGGTGTCGACGGCACGGTGCGAGGCGAGCGCGAGCGCGCCCATTTCTTCGGCCGCAACCGCGACGTGCCGATGATGTTGATCGCGGTCGGCTCCGGCGAGCAGATCGGTCGCGTTCTGCCCGAGCTCGGGGGACTGCTTCGGCGTCCCCTGCTGACCCTCGAGAGGGTGCGGATCTGCAAACGCGACGGCGAGCTGATCGAGCGCCCCCACGCGCTACCGGCCAAAGACGAGCATGGCATGGACATCTGGCAGATGCTGATGGTCTACACCTCCGAGGCTGCGAAGCACGGCAAGCACCCGATCCACTTCGAGCTGATCAAGCGCCTGCGCGAGACGGGCGCCACCGGCGCCACCTCCCTTCGCGGTGTCTGGGGCTTTCATGGCGACCACGCCCCTCACGGCGACCGAGCGCTTCGCCTGCAGCGCCATGTCCCCAACGTCACGATCATCGTCGACGCGCCCGATCGGATCGCCGCCGCCTTCGACATCGTCGACGAGTTGACCTCCGAGCGGGGGCTGGTCACAAGCGAGATGGTGCCGGCGATGGCTGCGCTCACCGAGCAGGAGCGAAGAGGAGGGCTCGGCCTCGCGAGTCATCGCTTCTGAGGAAGTGAAGTGGAGCTAGGCGGACTCGAGCCGCCGACCTCCTGGGTGCGATGCGGGGAGGCTTCGCGAAGCCCGAATCCAGGGATTCGGCTCTGGCGAGGACGACTTTCGAACCCTCAGCTTCTGAGGATTCTTCGATCTCTCGTCCGCGGTAGGCGCCTCTAGGAGGGCGCGGGCTCGTACCGCATCGCCACCGCGCCCGAGCCGAACTCCAGTCGGCTCACGAGCCTCAAGTCGACACGCTTCAACAGCCCCGCGAACAGCGTCGGCCCGTGGCCAACAAGCCTCGGCTGCACCACGAACTCGTACTCATCGATCAACCCCAGCTCCGCCAGCGCTTGCGGGAGCTTCACGCCTCCCACGAACAGCCCATTACCTGACTCCCGCTTCAGCTGCCGAACGGCGTCCCCCAGATCCCCACGCACCAGCTCAGCGTTCCAATCGACCCGGTTCAGGGTGCTCGACACGACGTACTTCTTTGCTGCGTCGATCGTCCGGCCGAATGGTGTTATCCACACAGGCATCGCTTCCATCTGCCCCGGCGGCCGCCAGGCTGCCTCCATCATCTCGTAACTCACCCGGCCGAAGAGGAGAGCATCGGCCTGGGCGATGCTCTTCGTCGCGTGGCGATGCATCTCCTCGTCCGGGGCAATCACACGGTGATCGCAGCATCCGTCCAACGTGACGTTGATGGAATACCGAAGGGGTCGCACTACGCAAATCTCCCAGCGGTTGCCGTTGAAGTTGGGCTTCCTGGTGATGGCGCGACGCTCATGTTCTCTGATCTGCGAGGAAACGATCCGTCGAGCGGGATCGATTGAAGCTAATAGCTCCCGGATCGGCAAGCGGGTCGCGCCCCCGCGAGATAGCGCTCATTGAGCCAGACGCGCGAGCGCGCCCCTTCGTCGCATCGAGTCTCTTACACGCCAGGGGCCAGAGGACGAGAAGCTGACCGACTCGAGTCGGCGCTCGCGCCGAACAACAGCCACCCTCAGCGAAGCTCGTCGAGGGAGCCGACCTCCAGGTCGAACACCTCTTCTGGGGAACGCCGGCGGCGATACGGGGACACCGTGACCCGATGGGTGTCACCGCAGGGGCAGGGGACTTCGATCGGCCGCGTGTCGGAGGCCGGGTCGGTGTCGACCTTGAGCCGACGGAGCGTGCCCGTGGTCTTGCAACCGAAGGAGATCACCCAGCCGAAGTCCTCGGGCTCGGCGGGCTTCTTGTAGCGGCGGGGCTGGGGCACTCGCCCATTCTCGCCGATCCGGCAGGGACGCGCATGAGGCGCAGCTCCCACCGACTACATCGGTCTCTTCTCCCACTCACGCCACTCGTGGCGGTACTCGCAGCTCCACGGCTTGAGTTGGTGGGAGGCGCTTCTGTGGTTCATAGCGGTGGATCTTGCTCGGGCTGGTAGCGGGAGACGTAGATAGGCGCTGATGGGACTCAGTCGGCCGCCTTCGGCTGGATGTTCTGGTTCACCCGGAACACGTTTCCGGGGTCGTGAGTCGCCTTGATGGCGGCGAGGCGGTCGTAATTCCCGCGATAGCTTTCCCGGACACGTTCTTGGCCCTCGTCCATCATCATGTTCACGTAAGCGCCGCCGGCCGAATAGGGGTGGAGCGCGTCGAAGTAGTCGATGGTCCATTGCTTGATCTCACTGGCGTTCGCCGGGTCGTTGTCCACGCCGGCGAAGACGGAGCCCCAGACTGCGTCGCGGTAGCTCCAGGGGGTGTCCGCTGAGTCGACGTCATGGGCTGCGCCGTCGATCGGGTAGAGGTGCATCGTCGACTGCATCGTCGGCCTGTCCGCCCCGAACCGGGCGTGGGCCTCGACTGCTTCGTCGGGAATCTCATTGACAAAGTCGGCTCGCCAGTACCACTGGTCCCCGGCGGGGTATAGCCCGTCGAAGGCGCTCTGGAGCGCCGGGTGCGGCATCGTTTGGACCCCGTGCATGAGCGGTTCGGGCAAGGCTTCCAGAAACGGGGCCATCGCCTCGTGGGCGTCCGCCTCCTCGCCGACGTAGCACCAGACAACCCCGCAGACCTTCTGCATGTGGAGCTCCTCCGGGAACGGGGGCGCCGGGGGCACCGTCGTGAACAGAAAGAAGCCGTTCAGCTCGCGCGGTGCACTCGGTAGGAAATCACGGTATGCCGTGAGCACCTCCGCGCCCGCCTCGATCGGCCAGAACGTCGGACCGCCGACGACGTCCCCGACCTCGTGCAGCCGGAACAGGAACGAGGTGACGACGCCGAAGTTGCCGCCCCCGCCGCGAATCGCCCAGAAGAGGTCAGTGTTGTCGTCAGCGCTCGCACGAACGATCTCTCCGTTCGCCAGCACGATCTCGGCCTCCAGGAGGCTGTCGATCACCAGGCCGTACTTACGGGTCAGATGCCCGAGACCCCCACCGAGCGTGAGCCCGCCCACGCCGGTCGTCGAGATGATTCCGCTCGGCGTGGCAAGCCCGTGCTCGTATGTGGCGGCATCGACCTCGCCCCACGTGCAGCCTCCCCCGACGCGCACGGTGCGGCCCTCTGGGTCGACCTCGATGTCCTTGAGCGGCGAGAGGTCGATGACGACCCCGTCGTCGCAGGTCCCGAGACCGGCGCCGTTGTGGGCGCCTCCGCGAACGGCCAAGAGCAGATCGTTGTCGCGCGCAAACGAGACGACGTCGGCAACGTCGGCAGGGCTCGCGCAGCGAGCGATCAACGCCGGGCGCTTGTCGATCATCGCGTTGTAGACCTTGCGCGCCTCCTCGTATTCGCTGTCGGTGGGACCAATCAGATGTCCCCCGAAATCAGACAGTGCGGTTTGTGCGGTCTCTGCGGGCGTCGCACTCGTGCTCATGTTTCCTCCAAAGTTTCGCGGGCCAAGTTATTCGCGCCGACACTAAGTGCCCTGCATCTGCTTGTCATGACCTGTCCTGACCCAATTCTGATGTCCGCATTTCGCCGAGCCTCGCAATCCGATGGTCAGATCTGACTACGCTCGCAGGACCTTGACCCTGCACGACCAGCTCCCCGGTTCGCTGCGCCTCGCCTCGACGACCCCCTTCGTCGGGCGCTCCCGCCAGCTGGACACGTTGCGCTCGCTCGTCCCTCGGTCGGAGGACGAAGGACGCAGGGTCGCGTTGGTGGGAGGGGAACCCGGCTCCGGCAAGAGCAGGTTGGTGCGAGAGTTCGCCGCCCGGGCTGCGGAAGACGGATGCCTGGTTCTCTACGGCGCCTGCGACGCTGTTGTCCGCACGCCGTACGGTCCATTCGTCGAGGCCTTGGATCACCTCGCCCAAGTTGGCGATCCGGACGAGCTGCGCGCTGC
>JBBSQE010000042.1:0-17086 GCA_038258095.1 Solirubrobacterales bacterium | reverse complement strand
GCATCGCGTGCGCGGACGGCCGCAGGTCCTCCGGCGACTCATAGAGCCTCGCCTTCGCCTTCTGCGACCGGTTCCAGGGCGTGTTGCTGATCATCACCGAGACGACGAACGGGAAATGCCGGTTCAGCTTCGAAGCGGCGGCGCCCCACCAGATGAAGAAGAAGACGAGCTGGGAGGCGACGATCAGGTTCGAGACCGGGAAGAGGAAGACGAGCAGAAGGAAGCCGTAGACCTCGGGCCGTGCGGAGAGGAACGAGACCTTGTCGCGCAGGCCGAGGACGGCGAGAAGGGCGAGCAGCACTCCGACCGCCGCGGGGTCCAGGCGGCCGGCGGCGGCGCCGGCGACACTCTCGCCATCTGAGATCAGGAGGTAGACGCCGCTCGCGAGGATGCCGGCGTAGAGGGCCACGTCAACCAGGCTCCGCCGGGTCCCCGCCGTGAGCGGAACCCGGTCCGGCCACGGTGGCAGCCGGACGGTGCCGGGCCGCAGCCAGTAGAGGAACCCGCCGATTGGCGGCAGGAAGCGGAAGGTCAGCGGCATCGAGCCCGCGCCGAGCCCGACGATCTCCCAGAGCATCGTCCAAACCGCGAGCTTCTGGAAGACGATCGGCTCCGTCCACCAATCCGAGAAGTTGCCGAGCCCGCCGAGGCCGGAGGTCAGCGAGATCACCAGCGCCGCACCGACCGAGAACACGACCAGCTTGAAGATGTAGAGGAGGTAGACGGCGTAGGGCGTCCCGAAGCCGTTGACCGCCCAGTCCTGGGCGAGCGGCTTCAGGCGCTCCAGGTGGGGCTTGCGCTTCCACTCGGCGACGTCGACAGGGGGTGGAGCCGGCGCGATGAAGCCCACGGATCAGGCCGCCTGTGGCTCGGTCGCGGCGCTGGCTTCCACCATCAGGCTCCGACACTATCGCGGAGAAGGCATAGGGTGGCGCGGGTGAACGCGCTTTCGCCACCGGCACCCCACGTCGTCGTGCTCTTCGGCGCGGCCGGAGATCTCTCCAAGCGCAAGCTCCTGAACGGCCTGCTCCACCTCTACCGGACGGGCCTGATGCCCGACTTCCGGATCGTCGGCGTGTCGAACGAGGATCTCGACGACGACGCATTCCGCGAACTCGCGGCGGCGGCGCATCGTGAGTTCGGCCATTCGCAGGCCTCCGAGGCGGAGCTGACGAGATTCCTCGGCTTCCTCACCTACGTCAACGCGCAGGCCGGGGCGAAGAGGGTCGCTGCCGCGGTCCACAGCGCGCAGGGTGAGCTGGGCGTTGGGTCGCGAATCCTCCACTACCTCAGCATCCCGCCGGCGGCCGCGCAGGCCGTCGTCAAGACGATCGACGAGGCCCGCTTGGTCGAGAACTCGCGGGTGATCATGGAGAAGCCATTCGGCTGGGACCTCGAGTCGGCGCGGGCCCTGAACGCCTCACTGCACGAGGTCTTCGACGAGGAGCAGATCTACCGCATCGACCACTTCCTCGGCAAGGAGGCCGCCCAGAACATCCTCGCCCTGCGGTTCGCCAACGGCCTCTTCGAGCCGATCTGGAACCGCACCCACATCGACCACGTCCTGATCGAGGTGCCGGAGACGCTCTCGGTCGGCACCCGCGCTGGGTTCTACGAGGGGACCGGCGCCTACCGCGACATGATCGTCACCCACCTCTTCCAGGTGCTCGCGTTCGTCGCGATGGAGCCGCCGACGACGCTCGAGTCGCGGTCGATCACCGAGGAAAAGAACAAGGTCTTCCGCTCGCTGCATCCCCTGACCGTCGACGATGTCGCCTTCGGCCAGTACGAGGGCTACCGCGACGAGCTCGGAGTGGCCTCCGACTCGAACACCGAGACCTTCGCCGCGCTGCGCTGCCAGATCGACAACTGGCGCTGGGCGGGAGTCCAGTTCTTCCTCCGCACCGGCAAGTGCATGGCCGAGGGCGCCCGGATCATCTCGATCGCCTTCCACGAGCCGCCGCAGAGCATGTTCGGCAAGGATTCGGGCGTCGGGCAGTACGGCCCCGACCACCTGACCTTCGATCTCGACGACTCGGCGCGCCTCTCGCTCTCCTTCTACTCGAAGCGGCCCGGCCCGACGATGGTCCTCGACAAGGCGAGCATGCAGTTCTCGCTCGACGAGGTCCCGCACCGGACCAGCGGCCTGGAGGCCTACGAGCGGCTGATCCGTGATGCGATGACCGGCGACCAGACGCTCTTCACCACCGCGGAGGGAATCGAGCGCCTCTGGGAGATCTCGACGCCGGTCCTCGACGGTGAACCCGAGGTCCACCCCTACGAGCCGAAATCCTGGGGGCCGATCGCGGCGTTGTCCCTGATCGAGCCCCGCAAGTGGCGACTCCCGTTTGAGCGGGCGTGGCGGCCACGCACCGGGCCTGTCCTCGGCGCCTGACCCCGCCCCGACCTCGGCTTTCGTGGCCTTTTCGCAGCCTCACACCCAGGTGTGAAACACCCGGGAGGGGTGGTCCCTAGCCCCGGGGCCTCTTGTTTTGCCTGCTCATCGCGGTTTTAGTGGCGACTCGATCCGGCGCCGGCAAGCGGCTCCGGTCTCGTCAACGAAACAGGAGGCATTGAGGGATGAAGGCACGAAGCGGCATTGGAGCGGTTCTCGTGGGGGTGCTGGCTCTCGCGTTGATGGCGGGTGTCGCCGTCGCGAAAAACATCAAGGGAGATGACGGCGACAACGTCCTGCGCGGAACTCCGCGGGCCGACAGGATCGCCGGCCTCGGTGGCAACGACGCCATCTTCGCTCGGAGCGGGGCAGACCTCGTCAGGGCCGGCACCGGAAACGATCTGGTCGATGCGGGGGCCGGACGGGATCGCGTAGCCGGCGGCGACGGCAACGACATCGTCCGCGGTGCCAGCGGAAACGACAAGGTCGTCGGCGGTGACGGCAACGACGTCATCGACGGTGGTCAGGGCTCCGACTACATCCTCGGCCAGTCCGGAAACGACACGCTGCTCGGCGGCGACTCACGGGATCGCCTCCGAGGCCGCGAGGGCAACGACCGCGAGTACGGCGGTTCCGGTGGAGATGTCATGTACGCGGGCCCCGGTGTCGACGTGAGCTATGGCGGGTCAGGCAACGACTTCATCTTCGCGCGCGCCCAGTCAGACGTAGCTGCGCCGGGTGGAGACACCGTGTATTCAGGCAGAGGCTCGGACGTCGTCCTGGTACGTGACGGGGAGGCTGACCGCGTGAACTGCGGATCTGGCCGTGACCTCGTGATCGCCGATGCTCAAGATGTCGTCGCCCCCAACTGTGAGCGCGTCGTTATCGGCGTGCCCAGGCCAAGCGATGACGACGGCGAAGTCGGCTCCTAGGCGGCTTCGGCGGCCTCATGCCAGTCACGGCGAACAAGGGGGGCGGGGCTCATCGGGCCTCGCCCCTTCGCCGTCCTCGTGGCGGCGAGGCGGGCCCTCTCGGCCTAGGGTGGCCCCACGGCGTTCTCGGCCGACGCTCCCGCGAGCGCGCCGAGCGTCCTACAGTCCCGCCTGAGCTTGTACTTGATGGCCCCGGCCTGAATCTTCCCCGCGGCGATCGTCAGGTTCGCAGAGATCGTTGCCAGCGTGGTCGCCTTCGTATCAGGGGGGATGGTGGTGAGCCGGCGATTCAGCGCCGCGGCATCGCGCACCCCCGACTTGAACTGGAGCAGACCGACGTTGTCGCCCGCGGGGGTGGCGCTCGCCTCGATGGTTCCCCGCACGAACTCGAAGGTCTGGGAGTAGGCGACCGCGCGCTTCACGCGGGTCGGCTCCCGGTACGTCTCACCCTGGGTGACCGCCTGCATGCAGGCCCGGTCGAGGATCGCCCCGTACGCGGTGCGCGAGGGGGCCGGAGCTGCGTCTCCGCCGCCGCTGTCCCCACCGAGCACGAGGAACGCCACCACCGCCACGACCAGGACTCCGGCAACTGCGCCGCCTGCGATGAACCGGCCCGGGCTCTGCAACCGTGGAACCGGTCGGGACTCTTGCTCGGGAGCTTCGGCGGCGGCCGGCGAGGCAGCAGGAACAGCGACCGCGGTCGAGCCCGCGGCCTCGGCAGCCCGGGCGGCCCCATCGGGATGCCCCGCCACCGGAGCTTCGGAGTCCTCGGTTTGACGGGACGGCGTGACCACGCCTCGCTCGATCGCGAGCTCGACCAGACGTGCCCGCTTCTGGTTGTGGGGCAGCGGTTCGATCCCGAACTTGCGGTAGAGCACCCTGAGATGCGCCTTGATCGCATCCACCGAGAGGAAGAGCTCGTCGGCGATCTCCTGGTTCGTCGCCGGGGGGGCGAAGTGCGTCTCGCCGGTGCAGGGACGGCAGAGAGCCTCGATTATCGAGCGTTGTGTGTCGGTCAGGCGCAGGTCGTCGGCCATTTGTACCCCTGGGGTGCCTTGTCAGCCGCGCCCCACTTCCCTAGCTTCGTCGGAGAGATTCCCGGCGGCAAACGAGACACGGTGGAACGATGAGCATTATGGGTCAACCGAACAAGCGGCGCGGCGGTGCGCTCTTCGCACTGCTCGCCTTGATCGCGATCATCGCGGCCGTCCCGCTCGCCGACGCGGCAGGATCGTCGGTCGCCCGCGCAGGGAAGCCCGTCTTCAACAAGAGCGCCGTCAGGCTGATGGGCGTCGGGGCATACGCGTCGCGGGAGAGGAGCGCATCGGTCACCGTCACCGTTTGCCTCCAGAAGCGCACCCGGGGGTCCTTCATCAACATTCGCTGCCGGTCTCGGCATAGCGGCGAGAGGTCGGTCAAGGCCAGGGTCTCGGTGCCGGGCTGCGTGCGGGGCGCGTGGCGTACGAGCACGGTCGGCCAGGCGACGACGAGATCGGGCGGGTCGAAGCTCCCCGCCGCGGCCGTCAGCGGCGTCTATCGCTGCTGAGTACGGCGCAGGCTCCGAGCGTCCAGCCTCCCCGTTGTCCGGATCTCCTGGACGCGGTTAAAGTCGTAGCGAGCGGATGCCGAAGCAACAGGCATGACAGCGCCATTCGGCCAGAGAGTTCGCTGCGCGGTGACAGGGCATGACTGGCGGCGGGCGATCGCCCCCCGTGAGGGTTACTACCTGCGCTGCCGGCGTTGCTGGGTGTCTCGTGAATCGGAGCCGGTCGTCGAGACCGCGGAGGCTCCGGCCTGGGATACGCGGCAGCACACTCATAGCCACGCATAGCCAACGCCCAGCTCCCGTAGGATCTCGCCGATGAGCGAGAAGACCTGGCGCGTCTACCTGTCCGGCGAGATCCATTCCGACTGGCGGGAGCAGATCGAATCGGCAACCTCCGAGGCGGGCTTGCCTGTTTCGTTTTCCGGTCCCGTCACCGATCACGGCGCCTCCGACGACGCCGGCATCGGCACCCTCGGGCCGGAATCCGAGAAGTTCTGGGCCGACCACATGGGCGCCGGCGTCAACTCGATCCGCACCCAGACCCTGATTCGCGACGTCGACATCGTCGTCGTCCGCTTCGGCGACAAGTACCGCCAGTGGAACGCCGCCTTCGACGCGGGCTACGCCGCTGCCCTCGGCAAGCCGATCATCACCCTCCACGACGGGGATCTCGACCACGCCCTGAAGGAGGTCGACAGAGCCGCGGCGGGAACCGCACGCGAGGCCGGCCAGGTCGTCGACGTGGTGCGGTACGTGATCGAGGGGACGCTGCCGGGCTGAGGGCGCGGTGCCCGGGCGTGCCCAGCTGAGGGGGCGGTGTCCTCGGGCGTGCTGCCCTCGGAGGTCCGCCGCGCCGCGCCGGACCAGTCTCTTCGATGGGATTGAGGCCGCCAGGCGGACTGAATCCCATACGGTTCCCGCCGGGCTCGGCGGTCGCAGGGAATCTGTTCCATCCAGCCCTCCTATAGGGGATGCCGCTTGGATCAGTTCCGGCCAGTCCCCTGATCGTCAGAGAAATGAGGTCTTGCGCTGATCGACCACGCCTATAGGGTTCCTCCATGGCCACCGCCGAGGAAAATCGCGCTCTGATCAAACGCTTCTATGCCGCCTTCGGGCAGATGGAGGGCGCGGTGATGGCCGCGTGTTACGCCCCGGACGCGACCTTCGAAGATCCCGCCTTCGGCGAGCTTCACGGAGCCGACATCGGCTCGATGTGGCGGATGCTCACCGGGCGGGCCAGTGACCTGAAGGTCGAGCTGCCCTCCCATGACGCGGATGAGTCGACCGGCACGGCCAACTGGATCGCGAGCTACACGTTCTCCACCGGTAACCACGTAGTCAACGACATCCAGGCCCGTTTTCGCTTCGAGAACGGGCTGATCGCAGACCATCGCGACGACTTCGATTTTCGCCGCTGGGCCCGGCAGGCGCTGGGGCCGATGGGCCTTCTCGTCGCGACCATCCCGCCGCTGCGCTCGAAGGCCCGTAAGAAGGCCATCGAGCAGCTGGCGGAGTTCAAGGCCTCGGAGGGCTCGGAGGCTTCGGGCGCCGGTGCCTGACCGCCGAGCCGGCGCCGACCGTCAGCCCCGCGCTTCTGACTGAAGGGGCCGAACCTCGATCGGGAGGGTTGTCGCCCGGGCCATCTTGCGTCCCCACTCGAGCGCCTCGTTCAGGTCGGAGGCCTGGATGACGGTGAAGCCCCCGAGAAACTCCTTCGTCTCGATGAAGGGCCCATCGGTCGCGGCGATCCGGTCGCCCTCTGGCCTGAGCACCGTGGCGGTCCTCGGCGGTTGCAGGCCGGCCGTGAGGACGCGTGCGCCAGCCTCGGTCAGCTCTCGGTTCAGAACTTCGAGGTTGGCCATCACCTCCTCGAGGAGCCCCGGATCATCAGGCGTCTCGCCGGGCTGAAACACACTGAGCAGGTACTGGGTCATCACATTCCTCCTTCGATTGCCGCCGGCGTTTCAGCCGGGTTTCCAATCCGACGAACGGCTACGCGCCGAATCGACATCACCGGCCCTGACCGGCGGCTTCACTCGCCTTCGTCGAGGTCCTCGAAGCGGCACTCCTCCGGGGCCTTGTCGGTGCGGAAGGCGACGAAGCGCGCCCCGTGGCGGATGCGGCCGCCGGAGGCGTGGTCGTATCCGACCTCGATGACCAGCTCGGGTCGCAGGGAGACCCACTCGAGCTCGCGACCGCTCGTCCACCGGCTCGGATCCCCCGAGCCGCGTTCGCCGGTCTCGAGGGGCGCGAGCAGGTCCCGCATGCTCCGCTTCGCCGAGCGGCTGAAGCCGGAGATGTGCCCGACCGTACGGAGCGCTTCGCCGTCGTAGAGGGCGAGGATCAGGGAACCGACGGTCCCCTCCTCCTTGCCCGGCCGCCATCCCTGGACCACGCATTCGATCGTCCGCTCGCGCTTCACCTTCGCCATGCCCGTTCGCTTGTTTGGCGTGTAGGGGGCGTCCAGCTGTTTGGCGATGACCCCCTCCGTCGTCCGCAGCCAGACATCGGCCTCCTCGGGGACACGGGTGAGCGGCGTCAGCTCGAAGCCGGAAGTCTTCCTCTCGAGCTCCTCGAGCCGGGTGCGCCGCTCGGAGAGCGGGAGGCTCATCAGTACCTCGTCTTCCTCGGCCAGGAGGTCGAAGACGACATAGGTGGCGGGAATCTCCTCAGAAAGCAGCTTGATCCGGCTCTCGGCCGGGTGGATTCGCATTTGCATCGAGTTGAACTCGACCTCGCCGGAAACGTCGCGGATCACGAGCTCGCCGTCCAGCACGTAGCGGCCCGGTGAGAACTCGAGCTCCGGGAAGTAGCGCCCGAGCGGCTTTGAGCCGCGCGACTGGATGTAGGTCTCGTCGCCATCGACGAAAACGATCGCCCGGAAGCCGTCGAGCTTCGGCTCATACGCCCACTCCTGGCCGAGCGGAAGCTCCTTGCGGTTCTTCGCCAGCTGCGGCTTGATTGGCGGCTCGAGGGGCAGGCTCATGCGGGAAGTGGCGGTTGGTTGTGGGATCGGCGGCGCCATGGCACCGTCGAATCCACAACGATCGGACTAACGACGATCGGACTCCGGCTCATGCGGACACCTTGACCCAATCCGCGCTCCGGCGCCCGGGTCGGTAGGGGCTATCGAGGCGCTTCGCGAAGAGCCCGGGGAGACCGCGTTCGCCGATCGCGCCGAGAAGAGCAGCGCCGTCGCCACGGTGTGCTGCGGGCGTCCCCCAGGCGCGGCCGTCGAAGTCGAGCCCGTCCAGCAGCTCACGGCGCTCTGAGTAGGGCAGCTCGAGCGTCGAGTGCCCGTCCCAGAACAGCAGGTCGAAAATCTCAAGCGTCGCCGGGCGCTCGCGCCCCATTCGCTCCGCAACCGACTTGGAGCCGGCCCGCTTGCGCTCGAGGAGGAGCTTCGGGTCAGGCGCACCCTCCTCGTCGAGCACGACGATCTCGCCGTCGAAGACCGCCTCGACGTGCCCGAGCGCTCGGGCCATCCTGCGGATCTCAGGGAAGACCATCACGGTCTCGTCGTCGATGCCGCGGCTGCGGGAGCGCTTGATGTGGCCCGGCTCGCACCATACGAGCGTTCGCAGGCCGGCCCAGTCGATCTCATAGGCCCAGTTCCCCCCGTCCTCCGGAAGGCCCCCTCGGACGGCCTGCATCGGCTTCATCTCACCGGGAAAGGGCTCGCGGTCAGAATCGACCGGGGGGTCGATCCGGTGGATCATCCAGTTCTTGCTCTTGGTCTGAAAGAGCGCGTAGGATCCCTGCATCTTCTGGCCCTCGAAGTTCGCGATCACCTCGCTGTCACGCATCTTCCGGGCCTCGTAGGTCCCGGCATCCCAGACGCCCATGGTCCCGCCCCCGTAGTGGCCCTTCGGGATCTCGCCCTCGAACTCGAGGTACTCGAGCGGATGGTCCTCGGTGTGGACCGCCAGCCTGTTCGCCGTGCGAGCCGGCAACTGCGGGATGCCGCGCGGCAGGGCCCACGAAAGCGCGACACCCTCGTGCTCGAGGCGCAGGTCCCAGTGGAGGTTCGTTGCATCGTGCTGCTGGATGACGAAGCGGCCCGAAGCGACGATCTCCCCACCGGATGTCCCGGCCTTCGAGGAACCCTTGCCGCCCTCCGGCTCGGGCGTGCGATCGAACTTCCGCTTCGCCCGGTAGGTGTCGAGCTTGTCGGCCGAGGGCGCCACGGGCCGAAAGGCTAGATCACTCCGATCCCGCGATCAGCGGCGCCGCTGCGGCGAGCCACGCTCTTGGTACGGGTCGAGCGTGATCAGCTCGAGCTCCACGGAGCGGCCGCCGACCTCGGCGATTCCCATCGTGTGGTGTGGCGCTCGGCGCCGCTGGGTCGGGGAGCCGGGGTTGAAGATGTGGAAGCCGTCCTCGGTCTCGTGCAGCGGCATGTGGGAGTGACCGAAGACGACGACGTCCGCCCTCGGGAACCCGGCACGCAGCCGATCCAGCCGGCCCTTCGAGGGCCCCGAATCGTGGATGACGGCGAACGCCACCTGCTCCACCGCGATAATGAGCTCCTCAGGGAGGCGTGCCGCCACGGCGGGCTCGTCGACGTTGCCGCAGACCGCCCGCAGTGGGGTTCCCAGGGCCTTGAGCCCCTCCAGCGTCTTGACCGTCGACATATCGCCGGCATGGATCGCGAGATCAGCTCCGCGGATCAGGTCCGCCACCTGCGCCGGCAGGCCCGACGGCTCGCGCAGGTGGGTGTCGGCGAGGATCGCGACGCGCGTCGCCACTCGTTCAGGCCGCTTCCGCTCGTTCAGCCCGCTACAGGCGAGCTCAGGCGGGAGCGGCCGGGACCGTTTGGCCGGCCTGGTCCGCGGCGGCGGCCGGCTCGGCGCTCGCCGGGCTCTCCTCGACGATGGGGGCACCCTCCACCTTCGAGTCGGGGATGTCGATCGGGTGGTAGCAGGCGGCGATGTGGGCCTTGCGATAGCTGCGCAGCGCCGGCTCGACATCGGAGCAGACGTCCGTGGCGCGCGGGCAGCGCGTGTGGAAGTGGCACGCGTCGGGCGGGTTGATCGGGCTCGGGACGTCACCCTCCAGAATCACCTGCTGGCGCTTGGCGTTCTCGCGAGGGTCGGGGATCGGAACCGCTGAGAGCAGCGCCGCGGAATACGGGTGGATCGGATCGGTGTAGAGGGAGGCCGCGGGCGCATTCTCGACGATCTTGCCGAGGTACATGACCGCGATCCGGTCCGACACATGGCGGACGACCCCGAGGTCGTGCGCGACGAAGATGTAGGTGAGGTCGAACTCGTCCTGGAGGTCGTCGAGCAGGTTGATGATCTGGGCCTGCACCGAGACGTCGAGCGCGGAGACCGGCTCATCGGCGACGATCAGCTTCGGCTTCAGGGCAAGCGCCCTGGCGATGCCGATCCGCTGGCGCTGTCCGCCGGAGAACTCGTGCGGGTAGCGGTTGTAGTGCTCCGAGGAGAGGCCGACGCGATCCAGCAGCTCCTGCACCTGCCGGTGCAACTCGGTCCCGGCGGCGAGGCCGTGGAGCTTGAGCGGGTCGCCAACGATCTGCCCGACCCGCTTGCGCGGGTTCAGCGAGGCGTAGGGGTCCTGAAAGATCATCTGCATCTCACGGCGCAGCGGCCGGAGCTCGCGGGCGGACAGACCGGCGATCTCCTGGCCCTCGAACTTGACCGAGCCAGAGGTCGGCTTCAGGAGCTGGAGGATCGTCCGGCACGCCGTCGATTTGCCGCAGCCCGACTCGCCGACCAGGCCCAGCGTCTCACCCCTGTGGACCGTGAAGCTGACGTCGTCGACCGCGCTGACCTGGCCGACCTGGCGATCGATGAAAATCCCCTCCTTGATCGGGAAATGTTTGACGAGGTGGCGGACCTCGAGCAGCGGCTCGCCCGTCACGAAGGTTCCTCCAGGCCGATGCGGCCGTCGATCATCCGGCGGGTCCTCTTCGCATCGCCATCGAGCCAGCAACGATCGAGGTGCCCGGGGGAGTCCCCGGCCCGGGTCTTCAGGTCGGGCATCTCGACGCACTTCCCGAACGCGTGCGGACAACGCGGCCGAAACGAGCAGCCCTTGGGAGTGGCGAGAAGCGATGGCGGCGCGCCCCGGATCTGGGGGAGGCGGTGGGGCCTGTCACGGTCGAGGCGAGTCAGCGACCCGAGCAGCCCCCAGGTGTAGGGGTGCTGGGGGTCGTAGAAGATCTCCTCGAGCGTGCCCTGCTCGACGACACGCCCCGCGTACATCACCAGAACCCTGTCGGCGATCTCGGCGACCACTCCGAGATCGTGCGTGATCAGGATCACAGCGAGGTTGCGCTCCTCGTTCAGCTTCTGGAGGAGGCGGATGATCTGCGCCTGGATCGTCACGTCGAGCGCTGTGGAGGGCTCGTCGGCGATCAGCAGGCCGGGCTCGAGCGCCAACCCCATCGCGATCATCGCTCGCTGGCGCATCCCGCCGGAGAACTCGTGCGGGTAGCTGTCCACCCGCTCTTCCGGGGCCGGGATGCCGACGGCATCGAGCATCTCGATGGCCCGCTCCCGCGCCTCGGACTTGGAGACATCGCGGTGCGCGCGGATGGCCTCGACGATCTGCTTTCCCACCTTGTAGACCGGGTTGAGGGAGGTCATCGGATCCTGGAAGATCATCGCGATCTCCTCGCCGCGGATCTTCTGGAGCTCTCTGTCACTAGCCCCCGCGAGCTCCTCGTCGCGGAACTCGATGGATCCGGAGATGTTCGTGTTCGGGGAGCGCGTCAGCCCCATGATGGTCTGGGCCGTGACGCTCTTCCCGGAACCGGACTCGCCGACGATCGCGACCACCTCACCCGTCCGAACGTCGAACGAGACGTCGTTGACGGCGGTCAGCAGGCCGTCCTCCGTCGCGAAGCTGACCTTGAGGTCCGACACCCGCAGGAGATCGTCGCGGCGAAAGCCGTTGCTGGGCGCCGCGGATCCCGGTTCGGTCGCGGCGCTCATCCCGTCTCCGCCGATGTTCCGAGCCGGATCCGCGGGTCCAGATAGGCATAGGCGACATCGACGATTGCGTTGAAGAGGACGACGAAGAAGGCGCCGAACAGGGTCACCGCCATGATCGGGGGAAGGTCCTGGTTGCCGATCGATTGCGCCGCATATTGACCCACGCCCGGCATGTTGAAGATCGTCTCGGTGATCAGCGCGCCGCCGCCGATGATCTGGGCGAAGTCGAGGCCGAAGAGCGTGACGATCGGGATCATCGCGTTGCGGAGGACGTGGCGTGTCCGCACCGCGTGTGGGCTCAAGCCCTTGGCGGTTGCGGCCCGTACGTAGTCCTCGTTCGCGACATCGAGCATGTTCGAGCGCAACACCCGGCTGTAGAAGCCGATGTAGAGGATCACCAGCGTCGCCCAGGGGAGGATCAGGTGGTTGAACCACTGCCAGGGGTTCTGGCCGAAGGTGACGTAGCCGCCGTTCGGGAAGATCGGGATCTTCGTCGCGAAGTAGACGATCAACACCGATGCCAGCCAGAACACCGGCAGTGAGATGCCGGCGAGGGAGACGATGGTCAGGGCGCGATCGGTCAGTTTCCCCGCGTGTATCGCGGACAGGTATCCGAACAGGATGCCGAAGAACATCCAGATGATCGCGGCGCCGATGCAAAGCGAGAAGGTGATCGGTATGCCGGCCTTGATCTGCTGGTCCACGTTGAGCTGGCTGTTGTAGGAGACCAGCGTCCCGGTGAAGATCTGCTTCATCAGCGTCGTGTATTGGACCGGGAGGGACTTGTTGAAGCCGAAGTCCTCCTTCACGTTCTCGATCAGCTGCGGGGTCGCATTTTTACCGGCGATGCGCCGGGCCGCCCCGTCGCTGCCTCCGCCGGGGATGACGTTGAAGATCAGGAAGACGAGGATCGAGATGGCGAAGAGGACGAGAACCATCCGGACCAGGCGTCTGGCGATGAATCTGCCCATCGTCTCCTCAGCTCTCTCCGAGGCTCGGTGCGGCCACGGCGCCGCCGGTCTCGGCGCGGTCCTCGTTCCCTGCGCGTCGCCCCACCTTCGACTTCGGGTCGAGGGCGTCACGGAGACCGTCCCCGAAGACGTTGAGCGAGAGCACCGTCAGCAGGATCATCAGGCCCGGGATCGTCACGAGTTGAGGCTGGCTCTGGATCAGCTTGAAGCCCTCGGAGGACATGCTGCCCCACGACGAGGTCGGGGGGCGGACCCCGGCACCTAGGAACGACAGAGCTGCCTCCAGAAGCATGTTGTTGGCGATGTTCAGGGTGAAGAAGACGATGATCGTCGACCAGAGGTTCGGCAACAGCTCACCGAACATGATCCGGATCGGGCCGGCGCCCTGGGCCACGGCAGCCTCGACGAACTCCTTTTCGCGCAAGCCGAGGATCTCGCCACGGATCGGCCGCAGCATGTAGGGCGTATAGACGAAGCCGATGATTCCGATCGGTATCCAGACCGAGTCGTCGGGAACCGATATCGGCCCGATATTGAGCCCGTTGACCGATAACGCGGTGCCGAGGGCGATCCCGAGCAGGATTACCGGGAAGGCCCAGATCACATCCATGACGGCTCCGATGGCAGAGTCGAGCCGGCCTCCGAAGTAGCCGGCCAGCAGACCGAAGATCACGGCGAGGAAGGTCGTGATCAGCGCCGAGACGATGCCGATGAAGAGGGAGATGCGCCCGCCGTACATCAGCCTGACCATCTCGTCCCGGCCGAGGGTCCCGTCCGCGCCGAGGAAGAACTTCCCGTCGGCCTTCATGTACTGCGGACCGATCGGCTGGCCGTCGACCGAGACCACGTCAACCTTCTTGCCATCGATGACGATCTTCTCGGTCGTGTGGGTCTTGTCGGGCCCGGTGTGGGCGACGTTGTCGGCCCACAGCGGAGCCGCGAGCACGAAGGCGACGATCAGGAAGAAGAGCCCGAGGAAGCCAAGGGCGACCCGGTTGCGCCTCAGCCTGCGCCACGCCAGATACCACGGGCTGCGGCCCTGGTAGTCCGCGGTGCCGTGGGCGAACTCGTCCCCACCCAGATCGGAGGTCTCCATCCCGCCCAGCGTGGGCTCAGCCATCAGGCCCCTCCGTCCTCTCCACGACGCATCGCCGCAGCCTAACGACCGGAGGAGCGCTCCGGCAAGGTGAGCCCAAAGAAACGGAGGGGCCGACGAGCGGCCCCTCCGTGGAGATCCTCGATTTCCGAGAGCGGCCTACTTGAACTGGAAGCTCGTGTAGTCCGCCTCGAAGGTCGGGTTCCAGATGACCTTGTCGAGATCGATGTTCGACGACACGAACGTCGACAGCGTGCGGTTGCCGTAGGGCGCCCACACGGCCTGCTTCATGAAATCCTTGTCGAGATCCGCATAGCCCTGCTCGATCTGCGGGTTGAGCGGCTTTACGGCCAGCTCGGTGATCTTCTTGTTGAGCGGCGGGATGTCGTTCTGCGAGAACACTTGGTTGTTCGTCGGCTGGATGTTCTCGCCGTTCAGCAGGATGTCGAAGAAATCGTTCGGGTGCGGGTAGTCCTGAAACCAGTCGCTGAACCCGATGTCGAGGTCCTTCGTTGACGTGTTGCCGATCACCGTGAAGTAGTTGTCGGCACTGATGATCTTCAGCTTCGCGTTGAACCCGATCTGCTTGAGGACATCCTGCAGGTAGGTCCCCGCATCGTTGTTCGGGGTCTCGTCATCGGTCCAGACCGTGATGTTCTTGTCCTTGATGCCCGACTGGGCGATCAGCTGCTTGGCCTTGTCGAGATTGTGGGGGTAGAGCTCGTACTTCTCGTAGCCCGGGAACCCGGGAGGCAGGATCTGCTGGGCCGGTGTGAGCTGGCCGCTGTAGATCCTCTGCAGGGCCGTCGGGTCGACCGCGTAGTTGACGGCCTGGCGTACCTTCAGGTTGTCGAACGGCGCGGTCGTGAAGTTCATCCAGAAGTAGTAGATGGACTCCGTGTTCTCGACCCGGAACTGCGTGCCGTCGTACTGGGACTTGATCTCCGCGTAGCGATCCGGCGGCGGCGGGTTGTACATCGAGTTCGTCTTGCCGCTGAGGACGTCGTCGACCTGGGTCGAATCGTTCTTGTTGATGGCCAGCGAGATGTGGTCCACGTGGCCGCTCGGGATGTCAGGCATCAGCTTGCTGTTCGTCTTCTCCCACACCGGGTTGCGCTCCATCTCGAAGCCGGTTCGCGGGTTGGCGCTGATGAAGGAGTAGGGCCCGGTGCCGGGGATCGGATTGGAGCTCTGGTCCTTCATTGGAGTGCTTTGGGGAACGGGCGCCACGAACATCAGCGCCAGCTCGTTGTTGAAGGTTCCGCGCGGACCGGTCAGGTTGATCGTGATCTCGCCGGTCTTGTCGTCGGCCTTGATGCCTGAGATGTCGCCCTTCTTGGTCTTCTGGAACTCCTCCGCACCGACGATGTCCGTGTAGAAGGCCGAGCCTCCGGAGTCGAGGACGAACATCCGCTTGACCGCGTAGGGGAAGTCGCTCGCCTTGACCGGTTCGCCGTTGGAGTACTTGAGGCCCTTGCGCAGCGTCAGCGTGTAGGTCTTGCCCCCGTTGGTGATCTTCGGGAGTGACTCGGCGAGACCGGGGATCACCTCGGAGCCTTCCTTGCCGGCGGCGTGCTTGTAGGTCAGGAGGGGGATGTAGGTGTTCCACATCTCGGTCCATCCGTCGGCCGTGTAGGAGAGCTGGGGATCCAGGTAGTCGGCGGCGGAGGTGTCGGTGAGCTTCAGGGTCCCGCCTTCCTTGCCACCGGAGGTGCTGGAGCTGGAGCTCGAGCCGCAGGCGGACAGGACGAATGCTGCCGCGAGCAGGGCGAACAGCAGACTTGAAAGGATCCCTAGCTTCTTCAACTCATGACCTCCTGGTCGGTTTGGCGGTGCGGAACTCGGTTTGGCTGAGACGGAGCATTGCTTTCGCTTCGGATCAATTCTCTCCTCGGCCGTAACTCCACCATAACCTCCCCGGCGCCGTCAAGTGCTCCCGGTCCGGTCCCGGTCCGGCGTCTGATCCAGGCCGCAGCGATCAGTGAGGTTCCGACGACGACCACGACCAGGATCCCGAACCCCGCGACTCCGAAGACGGCCCGCGGATCGTGGCTCGTCGCCACGAGGCCTCCGACGAGGAAGCCGACGCCCGGCATCGCTGTGCCGACCGATTCGAGGACGCTCATCACGCGGGCCTGCATCGCCTGCGCCGTCAGCTCTTGGACGGCGCTGACGGCGGCGACCCACTGGACACCGTTCCCGGCGCCCCCGAGCACCGAGGCTGCGCAGGCGAGCGCGAGCGTCGGCGCAAAGGCAAGCCCCAGGTACCCCGCACCGACCGCCGCGGTGCTCAGCACCAGGAGGGCGGCGAGTGGCGCCCGCCTGAATGCGGCGAAGATCAGGCTTCCGAGAACCATGCCGCCGCCCCAGCTCGCCAGCAGTAGTCCGTAGCCGGAGTCGCCGGCGCCCAGGGTCTGCTTGGCGTAAATGACCTCGATCGGTAGGACGGCGGCGAAGAAGATGAACGCCGCGGCCTGCGCCATCAGCAGGTAGCGGAGGATCGGGCGACCGGCGATGTATCGGAACCCGGCTCTGAGCCGCTTCCTCATTCCGCCGGGCTCGGGCTCCGCGTGGGGGAGGTGCTTCGCTGTCAGCAGAAGAACGGCGATCACATAGAAGGATGCGGCATCGAGAAGCAGGGCGGTCTGGGCGCCGAACCCGGCGACGATGACGCCGGCGATCGCCGGGCCGACTGCGGCACCGCCCGTGAAGGCGATGTTGAGGATCGCGTTGCCCGCTCGCAGCTCGCCCGACGGCTCGAGGAGCGCTGCGACGACGGCGCGAGTCAGTGAGCGCCCGGTCAGAGCCAGCGCGCCGTCGAGCGTCGCGACCACGATCACCCCCGCGAGCGAGAAGTTGGTCGCCAGATAGGCGAGCGCGGCGAAGCAGGCCGCCTCCCCGCAATAGATGAACGGGAGGGAGAACCGAGGGGACGTGCGCTCGGAGCGGACGACCAGGAGCGGGCCGAGGAGGGAGGGCACGAATCGGGTGCCGAGGAACAGGCCCATCGTCGCGAAGGCGCTGTTCGTCTGGTCGAAGACGAGCACCGAGAGGGCGACGATGCCCATCCAGTCGCCCAGCTCGTTGACCGCGTAGCTCGCGGCCAGACGGCGAAACGCGGGCCGGCGCATAGGTTCCCGCAAGCTTGGCTTCGGGTCGCTCATAGGAGTGATTCTTCGGTCAT
>JBBSQE010000041.1:0-17180 GCA_038258095.1 Solirubrobacterales bacterium | reverse complement strand
CTGGTCTGCCCCACCTGCTTCTGCAGCACCGTCGAGGACACAAGCGACCTGGCCGGGGAGGAGGCGCAGCGGGTGCGCACCTGGGATTCCTGCTTCTCGCTCGAGCACTCCTATGTCCACGGGGGAAGCGTTCGCAACTCGCCGCCATCGCGCTACCGGCAGTGGATGACGCACAAGCTCGCAACCTGGATCGACCAGTTCGGGAGCTCGGGATGCGTCGGCTGCGGGCGCTGCATCACCTGGTGTCCGGTGGCGATCGACATCACCGAGGAGGCCGCGGCGATACGGGCGGCCGACTTCGGCGAGGGTGGTATCGAGTGAAGGAGATCCGGGACCTGATCGGTGAGCTCGGCCCGTTCCAGGGGATGGAACCGGCACACCTGGCGCTGATCGCCGGCTGCGGGGAGAACGCGATATTCGAGCCCGGCGAGTACGTGATGCGCGAGGGTCACCCGGCCGAGCACTTTCACGTGATCCGCAAGGGGCGGGTGGCGCTCGAGATGTTCGTTCCCCAGCAAGGCGGGTTGACGGTGGAGACGCTCGACCCCGGTGAGCCGCTCGGATGGTCGTGGCTGGTGCCGCCGTTTCGAACCCATCTCGATGCCCGCACGCTCCTGCGCACCCACACGATCGCCTTCGATGCGACGTGCCTGCGCGGGAAGTGCGAGGACGACCCGGCACTGGGCTACGAGCTGATGAAACGCTTCGTGCCCGTGATGGTGAACCGGCTCCAGGCGACTCGGTTTCGGCTCCTCGACATCTACGGACACGATGTCGCCACCGCTTGACGCACGCGATCCGATGATGCCGGCTCCCTACCGGGTTGTCGGCAAGCGCCGCGAGATGGAGGACACGTGGACGCTCGACCTCGAGCCCGCTGACGGCGACGGCGTCGGCGCCTTCGCGCCCGGCCAGTTCAGCATGCTCTACGCGTTCGCCGTGGGCGAGGTCCCGATCTCGGTCAGCGGCGATCCTTCCGAGGGCGGGCGCCTCACCCACACGGTCCGCGCCGTCGGCGCCGTCAGCCGGTCGATCTGCGGTTGCGAGCCGGGCGACTCGCTCGGGGTCCGCGGTCCGTTCGGCACCACCTGGCCCGTGGTGCCGGCAGAGGGCGGCGATGTCGTGGTCGTCGCCGGGGGTGTCGGGCTGGCGCCGCTTCACCCGGTGCTGGCGCATCTCGTCACCCACCGCGAGCGCTACGGCGCCGTCGCCCTTCTCTACGGTGCCCGCTCGCCGCGAGAGATCCTCTTCGAGGGCGAGCTCGACTCCTGGCGCCAGGGCGGGATCGACGTCGAGGTCACCGTGGACAGCGCTCCCTCCGGCTGGCCGGGACGGGTCGGCCTCGTCACCGCCCTGCTGCCCACCGCCAGCTTCGATGCGAGCAGCGCCACGGCGATGGTCTGCGGACCGGAGGTGATGATGAGCGCAGCCGCATCGGCGCTCCTTGACCGCGGCGTCCGCCCGGAGGCGATCCACCTCTCGCTCGAGCGAAACATGAAGTGCGCCATCGGCCACTGCGGCCACTGCCAGCTCGGACACCGGTTCATCTGCAAGGACGGTCCCGTCTTCGCCTTTGACCGGATCGAAAGCCTGCTTGGCGTCCGGGAACTGTGACCGGCACCCGGCCGAAGCTGGCGGTCTGGAAGTTCGCCTCCTGCGACGGATGCCAGCTCAGCCTGCTCGACTTCGAGCGCGAGCTGGTCTCCCTGCCGGAGGAGATCGAGGTCGCCTACTTCCTCGAGGCCACCCGCGGCACGCTCGACGGCCCATACGACCTGTCCCTCGTCGAGGGCTCCATCACCACTCCCGAGGACGCGCAGCGGATCCTCGAGGTCCGCCGCAACTCGCGCCGGCTCGTGACGATCGGCGCCTGCGCCACGTCGGGCGGGATCCAGGCCCTTCGCAACTTCGCCGACGTCGAGGAGTTCACCGCCGCCGTCTACGCGAGGCCCGAGTACATCTCGACCCTGGAGAGCTCGACCGCGATCTCGGCCAATGTCCGGGTCGATTACGAGCTGCACGGGTGCCCCGTCGACCGCCGCCAGCTGCTCGAGGTCATCAGCGCTTTCCTGAACGAGCGCCGTCCGGCGATCTCGTCGGCCAGCGTCTGCATGGAGTGCAAGCGCGCCGGCAACGTCTGCGTGATGGTCGCGCACGGCACACCGTGCCTCGGGCCGGTCACCCACGCGGGATGCGGTGCGATCTGCCCGAAGTTCAACCGCGGTTGCTACGGCTGCTTCGGGCCGGCCGAGTCGCCCAACGCTCCGGCCCTGAGCGCCCGGCTGGGGCAACTCGGCATGGGAGACGAGCAGATCTCCCGCGTCTACCGGACCTTCCACGCCGCGCGGGAGCCGTTTTTGACCGAGAGCGAGTCCCATGAGCACTGACCCGGCGCAGCCCACGCGGACGATCAAGACCGGCTACCTGGCGCGAGTCGAGGGCGAGGGGGGAATGTTCATCCGCATCCGCGACGGCGAGGTCGCGGACGTCAAGCTGGAGATATTCGAGCCACCCCGCTTCTTCGAGGCCTTCCTGCGCGGGCGCGACTACAGCGAGGTGCCGGACATCACGGCCCGGATCTGCGGCATCTGCCCGGTCGCCTACATGACCAGCGCCTTCAACGCGATGGAGGATGCGCTCGACGTCGATGTCGATGACCGGGTCCGTGCCCTGCGCCGCCTCATGTACTGCGGCGAGTGGATCGAGAGCCACGCCCTCCACGTGTTCATGCTCCACGCTCCGGACTTCTTCGGCTTCGACTCGGCCTGGACGATGGCGCGAGACCACGCCGAGGCCGTGGAGGGCGGGCTGCGGATGAA
Source organism: Solirubrobacterales bacterium (assembly GCA_038258095.1). Taxonomy (GTDB): domain Bacteria; phylum Actinomycetota; class Thermoleophilia; order Solirubrobacterales; family 70-9; genus JBBSQE01. Next base: position 14,361 of record JBBSQE010000041.1, on the reverse strand, counting down.
GGCGATGGGGAACGAGATCCTGCGGGTCGTCGGGGGCCGCGCGATCCATCCCGTCAACGTCAGGGTCGGCGGCTTCTACCGAGCTCCATCCAGACAGGACCTGGCGGGCCTCGTCGAGGGCCTGGAGGAGGCGAGGGAGCTGGCCCTGCGATCGGTTCGCTGGGTCGCCGGCATCGACTTCCCCGACTTCGAGCAGGACTACGAGTTCGTCGCCCTGCGTGACCCGGACCGCTACGCGATCGAGGACGGCCGTCTCGCGTCGAGCTCCGGCCTCGACATCGGCGCCGATGAGTACGAGGATCACTTTCACGAGCAGCACGTCGCGCACTCGACCGCGCTGCAATCCCGTATGAAAGACGGGCGTCTCTACTTCCTCGGGCCGATGGCACGCTACTCGCTCAACTCGGGCCAGCTCTCCGAGCTGGCCCGAAACGCCGCCCTAGAGGCCGGCCTTGGCGAGACCTGCCGCAACCCTTTCAAGAGCATCATCGTCCGCGCGGTCGAGATCCTCTATTCCTTCGATGAGGCCCTGCGGCTGATCGCCGCCTACGAGCCACCCGAGGCCCCCGCGGCCGAGGTCGAGCCGCACGCCGCCACCGGCTTCGGCTGGAGCGAGGCGCCGAGGGGGATGCTCTGGCACCGCTACGGGCTGGGCGACGACGGCTCGATCGCCGCGGCCAGAATCGTCCCGCCCACCTCCCAGAATCAAGCCCGGATCGAGCACGACCTCCGCGAGTTTGTCCGCCCCCGGGTCGACCTGCCCGACGACCGCCTGCAGTGGGAGTGCGAGCAGGCGATCCGCAACTACGATCCCTGCATCTCCTGCTCCACCCACTTCCTGAACCTGACCGTGGAGCGCTCGTGAGCGCCCTCGAGCCACACCTCCTGATCGGCGTCGGCAACGGGTTCCGCCGCGACGACGCCGCCGGCCTCGAGGTCGCGCGCCGGGTCCGGCGGGCGGGCCTGCCGCAGGTGGCGGTGCTCGAGCGCGATGGCGACCCGGCGTCCCTGATCGATGCCTGGAGCACGGCCGACGCCGTCGTCGTCGTGGACGCGGTGAGCTCCGGCTCGCCACCCGGCACTTTGCACCGCTTCAAGGTTGGTGACGCGGCGCTGCCGGCGAGCTTCGCGCGTCCCTCCACGCACGCATTCGGGATCGCCGAGGCCGTCGAGCTCGGGCGTGCGCTCGGCCGCCTGCCGGACCGGCTCACGGTCCACGGAATCGAGGGAGAGGACTTCGGCCTCGGGGAGGGGCTGACCGATTCCGTTGCTCGGGCCGTGGGGCGGCTGAACGCCGAGATCCGCGACGAGCTCTCCGCGGTCGGAGACCCGCGATGAGTGGCAAACAGGCAGCGGGTTCGGGGAAGCTGGTCTTCGACTTCACCGAGGGGTCGGCCGAGATGCGCGCCCTTCTCGGTGGCAAGGGAGCGAACCTGGCGGAGATGACGCACGTGCTCGGCGCCGACTCGATCCCGGGCGGATTCACGATCACCACGGAGGCCTGCGCCGCCTACGCGAAGGCGGGGGGTCTGCCCGACGGCCTCTGGGAGGAGATCCGCGCCGCCGTTTCCCGCCTCGAGGCCGCGACGGGCCAGCGATTCGGCGGTGAGGACGATCCGCTCCTCCTCTCCGTTCGCTCCGGTGCCCCCGTCTCGATGCCGGGGATGTTGGACACGGTGCTGAACCTCGGGCTCAGCACGGGTTCGGTCGAGGCGCTCTCGTCGGCCTCCGGCAGTCCCGCGTTCGCCTGGGACTCGTTCCGGCGCCTCGTGCAGATGTACTCCGAGGTGGTGTGCGGGGTGCCGGCGGAGCTCTTCGAGGAGGCGCTCGCCGAAGCGCGGGAGGAGACCGGGTCAGCGACCGACGCCGATCTCTCCGAGGAGACGCTGCGGGGGCTCACCGAGCAGTTCCTGCGCATCTTCGAAGAGCACACCGGGAACTCCTTTCCAACCGATCCGGGCGAGCAGCTGCGGGGCGCGGTCGAGGCGGTGTTCCGGTCCTGGAACAACGAGCGTGCCGTCGCCTACCGGCGTTTCGAGGGAATCCCCGATGAGCTCGGCACCGCTGTCACGGTCCAGCGGATGGTCTACGGCAACCTCGGCTCCGACTCGGGCTCCGGCGTCGCCTTCACCCGCGACCCTGCCACCGGCGCCTCTGAGCCGGAGGGCGACTTCCTCCTCAACGCCCAAGGCGAGGACGTCGTGGCCGGCGTCCGCAACACCGAGAACCTGGCCGACCTCGCCCGCCGGATGCCGGAGGCACACGCCGAGCTCATCGATTCCCTTCGGCGCCTCGAGCGCCACTACCGGGACATGCAGGACGTCGAGTACACGATCGAGCGTGGCAGGCTCTACATCCTCCAGACCCGCGACGCGCGGAGGCCCGCCCAGGCGGCGGTGCGGTTCGCTTTCGATGCCGTTGCCGAGGGGCTGCTCGACCGCGAGCAGGCTCTCGAGACGATCGACCCGGGATCGCTCGATGCCCTCCTGCACCCGATCTTCGATCCCGCGCAGACCTACACCGAGCTGACCAGGGCGGTGCCCGCCGCACCGGGTGCGGCGAAGGGCGCGATCGTCTTCACCGCCGAGGAGGCGGGGCGGCGGGGCGCGGACGGCGAGGACGTCATTCTGGTCCGCCCGTTCACCTCCGCCAACGACGTCGCCGGCTTTCATGCGGCCCGGGGAGTGCTGACCTCGCGCGGCGGCAAGTCCTCGCACGCCGCGATCGTCGCCCGCGGCATGGGCCGGCCATGTGTGTGTGGCGCGGCCGATCTCGAGATCGATCTCGACGCCGGCACGCTTCGCATCGGGGATCGCGAGCTGCGCGCCGGAGACGAGATCGCGATCGACGGCTCAAGCGGCGCGGTCACGGCGGACGCGATGCGGCTGATCAAACCCAGCCTCGGCGAGGACTTCGCCGCCGTGCTCAGCTGGGCTGACGAGATCCGCCGCCTCAGTGTGATGGCCAACGCGGACACCCCCGAGGACGCTGCCCGCGCACGCGAGCTGGGTGCCGAGGGAATCGGCCTCTGCCGGACCGAGCACATGTTCTTCGGCTCCGACCGCGATGAGCTGGTCACGGAGATGTTCATCGCCGGCGAGCTCTGGCGGCGGGCCCAGGAGAAGGGCGGACCTCACGCCGAGGCCGAGAGTCGTGACGGCCTCGCCGCCGCACGGGGGGAGTTCGACCGCGCTCTTGACGCCCTCCTCGAGATGCAGAGATCCGACTTCACCGGGATCTTCCGTGCGATGAGCGGGCTGCCGGTGACGATCCGCCTCCTGGACCCGCCGATTCACGAGTTCATCTCGATCGAGGCCTTCGAGAGGGCGGCCGAGACGGCGGAGCGCGAGGGGGACGCAGGTGCACTCGAGCGGGCCTCCACGCGGCTCGCGGTCGCTCGCGATCTCCAGGAGACCAACCCGATGCTGGGAACCCGCGGCGCCCGCCTCGGGTTGCTGCTTCCTCCCCTCTATGAGATGCAGGTCACGGCGATACTCGAGGCCGCCGCCTCCATCGCCGCCGAGGTAGAGGCCCCGAAGGTCGAGATCATGATCCCGCTGATCGCCTTCGAGCGCGAGCTGGTGGAGCTTCGCGAGCTCGTCGACCGCCGCGCCGGTGAGGTCCTGGGCGCCACCGGAATCGAGTACTCGGTCGGGGCGATGCTGGAACTGCCCCGCGCCTGTCTTCTGGCGGGCGACCTCGCGGCAGACGCGGACTTCTTCAGCTTCGGCACGAATGACCTCACGCAGACCACCATCGGCCTCTCCCGAGACGATGCCGAGGGTTCCTTCCTGCCGGACTACCTCGAGCGGCGGATCCTCGTCCACAGCCCGTTCGCGTCGATCGACGTGGAGGGAGTCGGCGAGCTCGTCAGCATCGCGGTGGAGCGAGGTCGGGCGGTGTCGGCCGACCTGCGCCTCGGCGTCTGCGGGGAGCACGGCGGCGACCCGGCGAGCATCCGCTTCTTTGCATCCGCGGACCTCGACTACGTCAGCTGCTCTCCGTTCAGGGTGCCGATCGCACGGGTCGCCGCCGCCCAGGCGGCCATCGAAGGCGCCCGGAGCGAGCCGGCGCCGGACTGAACCAGGAGCTCAATCGATCAGCGCTTCGATGTGGCGAAAGTAGTCGAGGATCCGCCCTATCGCGAGGAACTCGCTCGTCACCCGTTCCCGTGCGGCTATCCCCATCTCACCGGCTCGGCGAGGGTCGTCGAGGAGGCCGTTGATCGCCGCCCCGACACTCGGCAGGTCGGCCGGGTCGTCGACGAGAACCCCGCTGACCCCGTTGACGATCTGGTCCTGGATGCCCCCGACACGCCCGGCCACGACAGGCCGGCGCTTCCACATCGCCTCGGCGACGGTTAGGCCGAAGCCCTCTGCCAGGCTCTTCTGCACGACGACGTCGGCACAGCGCTGGATCGCGTTCACCATCGCCGCGTTCTCCTCGATGTCGTCCATCGGGAGGCTGACGAGGTGAACGCGCCCCCGGGTCTCCTCCGGCAGCGCCAGCCGTCCCGCGCGCACCTCGGCCAGGACCGCCGCGCCCTCGGGGTCGTCGTCGACCGCCTCGACGTCGGGACCGACGAGGAGCAGCGAGGCCTCCTGGCTCTCGACGTGGTCCGCGAAGACCTCGAGCAGGCCCGAGGGATCCTTCAGGCGGTCCCATCTCGACACCTGGGCTATCACCGACGCCTCGCGGTCGAGCGGGCCGTCTGCCTCGATGCGCGCCGCGCGGTTCACCCTGCCCGGTGAGCCATCGGTCCTGGTGAAGGTCGGCGGCGCAACGGGGTCCGAGCCCGTCAGTCCCGACGCCGCGAGGATCGCCGAGACGGCATCGTCGGAGAGGTCCTGGTTCTTCGGCGAGAAAGCGTCGATCGTCGGTGGCACGAGCCAGACGCGTGAGTCGTCGAGGCCGTCCCAGATGAACTCGCGGCGGGAGAAGATCCAGGCCTCGGCCTCCAGCACGAAGGGCCGCAGGAAGTCCCAGGCGCCGCGAGCGGTCGGGCCGGGCCGGTCGATCCCGATGTGGCAGCGCCAGAGCACCCGCGCTCCCGCAGCGCGCATCGGGCCGGCGAGCCCCGCCGTCTGGGGGTCGTGCAGGAAGACCACGTCCCCGGGGCGGACGATCCCGGCCAGCTCCACGGCCGCCGCGGCGAGGGCATCCTCGTAGATGCGGCCGGCCGCCGCATCTAGCGGCTTGCCGTCGCCGTCGTTCTCGTGGAGGTTGTTGTGGAGGCGTTTGGTCACCTCGAAGAACGGCGCGTCCCCGCCGATGACGACCCAGCGCGCATCGACCCCGGCGCCGCGGACGTATGAGAGGTGCGAGCGGAGCATCTCGGCGACCCCACCTCCCCGAGCCGTCGAGCTGACGTGCCACACGACCCGGTCTCGCAGGCGCTCGGAGGCGCGCTCGATCTCCGGCACCAGGGCGGCGTAGCCGTCGTTCCCGAGCACCTCCTCGAATCGCCTCGGCGACACCGGGGCCACGGGCACGTCGGTGATGGCCCCGGACTTCATCCTCCATGATCGTTTCACGCAGCGGCCGGGCCGCTCATCGGGTGCCCGCCACACGAGTTCGTGTGGTGTTCCCGGCAGCGGCGCGCCGCATCTCGCGCCGCTCCCGCCTCGAAGCTCCGTAGTAAGCACCCACCGAATTGGGGCGGCTCCCGGATGACCAGATGAGCCCTGGCGGCCAACCTCCATCCATGCTCCGGGTGAGGATCCACGGTCGCGGCGGTCAGGGAGCGGTCACGGCCGCCGAATTGCTCTCCGTGGCAGCCTTTCGGGAGGGGCGCCACGCGCAGGCCTTCCCGACCTTCGGGTCCGAGCGCACGGGTGCGCCGGTCGTCTCCTTCTGCCGCATCGACACCACCGAGATCCGGACCCACGAGCCGATCGCCGAACCCGACGGCCTGATCATCCTCGACCCGACCCTGCTGCACCAGGTCGACGTCTTCGGTGGTCTGCGCCCGCACGGATACATCCTCATCAACTCGACCAGGAGCATCGCCGAGCTCGGTCTCAGCGAGCTCGGGGACAGCCACGAAACCGGGCGAATGCTGACCATGCCCGCCACGGATATCGCCCACGAGCACACTGGACGAAAGCTGCCGAACGCCGTTCTGCTCGGGGGCTTCGCAGGGCTCACCGGGCAGCTCTCGATCGACTCGATAGAGGCCGCGATCAGCGAGCGCTTTCCCGCCCCCGTCGCCGAGGGCAACTGCGCCGGCGCCAGAGCGGCCTTCGAGCTGGCGTCGACGGCAGAGGTGCAGGAGGCGGCCCGTGCTTGAGCAGATCGAGGGATCCCTGGCGGTCGCGAAGACGGTCGCTCGCTGCCGCCCGGAGGTCGTTTGCGCCTACCCGATCTCCCCGCAGACCCACATCGTCGAGGGCATCTCGGACCTCGTCCGCACCGGCGAGCTCGATCACTGCGAGTACCTGATGGTCGAGTCCGAGTTCGCCGCCATGTCAGCCTGCATCGGATCGTCAGCGACCGGAGCCCGCACCTACACGGCCACCGCCAGCCAGGGCCTCCTCTACATGGCCGAGGCCCTCTACAACGCCTCCGGCCTGGGCCTGCCGATCGTGATGACCGTGGCAAACCGCGCGATCGGCGCACCGATCAACATCTGGAACGACCACTCCGACTCGATGTCCCAGCGCGACTGCGGATGGGTCCAGCTCTACGCGGAGACGAACCAGGAGGCGGCCGACCTGCACGTACAGGCGTTCCGGCTCGCCGAGCAGATCTCGCTTCCGGTGATGGTCTGCATGGACGGCTTCATCCTCACCCACGCCCACGAGCGTGTCGACGTCCCGGATGCCGAACAGGTCGACGCGTTCCTGCCCGCCTTCGAGCCCCGCCAGCTCCTCGATCCCGCCGACCCCGTGACGATCGGCGCGATGGTCGGGCCCGAGGCCTTCACCGAGGTCAAGTACCTGGCCCATGCCAAGCAGATGCAGGCCCTCGACCTGATCCCGCAGATCGCCGCCGAGTGGAGCGATGCCTTCGGCCGGGAGTCCGGGGGGTTGCTGCGCGGTTACCGGATCGACGACGCCGAGACCATCGTCGTCGCCCTCGGCTCGGTGATCGGCACGATCGAGGACACGGTCGACGAGATGCGCGAGCGGGGCGTCAGCATCGGCGTCCTCGGGCTGAAGTCTTTCCGCCCGTTTCCCCTCGAGGAGGTCCGCGAGGCGCTGGGTGGAGCGCGCCGGGTCGTCGTCCTCGAGAAGGCGCTGGCGGTCGGCGTGGGCGGGATCGTCTCGGCCAACGTCCGGATGGCCCTCTCCGGCATCCAGCTGCACGGCCACACGGTGGTCGCCGGCCTCGGCGGCCGCCCGATCACAGGGAAGTCATTGCTCGGCCTCTTCGAGGACGCGATCGCCGACCGGCTCGGCCCGCTCACCTTCCTCGATCTCGACTCCGAACGGGTCGAGCGCGAGCTGGAGCGCATGCACGAGGGAGGCGCCAGCGGGCCGCATGAGCAGAACATCCTTCGCGACGTCGGCGTCGTTGCGGGAGGGTCGCATTAGATGACCGAACGATCCGGAGGCGAGGACAGCCAGCAGGTCCGCTTCTACCAGTCCGGGACGTTCGTGGTCGGGAACCGCCTGCTCGATCCCGAGCAGCGGTCGGTCCAGGCCCACACCGAGCGTTCCAACTCGCTCACCTCGGGGCACCGCGCGTGCCAGGGCTGCGGCGAGGCCCTGGGAGCGCGCTACGCGCTCGACGCCGCGATGCGGGCGACCGGCGGCAAGCTGATCGCGGCCAATGCCACCGGCTGCCTCGAGGTTTTCTCGACGCCGTTTCCGGAGTCCTCCTGGCAGCTTCCATGGATCCACTCGCTGTTCGGCAACGCACCCGCCGTCGCGACCGGCGTCGCTGCGGCGCTGAAGGCGAAGGGCCGAGAGGACGTGCGCGTGGTCGGCCAGGGTGGCGACGGCGGCACCCTCGATATCGGCTTCGCCTGCCTGTCCGGGATGTTCGAGCGAAACGACGACGTGCTGTTCATCTGTTACGACAACGAGGCCTATATGAACACCGGCGTGCAGCGCTCCGGCGCCACGCCTCCGGCGGCCAGGACCGCGAACACGAAGCCGCTGGGCGACAACCCCGGCAACGTCTTCGGGCAGGGCAAGAACGCGCCGCTGATCGCGATGGCGCACGAGATTCCCTATGTGGCGACCGCGACGGTCGCCGAGCTGCGTGACCTCGAGGCAAAGGTGGAGCGGGCGATGGAGGTGCGCGGAGCGCGCTACATCCACATCTTCGTGCCCTGCCCGCTCGGCTGGGGCGCCGAGTCCTGCGACACGATCAGGCTGGCGCGGCTGGTCAAGGAGACCGGCCTGTTCCCGGTCTTCGAGGCCCTCGACGGCGAGCTGACCGAGGTCTCGAAGATCCGCCGCCAGGTCCCGGTCATCGACTACCTGAAGCTCCAGCGCCGCTACGCGCACCTGTTCGGAGACGAGCCGAGGACGGACATCATCGAGCGCATCCAGGCGGACGCGGACCGGAACATCCGGCGCTTCGGCCTGCTCGACGACCCGGCGGAGCCCGACGACACGATGCGCCTCCTCGCCGAGTCGGGCAGGGGGCCGCAGTGAGCGAGCACCCGAAGCCCTACGCGATCACGCTCGACGTCGGCTCGAGCCTCGCCAACCGGACCGGCAACTGGCGCACCGAGCGCGCCGTCTATGTGGACCGCCTCCCTCCCTGCAACAACGCCTGCCCGGCCGGCGAGAACATCCAGGGCTGGCTGTATGAGGCCGAGGAGGGTGAGGCCGGCTACGAGCGGGCCTGGCGCAAGCTGGTCGACGACAACCCGCTGCCGGCGATCATGGGGCGGGTCTGTTACCACCCGTGCGAGACCGCCTGCAACCGTGGTCAGCTGGACGAGGCGGTCGGCATCCACTCGGTCGAGCGCTTCCTCGGCGACGAGGCCATCCGTCGGGGGTGGACGTTCGAGGCACCCGTTCAGCGCTCGGGCAAGAGCGTGCTCGTGGTCGGAGCCGGTCCCTCGGGCCTCTCCGCGGCCTACCACCTCGCCCGCCTCGGCCACGAGGTGACGATCCACGAGGCCGGGCCGATGAGCGGCGGGATGATGCGCTTCGGCATCCCCGCCTACCGGCTCCCGCGCGACGTCCTCGATGCCGAGGTGGAGCGGATCACCGAGCTGGGCGTGCGTATCGAGGTGAACCGCAAGGTCGAGGACATCGCCGAGAGCATGCGCGAGGGTGGCTTCGACGCAGCCTTCCTCGCCGTCGGGGCGCATCTCGGCAAGCGAGCCTACGTCCCCGCAGGAGAGGCGGCCCGCATCGTTGACGCCGTTTCGCTCCTGCACAGCATGGAGGGAGAGGATCGACCCCTGCTCGGACGGCGGGTCGCGATCTATGGCGGCGGCAACACGGCGATCGACGCGGCCCGCACGGCGAAGCGGCTCGGCGCAACGGAGGCCGTGATCGTCTACCGCCGCACGCGTGAGCGGATGCCGGCGCACGACTTCGAGGTCGAGGAGGCCGAGGAGGAGGGCGTGATGATGAAGTGGCTCTCCACGATCAAGCACGCCGACGAGGGCAGGCTGGTCCTGGAGAAGATGGAGCTCGACGACGAGGGCTTTCCCCAGCCGACAGGCGAGACCGAGGAGCTGGAGGCGGACTCACTGGTGCTCGCCCTCGGGCAGGATGCGGACCTGTCGCTACTCGAGGGCGTTCCCGGGCTCGAGGTCACAGACGGCGTCGTCGCGGTGGACCAGAGCATGATGACCGGGTACCCGGGGATCTTCGCCGGCGGTGACATGGTGCCCGCCGAGCGCACCGTCACGGTGGCGGTCGGCCACGGCAAGAAGGCGGCGAGACACATCGATGCCTGGCTGCGCGGCGGCGAGTACCGTCCGGCGCCGAAGCACGACCTCGCGACCTTCGACACCCTCAACACCTGGTACTACTCGGACGCTCCGCGCACGGTGCAGCCTGAGCTCGACCTCGCCAGGCGCACATCGGGCTTCGAGGAGGTCGTCAGCGGCCTCGATGAGTCGAACGCCCTGTTCGAGGCACGGCGCTGCCTGTCGTGCGGGACCTGTTTCTCGTGCGACAACTGCTATGGGGTCTGCCCCGACAACGCCGTCATCAAGCTGGGCCGACCGGGGGAGCTCTACGAGATCGACCTCGACTACTGCAAGGGCTGCGGTATGTGTGTCGCCGAGTGTCCCTCCGGAGCCATCGAGATGGTGCCGGAGACGACCTGAGTGGAGCTGGCGCTCGCGATCAGCTTCGCGATCGCGTTCGCCCTCACGAACGGGTTCCATGACGCCGCCAACGCGATCGCCACCCTCGTCGCCACGCGCGGAGCGACGCCGGGGCAGGCGATCCTGCTGTCCGCCGTCTTCAACATGCTCGGCGCCCTCCTCGTCGGCACCGCGGTGGCCGACACGATCTCGGGCATCGTCTCGGTCGCGCCCTCGGAAGCCGTGGCTGTGATCGGCTCGGCGGCCCTGAGCGCAACGCTCTGGAACGTCCTGACCTGGTGGCGCGGGATTCCCTCCAGCTCCGCGCACGCGCTGGTCGGCGGCCTGGTCGGTGCCGGATTCGCCGCGGCGGGACTCGGTGCGATCAACTGGGGAGGGATGGTCGGTCTGCGCCCGAGCGGGCTGGCGGGAGTCCTGATCGTGCTGGCGATCTCTCCGATCCTCGGGCTTGGCCTCGGCCTGGCCTTCGCCCGCGGTGGGCGGCGCCTGTTGCGACGCGCGCGACGGCGAGTCGGGGGGCCGGTTCGGAGGAGCGAGTGGGTGATGTCGGCGGCCCTCTCCTTCAGCCACGGCGCCAACGACGCGCAGAAGTCGATGGGAGTGATCGCGGCCCTGCTCGTGGCGACCGGTCACCTCGACTCGTTCGCGGTGCCGCTCTGGGTGAAGGTTGCCTGCGGCGCCGCGCTGACCCTCGGCACGGCCATGGGTGGCTGGCGGATCGTCCGCACCATCGGGCGGCGGATCTTTCACCTCACCAAGCTAGACGGACTCGCAAGCCAGACGGCCTCCAGCTCGGTCATCCTCGCCTCCACCTACGTGGGCGCTCCCGTCTCGACTACGCAGGTGGTCTCGTCATCTGTCGTCGGCGTCGGCGGCGGGCGCAGGCGCTGGTCCCACGTCAACTGGATGGTGGTCCGGGAGATCGGGCTCGCCTGGGTGCTGACCCTGCCGGCAAGCGCCGCCCTTGCCGCGCTCATCCTGACCGTCTGGAGGGGGATAGCGTGAGCCGGGGGCGGTGGTTCCTTCCGGAGTCCCCGGACGTGCTCGGCATGCTCTCCGAGCAGGCGAGCCTGACGGTCGAGGGCACCGACGCCCTCGTCGCCTGGACGGCCGGCACACCGGGGGCAGCCGGCCGGCTGCGGGAGCTCGAGCATCTTGCCGATGACCGCAAGCGAGAGCTTCGTCGCGCCCTGAGCGCCTCGTTCATGACCCCGCTCGAGCCGGAGGACATCTTCGAGCTCTCGCGCGGACTCGACGAGATCCTCAACAGCGCCAAGAACGCCGTCCGGGAAGCCGATGTGATGGGAACCGCGCCGGACCGGGCGATCGGCGAGATGTCGCGGGAGATCGCCGAGGGGACGCGCCAGATCGCCGCCGCCTTCGGAGTCCTCGAAAATGGCGGCGGGGAGCCGGCAACGGCGGCTGCCGACCGGGCGACCAAGGCCAAGCGGCGCGTCGAGCACACCTATCGCGAGGCGATGTCGGCACTGATCGAGGTCGACGATCTCCGCGACGTGGCGGCGCGTCGTGAGCTCTATCGGCGGCTGGTCCGCACCGCCGACCGTCTCGCCGATGTCGCCGAGCGGGTCTGGTATGCGGTGTTGAAGGAGAGCTGAGTCAGCTCGGGCGGCGGCTACCGCGCGTCCGCGGCCCGATCGCCGCCCGCAAGCTCATGCAGCTCGGCGAGTGTGTTCTCGATCCCTCCCGCGAGAACACCGAGGTCCGGCATCGCGTCCCGGTCCGCGTTGATGCTGAAGAACACCTTGCCGTCGTAGCTCAGCACCGCCATTCCGAGCGCGTGGTCGGCCGCAAGCGGAACCAGCGGCCAGGCGTCGGTCATCCGTGAGCCGAAGCAGTAGAGCGTCGACCGCGGGCCGGGGACGTTGGTGACCGTCAGGTTGAAGAGTCGCGTTGCGTACATCGAGCGTGCGATGAAGCTGTGAACGGCGGGCGGCGCATGCGCGGTGAAGTCGATCATGGTGCTGGAGCCGAGCGCCTGGCTTCCCGACTTGGCCGCCTCGGATTGCTCCCGCTGCGCCTCGAAGCGGCGCCGGGGATCCGGCTCGCCGACCGGGAGGCGGACGAACAGCGACGTGACCTTGTTGCCGAGCGCGAGCTGCTCGCTGGTCGATCTCAGATTGACCGGCACCATCGCCCTCAGCCCCGCTGTCGGCAGCGACTCTCCGCGTGAGAGCAGCAGCGTCCGCAGACCGCCCGTCGCCAGCGCCAGCACTACGTCGTTGAGCGTGCCGCCCAGCCCGTCCTTGACGTACTTCAGCTCGGTGAGGGGCACCCAGGACACGGCGAGCCTGCGACGCCCGCCGATCGGGACGTTGATGCTGCTCCGCGGCGCGGCGTTCAGCTCATCGTGCACGATCACGTCGGCCATCGCCTGAGCCCGCCGTGCCGCATCGGCCAGGCGGCCGGGATGGCGCACCGCGCCGGCGCCGACGCCCAGGAAGCCGGCCCCCGCCCGGATTCCACGCAGCGGGAGCTTCACGAGCCCGGCGGCGGCGGAGGTGGCCGAACGGGTCATCGAACCGACAGCTTCAGGCAGCACCGGAGGCGCGGGAGAGGACCGCGGCGGCGCCTGCTCATGCCGCTCGGCGCCGGCATCGGCGTCGAGGAGAACGTGGGTCACGTCAACGGCTCCGACTCCGTCCACCATGCAGTGGTGGGTCTTGTTTACGAGCGCCCAGCGCCCGTCCGCGAGCCCCTCCAGCAGAACGATCTCCCAGAGAGGCTGGGTGCGCTCCAGGCGCTGTGAGAAGTAGTCCCCCGCCCACTCGAGCAGATCGTCCTCGCCGCCCGGGGCCGGAAGCACGGCCCTCCTGACGTGACTGCGGATGTCGAACCGATCAGAGCCTTCCCAGCTCGGCCAGCTCAACCCGCCGGTGGCCGTGGAGGAAAGTCGCTCCCGGTAGCGAGGCAATCCGTCCAGCCGCGGCTCCAGATCGGCGCACAGATCCTCGACAGTCGGAGGACGCCCGCGGGCCGGCGGGTCGAAGATCATCACCGCGCCGATGTGCATGTGGGCGCCCTGGTCGGCCTCCTCGAGCTCGAGGAAGGTGGCGTCGAGTGCGGTGAGATGGTCAGCCATCGTCGATAGATCCCTCCGGTTCGTTCAGTGCACGACCAGGACCGGGCGCTGACAGTGCCGGCTCACAGCCTCGGTGACGCTGCCGAGCAGCACCGCCTTCACCCCGCTCCTGCCCCGGGAGCCGGTGATGATCAACGCCGCCTCAAGCTCGTCGCAGACCTCGACGATCCGGCGCCAGGTGGGAACCCCCCGCTCGGCCAGAGCGCTGGCCCTGAATCCCGCGGATTCGGCCAGAGCCCTTCCCTCCTCGGCGGTCCGCCCGGCCTCCACCTCCATTTCGGAGTCGAGTTCGACGCCCCCGCCCATGCCGATCCCGGCGAACGGAACCGCCTCGAACGGCTCCCAGACGGTCAGAACGATCGCCGGCCGGTCCTTGGTCAGCTCACGCCCGGCGCAGGCGATGGCGGCCTTGGCCTGATCGGAGCCGTCATAGGCGAAGACGATCGGTGCGGGGTCAGCTTGCATCGCACCGACCATACGATCCACCACCGTCAGAGTCATCCGGGTTCGACCACACCGGCGCTGCGGTCGAGGGGCGGCGCGGCGGTTCAGGCACGTGGTCTGCCCGTCTGAAGGCGGGCGAGGCGAAGCAGCGCCTGGAGCCCATTCGCAAGCATCAACAGACCGAGGATCGCCAATACCAACGCGAGATCGGGGATCGAGAGGAAGAGCACCCTCCAGCCGACGCCGATCAAGACCGGGAAGAGAAGAAGGATCAGCCCGACGAGCAGCGCCAAGACAGACCGCGAGATCCGCCAGGCCGCGCGCGCCGAAGAACGAGCGGGCCTCACGGGGCGCCGTATCGCCCGCACCAGCCCCCAGATCGCCGTTCCGAGCAGAATCGCCACCAGCAGGTCGAAGACGACGTAGTAGGTATGCATCGACCAGCCGGTCGCCGGGTCGTCCCCCATGAGGATGCTGACCGCCCCAGCGGGAATCCGGTCGACATCCCCCGCAGCGCCGGGAAGCTCGACCTCGGGAGTGGCGTTGTAGAGCAGGATGAGGCCTTGGCGCT
>JBBSQE010000040.1:0-17233 GCA_038258095.1 Solirubrobacterales bacterium | reverse complement strand
GAGGTGCTTCGGAAGCACGTAGACGCCGAGCGGGTAGTCGTCGGGCTTCGTGAACAGCTCGATCTGAGCCATCACCTGGTTCGTGAACGAGTTCGACATCACGAAGCTCGGATGGCCCGTGGCATTGCCAAGGTTGAGGAGTCGGCCCTCGGAGAGCACGATGATCGTGTTCCCGCCCGGGAAGCGCCACTCGTCGACCTGCGGCTTGATGTTGACGTGCTCGACGTCGCCGCGGGACTCGAGACCGGCCATGTCGATCTCGTTGTCGAAGTGGCCGATGTTGCCGATGATCGCCTGGTGCTTCATCCGCGACATCTGCTCGTTGGTGATGATGTCCTTATTGCCTGTGGCGGTGATGATGATGTCCGCCTCGCCGAGCACGGACTCGAGCGCGCGGACCTCGTAGCCCTGCATCGCGGCCTGGAGCGCGCAGATCGGGTCGATTTCGGCAACGATCACGCGGGCGCCCTGGCCGCGGAGCGACTCGGCGCAGCCCTTGCCGACGTCACCGAAGCCGCAGACGACCGCGACCTTGCCGCCGATCATCACGTCGGTGGCGCGGTTGATGCCGTCGATCAGCGAGTGGCGACAGCCGTAGAGGTTGTCGAACTTCGACTTGGTGACGGAGTCGTTGACGTTGATCGCAGCAAAGAGGAGCGTGCTCGCCTTCTGCATCTCGTAGAGGCGGAGGACGCCGGTGGTGGTCTCCTCCGTGACGCCGAGGATGCCCTCGCCGATCGCGGTCCATTTACCGGGATCTGACCGCAGCGAGTCGCCGAGGAGCGCCAGAACGACCCGGAACTCCTCCGACTCGCCGGTCGAGGGATCGGGAGCCTCACCAGCCTTCTCGAACTCGGTGCCCTTGTGGATCAGGAGCGTGGCGTCGCCACCGTCGTCGAGCAGCATGTTCGGCCCAGCCTCGCCGTTCGGCCCGGGCTCGGGCCAGGTCAGCGCCCGGTTGGTGCACCACCAGTACTCCTCGAGTGTCTCCCCCTTCCAGGCGAAGACGGGAACGCCCTGCGGGTCATCTGCGGTCCCGTCGGGACCGACGGCGACGGCGGCCGCGGCATGGTCCTGCGTGCTGAAGATGTTGCAGCTCGCCCAGCGGACCTCAGCTCCGAGCGCCGTGAGCGTCTCGATCAGGACAGCCGTCTGCACGGTCATGTGGAGCGAACCGGTGACCCGGGCGCCGGCCAGAGGCTGCGAGTCAGCGAACTCGGCGCGGGTCGCCATCAGGCCGGGCATCTCGTGCTCGGCGAGCCGGATCTCCTTGCGGCCGAACTCGGCCAGTGAAAGGTCGGCGACCTTGAAGTCGGCTGCGGTCTCGGTCTTCTGATCGGTGAGGGTCATGGGTCCTTTTCGTCGATGTGCGTCGCGGCGCCGGGCGGCGCTCAGCTCTTGGTCGTTTCGGAGCCGTAAACCGTAGCGGGGACCCACCGCCACCGATGTCTTCGCTGCGATGGAACCGATGCTTTCACGACGATCACGGCGCTGGTGGCGCTTACGGGCCGACGGTACCTGCCCGCGAGGCGCCGGCTCAGCAGATCCTGATCGGGCCCTTCAGCGTCCTCGTGACGACCCTGTTGCAGCCGTGGCGTCACACGATAATGGTCACCCGGGCCTTGACGACGTGCCGGCTGCCAGCTCCCAGGAATCCCGGTCTGAGGAGATAGAGGTACGGCCTCCTCTTCAGGGTCTTCCGCTTTCTGCCATCGAAGGAGAAGGTGACCCTCCGGACCTTGATCCTCGGAGACGAAGGATCGGCTGATCCGGCGCCGAGCCCTCGTCCCCACTCCGACACAGAACGCCTGCCCCGATCCGAGGCATCGCTTCGGGACCTTCAGATACAGGAGGTTGCCACCCACCGGCGTGGAGATCGTCTTCGTCGGCCCCTTGTACGGCGGCGGGACCACGGCTGTGAGGTCGGCGACCTTGAGGCCCCCCGAGTCGATGAATGTCAGCCAATCCTGGCCCCCGTCCCCCAAGGCCGGCTGGGCGTTGTCCTCGACGACGTAGGCATCGCCGATTCCTGCGATCTCCCTCTCGGTGAAGCTCGCACCCCCATTCTACGACCCGCCCAACCGTCAGGGTGAAGCGTGGGGAACGGGTGAGAGTCGGACAGGAGATCGGCCTGCTCGGCGACAGCGGTAACACCGTTGCCCCCCACCTACATTTCCACATCATGGACCCTCCCTCGCCGCTGCAATCGAACGGTCTGCCGTTCACCTTCTCGCGGATGGCGGGCCAAGGTCTGATCACGGACGCCGCTGACCTGCACTCCGAAATCCCGTGACGATCGACGCGGCCGCATTCAAGGGCACGCGCCGAGGCCAATTGCCGCTGAACAACGCGGTGGTGAGCTTCCCCGGGCAGTGAGACGCTCGCCGGGGGGTCCGGACGCCCAGAGCGGTTACCGCTACTTCTCAGAGCCCCGCTCGCGGTCGAGCTCGCGGAAGTATTCCTCGCCCTCGATGCCGATTCGGAATCAGCTGGTCCAGGGAATCGGGAAACCACCAGGTTCGGCGCTCAGCCAGCGTCATCAGCGCCGCCTCGAGCACGATCGGCACGCTGCCGTTCGCCTGCTTCGGGAGCCCTCGCTCGAGCAGCTGCGTGGCACGGGTGGAGCCGGTTCCCGGCAGGTCGAGGTTGTTGTTGGTCGGGCGCCCGACGGAGTTGGCGACCAGCACGACCCCGATGACGAAGACGAACCACAGCGGGATCGCCACCTTCCAGTGGCTCGCTGCGATCCGGCCCAGGCGATAAAGCGGGCCCGTCATCGGTCGAACTTCCCCTTGGTTCCCTCATCGAGGTGACCATACATGCTCTTGACGGAGCGTCAACAGGTACCCTGCCGGTGTGGCCACCTGGACCCGGCTCGAGCCCGAGGCGAGACGCAGCGAGATCCTCGCGATCGCTCGTTCCGGGTTCGCGCGCAACGACTATGCGAGCGTTTCGATGGCCGACATCGCCAGGGAGGCCGGCGTCACCCCCGGTCTGGTCAACCACTACGTCGGTACCAAACAGGAGCTCTACCTGGCGGTCATCGACGAGAGCGCCGAACGCCTGTCGCAGGTGGTGCGCACCGATCTGCGCGATCTGCCGCTGGAGGAGAGGATCGACCGCAACACCGACGAGTTCCTCGACTCGATCGAGCGCGACCGCTCCGACTGGGCGCTCCTCTTCGGGGCCCAGGGCCGGAGCGACCCGCGGGTCGCTGAACGGATCGCCGCCGTGCGCGCCGAGACCATCGAGCGAATGGCGCGAAACCAGACCGGAGGCGCCGAGCCCTCAGAGGAGTTGCGGCTGGCGCTGCGCGCGTTCCTGGGAGCCGCCGAGGCAGCGGCCGTGGAATTGCTGACCGGCCGAGCCACGCGCGAGCAGGTCCACGGTCTCCTGACCGGGATCCTGCGAGCCCTTGTGGAACAGACCCCGCTCACCGCCTGAGCCCGCGGTTCGCTCTGCTCCGATGGCGTGTAAGCCTGCTTACACCTCGCCTTATTGACGCTACAGCAACAGTGTAGGTTTGCCGACAGGTCCTGATCTGAAAAGGAGCTCGAGAGCATCGGAAAGGTGGAGTTTGTGAGGGAAGTCGCGGGGGACGAGTCCGGTGGCAACCGCCGAGCTCGCGGCGTCGCCTGTCTGATGGCGGCAACCACCGCTCTGGTGCTGATGCTGGCCGGTCCCTCCGGGGCGCAGGCCGCCACGATGACCGGGACCCTGAAGAGCGCCAGGATGCCCATCACCCGCACCCCGGTCACCCTGCTGAAGACGACCAGCGCCCGCACCCAGCCGGTGGCGATCAGCAGGGACCGGACCGGCGGCCACGGTCGCTTCCACTTCCGCTACCGCACTCCACGCTCTTCCAAGGCGGTTCTGTATGTCATCAGCGGCGTGGCCGGGACGACCCTGCGCCGCCAGGTCCGGCTCGCCTCGGTGCTCGGCACCCGCCCGTATCCCTCGCGGATCACGGTGAACGAGCGAACCACGGTGGCCGCCGGCTTCGGCGAGGCACAGTTCATCACTGGGTGGCGGATCCGCGGTGAGTCTCCGGGGCCACAGAACGCGGCGATGATGGCCGGCAACCTCGTCGACACCAGGACCGGCCTCGACGATGAGGTTCTGAGGACGGCGCCGAACGGCCGCCGGACGCTCACCCGGGCGACCTTCAACTCGCTCGCCAACATGCTTGCGGGATGCGCTCGCAGGGAGTTCCTGTGCGGGCGGCTCTTCCGCGTCACCCAGGTCCGCGGCAAGAGGCGCGCGGACGGCACGCTGGAGGCGTTCTCAGGCGTTGCCCGCAACCCGTCCGAGCGGGTCCGGGCGCTCTACCGGCTCTCGCGTTCGGGGCCCACGCCTTATCGCCCGGCCCTCCCAAGGTCCATGCGGCCCAACAACTGGTCGCTCTTCCTGCGCTTCCATGGAGACGGACACTCGCTCGACGGGCCGGGCAACATCGCCTTCGACGCCGCCGGAAACGCCTGGGTGGGGAACAACTACACCTACAGCCGCAAGCCCCGCACCCCGGTATGCGGCGGCAACATCGTCGCCGTCTTCCGGCCCGATGGCAGCTACCGGCCGTTCTCCCCGATCGTGGGAGGAGGGGTCAGCGGCACCGGCTACGGCATCACCTTCGATCCCGACAACCACATCTGGGTCACCAACTTCGGTTTCGCCTCGCCTGCTCCGGGCTGCCCGAAGCACAAGCAGCCGCCCCACAACACGGTTTCCAAGTACGCGCAGGACGGGACGATCCTCTCGGGTCGAAACGGAATCACCGGTGGAGACCTGAGCTGGCCGCAGGGCATCGTCTCCAACAATGCAGGTGACATCTGGATCGCCAACTGCGGTCCCTACAACGACCCGTCGAGCACGACTTTGCCCCACGACAGCTTCACGATCTATCCAGGTGGGGATCCCACCCACGCGAAGATCATGCGCGACCCGAACCTCGACAAACCGTTCGACATCGCCTTCAACCGGCGGGGCAACGGCTTCATCACCAGCACGCTCGGTGACAAGGTCGGGATGTACACCCGCGGCGGCTGGCCGACCGCGAAGTCGCCGATCACCGGTGGCGGCCTCAACTACCCGATGGGCGTTGCCAGCGACACGCGCGGCAACATCTGGGTCTCGAACTCCGGGGTGCTGAACCTGCCCTGCCCCGGCAGCACGCTCAATTTTGAGGACCTGGGCGGATCGGTGACCCTGATCGGCTCCGACGGGACAGTCAAGAGCCCCCGCAGGGGGTTCCGCGGAGGCGGCGCAAAGGTCCCGTGGGGCATGGCGATCGACGGTGACGACAATGTCTGGGTCAGCAACTTCGACGGCCGTAGGGTGACCAAGTTCTGCGGGGCCCGCTCAAACCGTTGTCCCAAGGGCAGGAGGACCGGCGACCCGATCTCGCCAAGGAACGGTTACCGCTTCGAGGGCCTGCAGCGGAACACCGCCGTGGAGATCGACCCTGCGGGCAATGTCTGGATCACCAACAACTGGAAGCGCGTCCCGGTGTACAAGTACAACCCGGGCGGCTACCACATGGTCGTCATGGTCGGCGCCGCGGCGCCGGTGAAGACGCCGCTGATCGGTCAGCCGAAGCCGCTGAGCCGCTGACGGAAGGCGATGGGACGGCAGTGTGGTGAGCAGACCGAGGACCGAGCTACCTGATCAAGGTCACCTGGAGGCCGATGTCGATTCGCCCCCAGGCTCGATCGGCCGTCACCGGATGGCCCCCGAGATCGAGCGCAA
Organism: Solirubrobacterales bacterium; assembly: GCA_038258095.1. Taxonomy (GTDB): domain Bacteria; phylum Actinomycetota; class Thermoleophilia; order Solirubrobacterales; family 70-9; genus JBBSQE01. The sequence continues at coordinate 11,488 of JBBSQE010000040.1, read as the reverse complement.
CGGCGAGGCAGGCGCGGTCGCCGAACGATAACCCAGCCTTCCGAGTAAGCGGCAGGAGTCCGGCGGCCAACTCCGCTTGACGAACGGTGAACGGCTCGATCGAAACCCCCAGAGACTCGATCTCAGCCTCGCGATCCCCGGTTTCGAGACCGAGGTCGACAAAGCGTCCCAGGACCTCCGCCCAATTCACACTGGAGACGACGGCCCCATCGAGCAGCCTGGCCACGCGCTCCCCACCAGGCTCGTCAGCGAGAGCTGCGAGCAGGGCAGACGCATCGAGAATGGCCAGTTCGCTCACTGGGAGCGCTCGCGAGCCGCCTCTCGCCGCCGCTCCTCGATCAGCTCCTCGACGAGACTGCGCTTACCGCGCGACTCCCGGAGTTCTCCCTGGATGCGCCGCAGGAGTTCATCCCGAGGCTCGAGCACTATGCGTCGACCCTCGAGACGTACCGCGAGCTCATCCCCTTGCTTGATGTCAAGTGCCCGGCGCATAGCGGACGGTAGAACTAGCCGTCCTTGGGCTCCGATTCGGAGTGATTGTGCCATCGGCCGGAGATTGTGGCACAGATCTCACGCCCTGGCATTCATTGACGGGGCAGAGCGAACACGGCGCCGCCGGCCCCCCACCCCTTGCGGAGCTTTTTCTGACCGCTTGTCCGCGATGGTCCGAAGCGGCTCGCTCACCCGCCGACTGCAACCTGCTTGCGTTGCACTGTCGGCAGCGGCAACCCGTCCTCCTCCATCACCTCGACGTAGAGCTCGATTGCCTCTTTAGCCATCTCGAGAGCGTCCTCGGCGGTTTCCTCCTGGGTTGACACCGAAGGCAGCTCAGGCACAAATACGCTGAGGCCGCCATCGGGCTCCGGCACCAAGGCGATCTCGTACTCCCGGCGGGTCATGGGTTTCAGTTTACGCCAGCTCGACACCGCCATCGGAGCGCCCCCGGCAGGATTCGAACCTGCGACATCCGGCTTAGAAGGCCGGCGCTCTATCCAGCTGAGCTACGGGGGCTCGCCCTGGGATTGTGCCCGCTCCGGTGGCTTGACGTGCAGGCATACAATCGCCCGCTTGGCCAAACCCTTCACCCACAGTCTCCGCGTGCGCTACTCGGACTGCGATCCGCAGGGCGTCGTCTTCTTCGCCAACCATCTCGAGTACTTCGACGTGGCGATGAGCGAGCTGTGGCGGACCGCGATCGGCCCTTACGACGAGATGGTCGCAAAGGGCGTCGACATGGTCGTGGCCGAGGCGGAGATTCGTTACCTCGCGCCGCTGCCCTTCGACGCCGAGGCGCAGGTCGCCGTCACCGTGCAGCACCTCGGTACGACCAGCATGAGAAGCGCCCTTGAGATCAGCACCAACGGAGCTCTCTGCAGCGAAGGCGAGCTCCGCCACGTCTTCGTCGCAACCGACGGGGGCGGCAAGACGCCGATCCCGGACCACGTGCGCTCCAGCCTGGCCACCTACCTCGGCTGACCGGGTAGGGCCCGGCCTACTTCTGCTTCTGCTTCTGCGCGGCCTTCTCGCCGACGGCCTTGCAACCGTTCGGATCGAGCTTGCCCACGACCTCGTAGACCCAGTCGGCCTGGGGCGCGATGTCGGGCTCGGCGACAACCTCCTTGAGAGCCGGGTCGGTCTGGGTCCAGGCGCGCAGCGGGTAGCGGAACTGGGCGTCCGGCGAGTCCTGCGTGTACTGGCTGATCACGAGGAAGTCGTAGTTGCCTGCGTGGACCTCGTTTCGAAACGAGCGGCAGGTGGTCGCCAGACGGTAGGTCCCGTCCCTGCCGGGGACACCGATGTACTGCACGTAGTTTGAGAGATCGGCCCCGTAGTAGCCGTACTGGCCGAAAAAGATCTCGCCCGAGCCGGAGATGCCGATCCTCTTGTCGTGCAGTGGATAGATGAAGTCGTAAGCAGCCTGGGGGCCGCCTTCCCCGAGGAAGAGGCTCGAGCGGGTGTAGTGGTGCTTTGCGTACTGGACCTGCTGGGCGCGGCCGAGGACCACGGCAAGCAGCACAATCGAGGCGATCACGGCCACCGCACCCGTCGCCCCGATCCGCTTGCGGCTTCGCAGAAAGGCGAGCCCGGACGGGGCCCACACCAGGGCGAGCGTGATGAAGATGGTGCCGGCGATGAAGCCCGGGTACCAGCGGGGCGTGGCGAGGACCGTGATCGCGTAGAGGGCCGCGAGGAAGATCAGGGTCTGCCACGCACGCCGTTCGGGCGCCCGCAATGGCCGTGCTATCGGCAGCAGCACGAACGCGAGCACTAGACCCGGCATCAGATAGCGCGTGTTCGTGAAGAAGCCGCGCGGGTCCCCCTCCTGACCGGCTGCCGTGAGCGGGGTGAAGATGTAGACGACCGCGGTCAGGAGCGCCGCCGCCGCGACCACGCGCAGCACCTTGTTGCGTGAGCGGATCACGATGTAGACGACCGCCGCGAACGCCACGACGAGAATCAGCGGGTAGAGCGGTCCGAGCGCGTTGTCGAGCTCGGGGAAGAACCACTTGCGATAGATCGACGTGTCGGTGATGTAGTGGGCAACGCTGAATCGCGGGCGCGGGTCGAGCGGCATCTGGTCCGGCCGCGGCAGGTTGAGCGGGCCGAAACCGATCTGGGGGATCGGGTTGCCTCCGGACTTGACGGCGGCTCGGACATACCAGTAGCCGCCGACGATGAAGGTGGACAGGCCCATGACCCAGGCGGTGGTGAACCAGCGGCGGCGGCCGCTGATCACGATCATCCCGAGAGTGATGGCGCCGACGGGCGCGAGCATCGTGAGCTTTACGGAGATCGCAAGGCCGGCGGCGATTCCGGCCATGATCAGAGGCCCCTTGTCGAGCAGCGGCGCGTCCGGGTCAGGGGTGTCCTGCACCGCGCCGGCCGTCGGGGCTCTTCGCTGGTGCCCGTTGATCAAGAACGCCACGAAGGCCAACAGAAACGCGAAGGCCATGATGTCGTTCCGCCCCTCCCCCGGCTGCGTCTCGATCATGACGCCCGAGTCGAGGACCAGCGCACCCGCCACGAGCGATGCGGGGCCGACGTTGTAGGGGCGGCCGACGCACCAGGCGGCCAGCAGGCCGATCGCCAGCCAACCCATGTTGATCAGCGGCGACAGCCAATCGCTCTGCATCACCGCGATGGCAGCTCCGTGGATCAGCTCGGAGCTCTGCGGGTAAAACCAGGCGGCGAGGCGAAGCGGGTCGGTCAGATGCAGGTGGTCGATCGAGCCCTCCTGCGCGAACCGAGCCGCGAAAGGCATGTGGTACCAGGTGGTGTCGCCGCCGAACATGCCCTGGTCCAGGGCGAGCTGTGACGGGAAGGTCCACTCGGCGACGGTGAACGAGGCGACGCCGACGGCGATCAGGAGCATCAGCGTGTTGATGGTGGGCGGTTGGACCTCGGTCACGTCCCTGGGCACCTTGCGCCAGCCGAGGGCTGCGGCACCGAGCCCCACAGCGATACAGCCGATGATGATCCAGCCGAGACGGAGGACACTGAAGGTGCCGAGCGCCTGGAGGGTGAGCACGAGCAGGGCTACGCCGATCGTGGCATCCGCCAGGCGCGCAAGCCCGCCGGAGAACTCCGGGACGATCCAGCGCCGCAGCCAGTAGGCACCCAGGCCGAGGGCGCAGACGATCCCGATGATCGCAATGCTGCCGCCGAGGTAGGCGCCGAAGCTCGGCGTCATGGCTCTACGAAAAGGTCGCCGAACACCGGCGGAATCCTATTTGAAGCAGGGCGAGGGCCTCCGGTTCCCCGATATGACACAGATCCGTGTAACCCTTCGGGCTGACCGGGTAGGAACTCGAGAACAGCGAGAATGCGAACCCCGATGACCGAAGAGCAGACTGACACCGACCCGCCCGAGAGATCAGGCCGAGACGATGCCGAGGCCGATCCGCCGGAGGGGGAGGGTGGCGAGGATGCCGACCGGAGCGCCGCCCGCGAGCGCAACAAGCGGCTGATGCTCGGCGCCGTCCGCGGCCTGAGAGAGATCCTGCCGGGCGACTCGCGCTTCGGCGACTCACTCTCGACCGGCGGAAAGGTCGGTTCCCAGGCCGTCGCCCGCCGTTTCGTCGAAGCCTCGGAGGAACGACCCGGCCTTCTGCGCGAGGCGGGGCTCGGAGCCCTCCAGGTCTGGGACGCGATGACCGACGGGCCCGCCCGCCGGGGCCAGCGCGAGCTCGTCATCGCCTTCACCGACCTGGTCGATTTCTCCAACTGGGCGATGACCGCCGGTGATGACGCAGCCCTGAAGCTCCTTCGGGACGTCGGCGAGGCGATCGAGCCTCCCGTGAAGAACGCCCGCGGCGAGGTCGTTAAGCGCCTCGGCGACGGAATGATGGCCGCCTTCGAGGATCCGACCGACGCGCTCAGCGCCATCCTCGAGGCCCGCGAGCGGTTGGCCGGGGTCCAGGCCGAGGGCTACCAGCCCCACATCCGAGCCGGCATGCACCTCGGCTGTCCGCAGCGGATCGGCGGCGACTACCTGGGAGTCGACGTCAACATCGCGGCACGGATCGCCGAGGGCGCCGGGTCCGACGAGCTGCTGGTGTCCGAGCCCGTCCTGGAGCAGCTCGACGCCGACTCCCTGAAGGTAAGGAAGAAGCGCTTTTACCGGGGCAAGGGCGTCCCGCCTGAGATCAACGTCTACTCGGTAAAGCCGAAGTGAGGGAGAAGCCGTGATGGGAAAGCTCGAGTCAGAGGAAGCGGACGAGTCACTTGCGATCGAGGAGAGCGGCTCAGCGTCGCCGCTCGCCTACGTACCGAACCTGCTGCTCGGGGCTCTCGAGGATCTACGCACCATCGCCGCCTCGGTGGTGGTGCTGCCCGAGCTCGCGCGGACCCTCGGATCGATCGAGGGCCGGGTCAACTCGCTCGACGACGAGGTGAAGAAGATGCGAGCCGCCGTGGAGTCGATGGGCGGCGACGTCGGCGACATGAAGGACTCCGTCGCGCCGCTCGAGTCGAGCCTCGAGGAGCTCGAGCGGGCCGTCCACCCGATCCGCCGCGCGACTGGCCGGCTCGGCCGGCGGTCGCGGAGCGAATCAGGGGAAACCGACCCTTAGAAGGTGTCTCAAAACCCCCGCTCGGGGAAGGGCTCGGACTTGAGGGGTCGAAGCCAGGGGTGTTGACATAACCACGTCCGAGGAGGTCTGTTGTGGCCGAGTCGATCTGGCAAGTCCGCGATGAGCTCTGGGAGGTGGTGGAGCCCTTGCTCCCCGAGCAGAGGCCCAAACCACGAGGTGGCCGACCGAGAGTCGACGACCGGGTTGCCTTTGGCGCGATCGTCTTCGTCTTGGTCACCGGCATCGCCTGGCGCCACCTGCCACAGGAGCTCGGATGCTCGGCGGCGACCGCGCACCGACGCCTACAGCAGTGGCAGCGGGACGGGGTCTTCAACCGACTGCACCGTGAGCTTTTGCGCCGGCTCAACCAGGCCGGACGGATCGACTGGGAAACCGCGGCGATCGATGGCAGCCACATACGCGCTCTGCAAGGGGGGGTCAGACCGGCCCTTCGCCAGTCGACCGCGCGCGCACCGGCTCCAAGCACCACCTGCTGAGCGACGCCCGAGGCGTCCCGCTCGCGGTCTCGCTGACCGGCGGAAACCGCAACGACGTCACCCAGCTGCTGCCCTTGGTCGACGGCCTGGAGCCGCTTGCTGGCAGGCGTGGCCGGCCTCGCAAGCGGCCCGGCACACTGCTCGCCGATCGCGGCTATGACTTCGACAAATATCGGCGCGAGCTGCGATCACGCGGAATCGCGCCGCTGATAGCCCGGCGCCTCAGCGAGCACGGATCGGGACTCGGCAAGCGGCGCTGGGTGGTCGAGCGCGGCTTCGCCTGGCTCCACAACTTCCGCCGTCTGCGGACCCGCTACGAGCGCCTGCCCGAGCTGCATCTCGCCTTCCTCCACCTCGGCTGCGCGGTGATCTGCCGGCGGATGCTCGGCTGGCCCGAGGAGCTATTCGTCTAGATCCAACTCGGCCGCCGAGACGCGTCCATACTGGTCGGGGATCGAGCCCCAGCCCCAGACCGCGACCGGCTCCCTTGGCAGCGGACCAGGCCCCCACTCATCGCGCGGGTCGATCTTCTCCGCCAGGACCCGACAGCGGTGGCGCCAGTCATCACCGAAGTCGAAGGTGAAGGCGAACTCCTCACCGAGCTCCAGCTCCTTCGCGGGCTTCAGCTCTGCTTGGTCCTCCCAGCTCAGATCGGGAGCGAACTCATCGCTCGGAAAGCCGATCTTGCGGCCGTCGGCGAGCTCGAAGTCGTGCAGGTGGGAGAGATCCCAGCGGCCGAATGCCCCGTTGATTGCGTCGGCGAGCTGACCGAAGCTATGGGCGGGACCGCAGATGAAGATCCGCCCAGGGGTCGGTTCGAGGTCCTCGCCGCGGCCGCCGAGGAGATCAACTCTGAGCTGAAGCCACGTTCGCGCCACGCGACGGAGAGGCTACCGGGGGGTTTTGAGACACCTTCTTAGTCGCTAGGCGGTCGCCGCGTCCGCGGGCTTCGCCGCGGCCAGGGGGATCTGACAGGCGACGCCGGTGCCGGCGAGGCCGCAGTAGCCGTTCGGCACCTTGTGCAGGTACTGCTGGTGGTAGTCCTCGGCGTAGTAGAACGTCCCGGCCGGCGCGAGCTCCGTCGTCACGCGCTCGTGGCCCGAGGAGGTCAGCGCCTTGTCGTATGCCGCGATCGCAGTCTCGGCGGTTGCCTTCTGCTCCTCGTCGGAGTAATAGATGCCGGAGCGATACTGGGTGCCGACGTCGTTGCCTTGGCGCATTCCCTGAGTCGGATCGTGCTCCTCGAAGAAGGTCTTCAACAGGTCCGCGTAGCTGATCTTCTCGGGATCGAACGCGACCATCACCGCTTCGGCGTGACCGGTGCGCGCGCTGCAAACCTCGTCGTAGGTCGGATTGGGCGTATGGCCGCCGATGTAGCCGACCGCGGTCGAGTGGACGCCGTCGATCCCCCAGAAGAGGCGCTCGGCACCCCAGAAGCAGCCGAGTGCGAAGTAGGCGGTTTCGATGCCGTCGGCGAACGGCGGCTTGATCGGGTTTCCGAGCACGGCGTGGCGGTCCGGAACGTCGAATCCGGGGGCATCACGACCGGGCAGTGCGTCGTCCGGCGAGGCCATCTTCGTCTTCTCGGGGCTCAACATCATCATCAGCTTTCCCATGCGGCTCATCCTGTCTCCTTTGGTCTGGGAGAGACGTTACCGAGGGGACCTAACGGCCCAATTACAACTTCGGTCGGCGCTCCGCAAGCCGCGCCGCGGTTGTCTAGCGCCAGGGAGGGAGAGTTCGGCGGGGTGTCCCCTGGTTGGGTCTATGGACCCAACTTCGGAACACCCTTCGCGGGGTCAGGTGTGGGAGGTCGCCTCACGCCAGCACGATCGGGTGTCGGCGCCGCAACTCAGGGAGCTGGCCCGCTCCACTCCACTGGGAGCCGGAGTGGGCCCATGAGGTCCGGCGCGTCAGCCTTCGAAATGGAGTAGAACGCCGCTCGGGACGATTGGTCTCTCGCCATGGTCGACGACCGCGTGCGCGAGACGAGGAGCACGATCCATGGGCTCTGCCGCGACACGGCGAAGAGCTAAAGGGCACGAGGGCAAACACGCGACCGGCGCGAACATCGCCGGCTTCACGCGCGCCACCGGTACGAAGTTTGCCCAGGGGATCGTCTAGACGGAGGTCCCTTGGCGCCGCGCGCCCCGTCCTTATGGCGTGACGAACGTCGCCGGGTCCGGCCCCGTCCTGTTCCCGGCGTCGATCGATTCGAACGCCGCCATCTGCTCATGGGTCAGCTCGAAGTCGAATAGCTCGAAGTTCGCGCGGATCCGCTCCGGGGTGACCGACTTCGGGAAGACGATATTCCCCAGCTGGATGTGCCAGCGGAGGATGGCCTGGGCAGGCGTCTTGCCGTGCGCCTCGGCGATCTCGCAGACCGTCTCGCTGCCGAGCACCTCGCCCTGGGCGATCGGGCTCCAGGCTTCGGTGACGATTCCCTGTGACAAGTGGTAGGCACGCAGCTCGGATTGCTGGAGCTCGGGGTGGAGCTCGATCTGGTTGACCGCCGGAACGATGTCGGTCTCCACGGTCAGCCGCTCGAGATCCTCGACGCGGAAGTTCGAAACCCCGATCGCGCGGGCCCGGCCTTCGATCTTCAGTTCCTGGAACGTCTCCCAGGTCTCGACGAACTTGTCCTTGGGCGGGGCGGGCCAATGAATCAGGTAGAGGTCGACGTGGTCCATCCCGAGACGGTCGAGGCTCGCCTCGAGGGCTGTGCGGGCCGGGGCGCTGCCCTGGTCGTCGTTCCAGAGCTTCGTCGTCACGAAGACGTCGTCGCGGGAGGGTCCGGATGCCTCGATCGCCTGCCCGACGCCCATCTCATTGCGATACGCCGCAGCCGTGTCGATGTGGCGGTATCCGATCTCGAGCGCCTGCTCGACGATCTCTTGCGTGTCCTCCGGAGGAATCTGGAATACGCCGAAACCGAGCTGCGGAATGGTTGTGCCGCTGTTCAGCTCGATCCTGGGAACGCTTGCCATTCGGTCCTTTCGCGAGGGGCTCGTTGTCGATGCCACGCACCCCTTGACACGGTCGTCAGACTCGGGAGCATGCCCGATCCTAAGGCCGAGGGCGTGCGATACGACAGCGCCCACGGCAAGTGGGTCCTCGCAACGACCGTGCTCGGCTCGAGCATCGTCTTCCTCGACGGAACCGTCGTCAACGTTGCCCTGCCCGCCATCGGGCGCGATCTCAACGCGACGACCGCCTCGCTGCAGTGGATCCTCAACGGCTACACGCTGACCCTGGCTGCACTGATCCTGCTGGGCGGCGCGCTGGGCGACCGCCTCGGCCGCCGCCGCATGTTTACCTTCGGCGTCGCCTGGTTCACGATCGCCTCAGCCCTCTGCGCCGCCGCTCCGACCACGGAGGTCCTGATCGCAGCCCGCATGCTGCAGGGGATCGGCGGGGCACTGTTGACTCCGGGGAGCCTCGCGATCATCGAGGCGACGTTCCGCAAGGAGGACCGCGGGCCGGCGATCGGCGCCTGGTCAGGGCTCGGAGGCGTGGCCGCGGCAGTCGGGCCGCTCCTCGGCGGATACCTCGTCGACGCGGTGTCCTGGCGTGCGATCTTCCTCATCAATCTTCCGCTCGGGGCATTGGTGATCGCGCTGGCAGCCCGCCACGTGCCGGAGACCAGGGACCCCAACGCGCACGGGAGGCTCGACTACCTGGGCGCGGCTCTCGCGGCCATCGGCCTGGCCGGGACGACCTACTCGCTGATCGAGGCGCCGAGCGGGATCTCCCCACTGATCTTCATCGCCGGGATCGGCGGCGTCGCCGCATTGATCGCATTCATCGTGCAGGAGCGGCGTAGCGACAACCCGATGATGAGCCTCGACATCTTCAGCTCGCGCCAGTTCTCGGCCGCGAACGCCGTCACGTTCGTCGTCTACGGGGCGATGGGCGGGGTCTTCTTCCTCCTGGTCGCCTTCCTCCAGATCTCGCTCGACTACGACCCGATCGCCGCAGGAGCCGCGTCCCTTCCGATCACCGCGCTGATGCTCGCCTTCTCGGCACGCGCGGGCGCTCTCGCGCAGCGGATCGGCGCGCGCATCCCCTTGACGGTCGGCCCCCTCATCATCGCCACGGGCATGCTGCTGATGCTCCGTATCAACCCGGGCGACTCGTACATCTCGACCGTGTTCCCCGCCGTCGTCGTCTTCGGGATCGGCCTCACATTCGTCGTCGCCCCGGTGACGGCTACGGTCCTCGCCGCCGCGGACTCAAAGCACGCCGGCATGGCCTCCGGGATCAACAACGCCGTCTCGAGGGTCGCCGGCCTCCTCGCAGTCGCGGTGCTCCCGCTCATCGCCGGGATCACGGGCGACAAGTTCTATGACCCGGAGATCCTCACCAGCGGCTTTCACACGGCGATGATCGTCTGCGCCGCAGCCGCGGCCTGCGGAGGGATCATCGCCTGGTTCACGATCGACGCCGATGTCCTCGACGAGGATGCCGACGGCGACGGAATCACCGACGAGAAGGCCAAGCCCGACCGGATCTGCCCGGTCTCGGGTGCGCCGCTCAGCCCCGACCGCGACGCCCCGGCCCCCGCGGCGCTCATCGGGGCGACAGAGGACTCGTAGAGCGGTACCTGGGAGACGCCCCACTGGCGTGCGTTGGGAAGTTGACAGCCCCTACAGAGGCATCAACTCCCCAATCGACCCTTCGTCACCCCGGGACGCGCGCTTACGCCGCCAGTGAAAGCTCGGCCCCGTGCTGGGCGCCGACCATTCCCGCGTAGCGGCCGCCGGACCCGAACAGCTCGTCGTGGGTGCCGAGCTCGGCCACACGGCCGTGATCGAGGACGGCGATCTGCTCGGCCGACCGGATCGTGGAGAGGCGGTGGGCGATCGCCAGTGTCGTGCGGCCCCTGGCGAGCTCCTCGAGGGCGGTTTGCACGGCCAGCTCGGTCTCCGAGTCAAGGGCGCTGGTCGCCTCGTCCAAGACCAGGATCGGCGGGTTGCGCAGGATGGCCCGGGCGATCGCGATGCGTTGCTTTTCGCCGCCGGAGAAGCGGTAGCCGCGCTCGCCTACCACGGTGTCGTAGCCCTCCGGGAGCGCCGCGACCGTGGCGTGGATCTGGGCGGCGCGGGCGGCATGCTCGACCTCGGCGTCGTTTGCTCCCGGCTTGGCGAAGCGCAGATTCTCGGCTATCGAGGCGTGGAACAGATAGGTCTCCTGAGAGACGACGCCGACGGTCGCGGCCAGCGAGTCGTGGGAGAGGTCACGGAGGTCGACGCCATCGATCGTCACGCGGCCCGCCTGCGGCTCGTAGAGGCGGGCGAGCAGGTACGCGAGCGTCGTCTTGCCCGAACCGGTCTCGCCGACGAGGGCGAGTGTCGTCCCGGCCGGGATCCGGAGGTCGATGTCCCGCAGCGTCGGCTCGGCCTCGACGCCGTAGCCGAAGCGAACGTCCTCGAAGGCCACGTCGCCCGTGACCTCGCCGGGATCGAGCCGGACGGCCTCGTCGCGCTCCACGATCTCGACCGGGAGATCGAGGTACTCGAACACCCGCTCGAAGAGGGCGAGGGAGCTCTGCACGTCGACGCTGACGCTGAGGAGCGACTGGACCGGGAAGAACATCCGGGTCTGGAGGGTCGTGAAGGCGACCAGGGTGCCGAGGGAGATCGCACTCCCCGACCCGCCATCGCTGAGCCCAGCGAACAGATAGACGAGCGCCGGCATCGCCGCGAAGGCGATCTGGATCGTGGCCATGCGCCAGCGCCCGGCCATGCGCGAGCGGACCTCGAGATCGGCGAGCTCTGATGACTCGGCCTCGAAACGCGTGGCCAGCTCACCCGAGCGGCCCATCGTCTTGCCGAGCAGGATGCCGGACACCGAGAGAGACTCCTCGATCAGCGCCGAGATGTCGGCGAGGCGGCTCTGTCGCACGGCGGTGATGCGGCG
>JBBSQE010000039.1:0-17339 GCA_038258095.1 Solirubrobacterales bacterium | reverse complement strand
GTCGCGAAGACCGACCCGTCCGAGCGCCACGCGGGCATCACGCTGCTGCTCGTCGACCTGCGCGACGAGTCAGGCGAGAAGGTCCCCGGGTTCACGGTCTCGGCCGAGCTCGAGAAGCTCGGGATGCACGCCTCCGACACCGGCGAGATCTCCTTCGAGGACGTCCGCGTCCCCGCCGATGCGGTGCTGGGCGAGGTCGGCAAGGGCTTCTACCACATCTCCTGGGAGCTCCAGGGGGAGCGGCTGGTCGCCTCAGTCGGCTGTCACGCCGGAGCCGAGCGGATGATGGAGAAGACGCTCTCCTACGCCAAGGAGCGCGAGGCGTTCGGCCGCCCGATCGGCAAGTTCCAGGCGATCCGCCACAAGTTCGCCGAGATGGCGACGAAGATCGAGGCCGCGAAGCAGTTCAACTACATGACGGCTTGGCGCTTCGCCAACGGCGAGTACCCGGTCCGCGAGATCACGATGGCGAAGCTCTTCGCCTCCCGCATCGCCTGCGAGGTCGCCGACGAGTGCATCCAGATCTTCGGCGGCTACGGCTACATGAAGGAGTACGAGATCGAGCGCGCCTATCGCGACGTCCGCCTGAACCGGATCGGCGCCGGGACCGACGAGGTCATGCTCGACGTGATCGGGCGGAGCTACGGGCTGTAGGCGCGGCGGTCCGGCGCCACTCGAGGCACAATCGGCTCACAGAACGCCTTTAGGAGGCGGTCCTAGCCTGGCGGTGTGACCGATAGACGGGGAACCTCCGCGGCGGGGGGAAGGCGACTGGCACTGGAGAGAGCGGCCGCGCTCGTCGTGGGCCTGGTGCTGGTGGCCTCCAACGTTTCCCCTGACAAGTCCCACGCCGGGCCCGCCGGCTTGGTGCGCCCGCTCGCCGGGACGCAGCCCGGACCGCGCACGTTCGGCGGCGGGCACCTGTACCCGGCGGCCGCGATGCCGTTCGGGATGGTCCAGTTCGGACCCGACACCTCGCCGTCGGACCGGCACACGGGCGGCTACGACCACCGCGACCACCACGTCAAGGGCTTCAGCGTCACCCATCTGAGCGGGGCGGGCTGTTCCCTCTACGAGGACTTCCCGATCATCCCCACGGTTCACCGCTTGACCGGGTCTCCGGCTCCACACGGATCCGCCGGCCTCTCAGCCCGCTACCGGCCCGGGTTCGTCCACGCCGACGAAACCGCGCGGCCGGGCTACTACTCGGTCCGGCTCGATCCCGGGAGCCGCGACCCGATCGACGCGGAGATGACCGCGACAACCCGGACCGGCCTGGCGCACTTCCGCTTTCCGCGGAGTCGTCACTTCAGTGTCCTGATCAACGCCGGCGGCAGCGCCCGGGCCGACGATCACGCCGACGTCCAGGTCGACGCCACGCGACGCGAGGTCACGGGGTCCGCCTCGAGTGGGTACTTCTGCGCCCAGCGGCCTCGCTACCGGATCTACTTCGCGGCCCGGTTCAGCCGGCCCCTCACCCGCTTCGGGACCTGGTATCGCCAGAGGCTTCAGCCGGGGTCCACCGCAGCCACCGACGACAAGCGCCCCTCGACCGACCCGACCCACACCGCCCAGGTGGGCGCCTACATCAGCTTCGACACTCGGCGCAATCGTTCCGTTGCGATGAAGATCGGCGTTTCCTTCGTCAGCGTCGCCGGAGCCCGCCGGAACCTCGCGGCCGAGGCGCACGGGTTCGACGTCGCCCGGGAAGCCGCGGCAGGGGCGCGGACCTGGAACCGGATGCTCGGCCGGGCGCGGGTCGCGGGCGGCAAGAGGCGCAACCGGCGCACCTTCTACACGGCCCTATACCGAGCCTTCCTCGCCCCGCGCACGTTCGACGACGCCGATGGACGCTACTCGGGCATGGACGGGCGAGTCCACCGAGCCGGCAAGCGCACGCAGTACGCCGACATCTCGGGCTGGGACATCTACCGCTCCCAGATCCAGCTCCTCTCGCTGCTCGACCCGGCCGTTGGCAACGACATCGTCCGTTCCCTGCTCGCCGATGCCGCCCAGAGCGGCTGCCTGCCGCGGTGGTCCTACGCGAACGGCCAGAGCATGACGATGGTCGGCGACCCGGCCGACGCGATCATCGCCGGAGCCGCCGCCTTCGGTGCCGAGCGGTTCGACCATCGCGCCGCGCTTGCGGCGATGCTTCGAGGGGCCGGTGGCGAGTGCCGCTCGGCCGACGGCGGCTACCTCGAGAGGCAGGGCCTCGGCGCCTATCTGCGCCTCGGGTACGTCCCCTTCGGGCTCGACACCCGGCAGCGCAACTCCAACTCGATCTACGGGCATCCGGACGACGTCTGGGCGTCGGCGGCGACGACGCTCGAGTACGTGTCCGCCGACTTCGCGATCGCCCAGTTCGCCGCCCGCGAGGCCGGTGACAGAGCCACCTATCGCGACTACATGCGCCGTTCCGCCGGATGGCGACTGCTCTTCAACCCCCACTCTCGCCACATCGAGCCGCGCCGCGCCAACGGCTCGTTCCTGCGCCACTACGACAACATCGGCGGCGGTGGATTCGCCGAGGGCAACTCCGAGCAATACACGTGGATGGTCCCCCACGATCCGGCCGGGCTCTTCGGGCAACTCGGCAACCGCACCACCGCGAGCAGGCGCCTCGACCGCTTCCTGCGCAAGCTGAACGGCTCACACGGCGCGACCCACACCGACCACGCCCTCCTGGGCAACGAGCCGAACCTGAACGTCCCCTGGCTCTATGACTGGCTGCGGCAGCCGTGGAAGACCCAGGCCACCGTGCGACGGGCCCTATTGCGACTCTACAGCACTGCCCCCGCCGGGTATCCGGGGAACGACGATCTCGGCGAGCTCTCCTCGTGGTACGTGTTCGGGGCCCTCGGCCTCTACCCGGAGATACCGGGCAGCGGCGTCCTCGCGATCGGCAGCCCGCTGTTTCCCCATGCCTCTGTCCTGGTCGGCGAGAAGCATCGCCTGCGGATCGAGGCGGCCGGGGCCTCCGCCCAGCACCCCTATATCCGCGGGCTGCGAATCCACGGGCGCCCGTATGACCGGCCGTGGATCAACTACTGCGCCCTGACCCGGGACCCCGAGCTCGACTTCACTCTCGCAGGCAGGCCCAACCGCCGCTGGGGAAGTGGCGAGAGCGCCCTTCCGCCCTCCTACGGCCCGGGCCACCGGGCTCCGCGCAACGCCTGCGCACCCTGATCCCGACCGCCTAACCGTTGTGAGGGCCGCTCAGCCGTCTTGAGGGGATCTTTAGGTTTCGTGGAGGCCGGAATTAGGGAATCCAGGCAGCATCGGGGAGTTGGAAACTTCAGCGGCCACAGCCGACCGCCGTACCGGACGGCGCCTGAAGGACCTGGTCAGCACTTCGGTCGTGCTGCCGGCGACGTTCGGAGCCGTTCTGACCCTGGGGATCGTGCTCCGCTTCGGGACGCTCGGCCTTCAAAGCTTTCATCACGACGAGGTGGTCACAGCGTCACGGGTCCTCCCCGGGAGCATCGGGCACCTGCTCCACGAGGTCCGTGCAAGCGAGTCCTGCCCACCGCTCTACTACCTGCTCGCCCACTGGTGGGCCGGGATCTTCGGTTTCGACGAGGTGGGGCTGCGGTCACTCTCAGCGCTGTTCGGCGCATTGACGATCCCTGTCGCGTACATGGTTGCTGTCGAGCTATATGACCGGCGGGCCGGGCTCATCACCGCAGCGATCGTGGCGGTCAACCCGATGTTCGTCTGGTACTCGCAGGAGGCGCGAGCCTACGCGCTGCTGGTGCTCCTGACGGCAGTCTCCCTCCTCTTCTTCCTCCGAGCGCTCCGGACCGGGCGCAGCGTCGACATCGTGCTCTGGGGAGTCGCCTCGGCGCTCGCCCTCTGCACCCACTACTTCGCGGCCGGCGTCGTCGCGATCGAGGCCGTGTGGATGCTGATCGCATTCGGCGTGGATTTCGTGGTCTTCGCCGCCCTGGCGATCGTCGCCCTCACGAGCCTGGCGTTGGCTCCACTGGCGCTCGAGCAGATGAATCCCGCCCACATCGGCTGGATCGGATCGACGTCGCTGCCGCGCCGCCTGACCCAGGCCGGCGCCGCATTCTTCCTCGGCGAGACGGGCCGGATCATCGCCCAGAAGCCGCACGACGACCTCGCGCTCCCGTTCGCGGCGCTGGCTGTCGCCGGCATTGCGCTGGGGCTGACGGTGAAGCGGGGGGCGATCGCGATCGGGAAGGCCCTCGCGATCGGCCTCGGGTCGGTCGCGCTTGCGACAGCCGCCGCCCTGGCTGGCCACGACTACATCTTCTCCCGGAATCTCCTGCCGGCTCTCCTGCCCCTCTGCGCCGCGGTCGGAGCGGGGCTCGCGGCTTCCTCGCGACGCGGGCTCGCTGCGACGATCGCGATCGCGCTCTTCTCGGCCCTCCTCGTCTTCGATATCCACGTCGTCGACAGCCCCGACCTCCAACGCCCCGACTGGCGCCAGGTCGCACAGCAACTGGGTCCCGCCGAGGGCGGCCGCGCGCTGGTGCTCTGGCGACTCGGGGCGATCCCCCTGCGCTATTACCTCCACGGCGGCGACTGGATCCACGACGGCGAGGCGCGTGTCTCAGAGGTCGACGTGATCGGGACCCCCGGAAACCGGCATCCGTCGGTCCTCCCCGGGTTTCGCGCGGCTGGCCGGGTCCGGGTCGGTGAGTTCGCGGCGACGCGATTCGTCGCCCCGCGTCCACGGGTGATCCCCTACACCAGCCTCACAAGGCTGCGAACCGGCTTCCTCCGGAACACCGTGATCCTGCAGGGCACGCCGGGCTCAACGCGCCCTGAGCCCGCCATCGCCCTGCCGCTGCTCCAACCCGGACTCGATCGCTCGAGGATCGCCGGGCCCACAGGCGCGCTCGCTCCGGCGGGGCGAGCGCCGGCAGCGCGAGGAACAAATCGGGGAACACCTCAATGCTCCACCCCAGACTTTCGGGGTTCCCGCCTACTCAGGCGGGCTGAGGGGAGGTGCAGTAGGCACAGCGGCGGGCGCCGGTCGGGATCTCCGAGAGGCGCTCGGGACACTCCTTGATCCCCGTCTCCTCCGGCTCCCTGGAGCGCTCTGTGAGCCGGTCCATCGGCATCACGACGAAGAAGTAGATCGCCGCCGCCACCGAGAGGAAGGCGATCAGGGCATTGAGGAAGTCGCCGTAGGCGAAGCGCGAACCGTTGATCGTGAAGCCGAGGCCGGAGAAGTCCGGCTCACCGAACAGCGCGGCGACGACGGGCGTGAGCAGGTCCTCGACAAAAGCCGTGACGAGGACCGTGAACGCCGTGCCGATGACGACGGCGACCGCGAGGTCGACCACGTTCCCACGCGAGATGAAGTCCCGGAAGCCCTTGAGCACGGCGCAACTATGGCGCTCGGGTCGGCCGGCCAAACCGCGCCCCGGACAAGACACAACCGCGCTCGGCGCAATACCCTCCCGCCATGCCGAAGCTCGACCATGTCCGCTCCTACTACGAGTCGCTGAACTCCGGCGACGTTGACCTCGTGGCCTCGCACTTCACCGAGGACGCGATCCACTACTACACGCGCCTCGGGCCGCACGAAGGCGGACGGGCGATCGCCGCCAACGCGGTCTGGGCTGTCGAGCAGATCGAGGGTCGCTGGCATCTCGAGCATGCGATCGAGGGGCCCGACGAAGTCGCCATCGAGTGGACGATGACCTGGCGCGATCCGAAGTCAGGCGAGGAGCGCCTCAATCGAGGGGCCGAGTTCCTGCACTTCAGAGACGGGCTGATCTGCGAGGTCCGCGCCTACCATCACGGCGACTCCCACAACCCGCAGGGGGACCTGTTGGGGTTCGACCACGGCGGACGCGGTCACACCCTCCTGCGCTAGAAGCCCCTCCGGAAGAGGCCGCCGCCGAACCTCGTCACGTGCAGCTTCGGAGACCGGAGCTGCTGACCGCGGCAGAACCGGTCGGTCAGCCAGCTGCCCTGAGAGAAAAGCTGGGTCTGGTCGGCATAGTGAGCCGAGTCGGGGTTGGTCGCCGCCTGCGAGTAGGTGAGGATCGTCTTCACGTTGGGGCAGTTTTTGCCCGTCATGCTCGCCGCGATGATGAAGCTGGAACCGTGGGTGATGTCCCCGATGCCCTTCGTCGATGAGAAGGAATTCGTGATCACGTCGAATGCGCCGTTGGGGCCGGGACCGCCCGGGATCGGGATCTTCGCCCCGTTTCGCACCACGTACTGGTAGTCGCGCAGCTTGCCGTCGAGGGGGATGCCCGCTCCCTGGAGGTCGGTGACCGCGTTTGCGAGCGCCCGCCCGACGGACGGATCGTCCGTGTTCAGGGTGTTCGGGGTGTTGACCGGGTCGTTCGGGTCGAAGGGGACCTTCCACATCGATCCCGAGCTCGCCAGCGCCCCGCTCGCGAAGCGCCGGAACAGGATCGCTCCCGGTGAATCGAGGTTGTAGGTGAGGTCCCAGGCCGCCAGGACCGGGCAAGCACCGCTCACGTCGACCGGGCCGCTCGACCCGTTGAGCGTCGGATTCGCCTGGCAGTAGGCGACGAGGTCATCGCGTGTCAGCTCCGCGCCGAGTACCCGGTTGTTGGTGATCAGGTTCCGGAGGTCGGGCGGCGAGAACCTCCTGCCGCTGCGCCCGTCGGCCCCGGCCAGGCGCTGAGCGACCATGACCAGGCCGAGACGCGTCCGCAGTCCGCGCGGCGTGCGCTCGGTGCCGATCTGGCGCGGGAAGCCCTCGAGGGGGTGCATCGGGTTCGACAGCCAGTAGCTGTCGTTTGAGTTGGTGACGTAGTCGGCGCCCCGCAGGAATGGTTCTTCAGACGGCGAGAGGATGCCCTTGTCGACTGCTCCCCGGGCCTGCCCGAGATCGCACGAGCCGCGGGAGCCGTCGAGCACCGGGATGCCGGCCGCGGAGAGGGTGACCTGGCCGAGGGGCGTGTTGCACTCGGCGGTCTTCTGATCGGTGACGTTCGGGATCGCGCCGATGTCGGCGTAGAGCGTGTCGCCCTTTGAGTCCGCCGCGATCGTGTTCACCCACGGCACTCCCTGGTCCTTGCGCAGGATCCGCAGCATCCTGCCCACGCTCTGGGCGCGCGACGCGTCAAAGAAGTGGTTCAGGAACCGGAAGCTGTCGGTGTTGACGTCGTGCATCGCGTAGGCGTTGTCGCCCGTCCACCCGAAGAGGCTCTGTCCCTGCAGGGAGATGACGACCGGCCCGTGGATCGTCGAGTACATCGTGCGGGTGACGTCGCGCATCGACCCGTCGGAGTCGAGGACCGGCACGGTCACGGTCGTCGGGGTCATCTGCTTCACCTGCCCGTCCACGTAGTAGGAGGTCGGGCTCCCGGGGACGAGGGTCTCCTGGAACGGGACGAACCGGAACGCCGTGGAGACGGTGTGGCTCCAGGCGAGGCTCCTGGTATGCCCGATCAGGATCACCGGGACGCCGAGCAGGCTCGCTCCGCTCGCGTTCATGTGGCCCGGGTAGGTGAGCTGGGACTCGAAGAAGCGCTCCGAGCCCTGCCACGGGAAGTGCGGGTTGCCGAGCAGCATCCCCTTGCGGGTGGTCGTCGCGTTCTTGCCGAGGGCGACAGCGTTCGAGCCGATGTCGGGTCGGGTCTGCTCGAGCTTCTGCGCGTCGGAGAAGCTGGGATCGGTGACCTGCGTGCCGGCCTGGCGGATGGCGAGCGGGGTGCCGGGAGGCGCGGCGTCGACGATGCCGTCGAGCGATGTTCCCTCCCCGGCGAGGATGCCGAGCATGAAGAAGCGGCGATAGGCGTCCATCACGGAGATCGGCTTGACCCAAGCGGCGCCGCGGCACGTCGGGTCGGGCAGGTGATCGACGCCCACCCTCGCGAGGTAGCGGTTGTAGCCCTGCACGTAGCCGTTGACGGCGCGCTTGATCGCGGGGCGGGGGCCGTTCGGAACCGGGCGCCTGATCAGCTTCTCGACCCGGTGCTCGGCGATCACGCGCCGAAAGTAGAGGTCGCCGGTGAGGTTCGTGTAGGTCGCGCCGTTGCCGGAGAAGCTCCAGGTCGCGGTCGGGCCGAAGTACATCGAGCGCTCGCCGCGGACCGTTGTGTAGATCTGCGCCATCGAGCAGATGTTTTCGCGAGCCAGCGAGTACCCGTAGCCGAAGCCGAGCCCCCGCCACGAGTCGGAGAGGATGCGCGGGATTCCGCCCTCGGTTAGGCGGATCGTCACGTGCGGCGTCCTCGCCTTCCTGGGCTTCGCCGGTGCCGCCGCCGATGCGGCGAGCCCGACGATCAGCACGGCTGCGACGGCAACCAGCAACCTCACGAATCTGCGACCCACGGAAACCTCCCTCAGCGAAGAATTCTCCCTCGGAGCCAAGGATATCCGAGAAGCGCTCTTCCGGGAGCCGTACCGGGCCCGGCCGGTACGCGCACGGGCCTCGCGCCCATGACCGACGTACGTTTCACCATGACTGTCATGGCGAACGTTACGTCGGTGGGCCGCGGCGAGCGGCATCCGCCGCCCATTCGGCTCGCTCGCCCCCACATCGAGTGGCCGAAAGTGCGCAATAGATGTGCAATATCGTCCACTCGACGATGGCCGTCATCCGCGATACCGGCGCACGCGCCCAACTGCCGCCGTTCACGGAGGAGCACGAGGAGCTGCGGGCGACGGTCAGCCGGTTCGTCTCCAATGAGATCGCTCCGCATGTCGACGAGTGGGAGGAAGCGCGCCTGTTCCCGCGTGAGCTCTACAACCGCTGCGGGGAACTCGGGTTCCTGGGGCTGAAGTTCCCGGAGGAGATCGGCGGGCAGGGCGGGACTCATCTCGACGACGCGGTCTGGGTCGAGGAGCTGTCTCGCTCGGGAGGCTCCGGCGGAGTGGCGGCCGGGCTGAACGCGCACGCCTCGATCGCGATGCCGCCGATCTTCCACTTCGGCACTCCCGAGCACCACGAGCGTTGGTTGCGACCGGGCATCGCCGGCGAGAAGATCGGCGCCCTGGGCATCACCGAGCCGGGTGCAGGATCAGACGTCGCGAGCATCCGCACCGCCGCCGAGCGGGTCGCCGGCGGCTACGTCGTCAACGGAGCGAAGACATTCATCACCAACGGCGTTCGCGCCGACTTCCTCGTCTGCGCCTGCAGGACGAGGGCGGAGGGCGGCCACGGCGGCATCTCCTTTCTTGTCCTCGAATCGGACATGCCCGGCTACGAGGTCGCGCAGAAGCTGGAGAAGATGGGATGGCACTCGTCCGACACCGGCGAGCTCGCCTTCACCGACGTCGAGGTGCCCGAGGAGAACCTGCTCGGGACCGAGAACGGCGGCTTCGCGCTGATCATGGCCAACTTCGCCTGGGAGCGGCTGCTGATGGCGATCGGCGCCGTCGGCGCGATGGGCCGGCTGATCGACGTCACCGTCGAATACGCGAAGGAGCGCGAGGCCTTCGGGCGGCCGATCGGCAAGTTCCAGTCGATCCGCCACAAGGTGGCCGAGATGGCGACTCAGGTCGAGGCGGCCCGCGCGATCACGTTCCACGCCCTCCGCCTCTTCCACCACGGCCACGACTGCATCCGCGAGGTGACCATGGCGAAGCTCGTCACTCAGCGCGGCCTCGTCGACATCGCCGACGAGTGCCTGCAGATCCACGGCGGCTACGGCTACATGCGCGAGTACGGGATCGAGCGCGCCCTCCGCGACGCCCGCCTCGGCCCGATCGGCGGGGGCACCGACGAGATCATGAAGGAGATCCTCGGCAAGGGGATGGGGTTGTAGGGATCTGCAGGGGTTTTTGGTGTCTTGTCCACCTGCTCACGGTCAGGCGGACACAATCCGGACACACATGGGATCGAGCTTGGCGGATGGTTTCTTTGCCAGACTTGCGATCAGCGGGATCGAACTCGTCGAACACGTGGGCGTAGACGTCAAGCGTCATCGTCGGCGAAGGGCAAGGCGCGGAGAGTGGCCGCCTTCGAGCTCTCGAAGCGCCACCGACCGGCGCGGTGTCGGCCTTCTCCCATGACTCGTCGATGGTGGGTGGCCGGGCCGGCCTCGAAGCCCTGTCATCGGCCTGGACGAACACCGGCGCGGCGCCTCACGGGCCGTACTCGTCGGGCCCGCAGTCAGCGGTGGGGATGAGCCTTTCGGGCGACGCTGCCGACGCCCTCGTGCTTGAGGATGTGCAGTGGGCGCTCGAGCGTGAGATCGAGGACGTCGCCCGCGCCCTCGGCGCGGCGCACCGGCCTCCCTTTGCGATCCTCGTGGCGCGTCCCGAGATCGCCGGCGAAGCGGCGCTGCAGGCGCTCGGCGACCGGCTGGTCCGAGCCTCGGCTCCTCCCTCACGCCGAGCGAGAGCGTGTACCTCGTCAACTCGGTGGCCCCGTCCACCGATCCGGCGCTCGCCGCTCACATCGTCGGTATCGCGGAGGGCAACCCGCTGCACGCGAAGGAGCCGGCTCGGCTCGCCGCCATGGACGGAGCCGAGCTGAGGCTCAGCCCGGTTTCTCAGGTCGCCTCTCCGAATCGAGGCGGGCCCAGAACGCTGGGCGACCCGCCGCGGCGCATCTGAGGCACAAAGTTGAACGGTTGATGGCGTCGGAGCGCCGTCAACCGTGCAGGCCCAGCCTGAGCTACCGGAGCGCTCCGCCGGTTCCGCGCCCCGGCACGCCCGGCCCACTCTGCACCCCACGCACGCACCGCCGGGCTCCGTGCCTCACGGGCGCCGGTATATGCTCGCGCCGGAATGCGACCCGGGGGAGTGGCGATGGGAGCGATGGAGAGCCTGGTCAGCGCATGAACTTCGCCGTCGTCGCACCGCCGGCGCCGGAGGCCCTGGCCGGGACCGAGGTGATCGCATACGTCCTCGCGGACCTCGCGATCATCCTCCTGGCGGCGAGAATCGTCGGCGGGATCGTCGCGCGCTTCGGCCAGCCGCGGATCGTCGGGGAGATGATCGCCGGGATCCTTATCGGGCCCACCATCCTCGGCGGCCAGTTGGCGAAGCCCGGCATCACGGCCCTCGGCATCTCGCCGGTCGACGGGAGCGGGTTGACCAACGACCTCTATCCGCTCCAGGCGTTCTCGTTCCTGAGCCTGATCGGCGTCCTCACCCTGGTCTTCTTCATGTTCATGATCGGCCTCGAGGTCGACCAGAAGGTCCTCCGCGGGCGCGAGAAGCAGATCCTGATCGTTGCCGCCGCGGTGATCATCGTGCCCGTCGGGCTCGGCTTTTTGATCGGCGGGCTCCTCGACGACCCGGGCAAGTGGAAATCAGCGATGACGGTCACGGGGGCCGACGTCTCTTCGACCACCCACGCCCTCTTCCTCGGCGCCGCCCTGGCCGTCACAGCGTTCCCGGTGATGGCGCGCATCCTCCAGGAGAAACGCATGCTCAACAGTCCGATGGGGGGAATAGGGGTCGGCGCCGCGGCGGTTGTGACCCCGGCGATGTTCCTGATCCTTGCGGGAGCCGTCGCCTCGGCGAAGAGCCAGGGGGTCCCGACCACGATCGCCACCAAGTTCGTGTTGGCGATCGCCCTCGTCGCCTTCCTGTTCGTGGTGGTTCGGCCGGTCCTGAAGATCATCCTCAACCGACGGTTCACCCCCGACGAGTCACTCGACGGCGATCTGTTCGCCCTCCTGCTTCTCGGGGCGATCGCCTGCGGGTTCGCCGCCGACCGCATCGGCATCAACTCACTGAACGGCGGGTTCCTGTTCGGCGCCTGCGTTCCCCAGATCGCCGGCCTCGGCCGCGCCGTCCTCGACCGGATGCAACAGTTCGTCGTGGTGTTCCTGATCCCGATCTTCCTCGCGGTGTCGGGCCTACAGACCAACCTGCGGATCCTCGACACCGGCCTGATCGCCGGGATCACCCTCTTCCTCACGGCGATGATCGTCGCCAAGTGGATGGCCGGTGCCCTGGCCGGCAAGCTCGTGGGTCTGACCTGGCGCGAGTCGAACACGATCGGCGTCCTGATGAATTGCCGCGGGCTGATGATCCTCGTCGTCGCCGTCATCGGCAAGCAGGCCGGCGTGATCACCGATCCGATGTACGTCACCTTCGTGATCGGCGCCATCGCCACGACCCTGATGACCGGCCCGCTCGTAGACGCCTTCCTGCCGGGCGAGGAGGTCGAGGCGGAACGCGAGAAGTCGATCAGCGGCTCGATCGAGGGCCTGCCGACGATGACCGGAGGACCGCGGGTGTTGCTCGCCCCCGACACACAGGCGGCCGCAACGAATGCGGTCAAGGCGGCGACCGGGTACCTGGCGCAGGAGGGGGACCGGCCGCAGTTCCTCCTCGCCTACCTGCCGCCGCTCCAGCCGGGCGGCGACTATGTCGGCGCGGGCCGCGAGGAGGAGACCTACGAGGTCGAGCGGGCGATCGGCTGGCTCCAGCCGATCGGAGACGCCCTCAAGGCCCAGGGGGCCGACGTCGACGTCGTCTCCTTCCAGAGCCCCGATCCCGACGAGGACCTCGCCAAGCTGGCCGTCGAGTGGGCTGCATCGGACGCGCTGGTCAGCGCCGAGAGTGCGGCCGGCGCACTGAAGGCGGTCGGCAAACAGGCCGAGCTGCTGCGTTAGACGCGCGGCCGGCTCAGAACGGCTGGACTGCGGTAGCCACGAGTGGCCGGCTCAGAACGGCTGGATCACGATGTTGTCGATCAGGAGGAGGTCCCCCTTGACGACGAAATGGAATGAGATGCCCCCGGACACTCCGGGCGCTCCGTTGTCGGAGATCGTGTAGGTCGCGGAGGCACTGCCCTGGCCCCGGCCGCCGCTGGCCCTGACGTCGAACAACCTGTACGTCGGGTGGTCGAGCTGCGCGAACTGGCCCGCGTAGGTGCCGAGGGCCTCCTGCAGATTCTGAGCGGGATCGTTTCCGTTGCGGCGGACCAGGTTCGGGGAAAAGAGCGACGCGAGCGCGCTGGTGTCCTGGTTGGAGTACGCCGTCTGATACTCGTCCAGAACCCGGCGGACATCGGCGTTGGTCACGTGTGGCGCGGACTGCTGGTTTGAGGTGTTGTTGCCGTTGTTCGGGCCGTTGTTCGGGTTGTTCTTGTTCGAGTTGTTCCCGTTATCGCCCGAGTTGCCACCGTTGTCCACGACAGGCGTGGGAGGCGACGACTTGGAGTCGCTCCCACCGAGCTGGGTGACCGCGAGCGCGGCGATGGCCCCGACCGCGATCACGCCGGCCACGAGCGCGGCGATCATCGCTCCGCTGGTCCGCCCGCCTCGCCCGTCTCCCCCGGACCGCGGTGCGGCACCTGGAGGAAGGGGATCCGTCGGCCGTGCCGATCCGGCGGTCTCGATCGGAGGCGTTGCCGGTGGCGGAGAGGGAGTACGAGCCGGACCCGGAGCCGGAGCGGTCACGGTCGGAGCCGCCCCTGGCGCCGGTGAGACCACCCGGTCGCCCCCCAGCGCCGCCTGGGCCGCATCGCCGAGCTCCCCGGCCGACTGGTAGCGCTCGTCCGGCGACTTGGCGAGTGCCTTGGCCAGCACCGGCTCGAGCGATTCAGGCAGGCCGGGCACGCGGTCGCGGAGCTTGGGTGGGTCCTCGGACAGGTGGGCGAACATCTTCGCGGCATCCGATGGGCGGTCGAACGGGATCGAGCCGGTCAGCGCCTGGTAGAGGACACAGCCGAGCGCGTAAATGTCGGCGCGGCCGTCCACGTCCTCCCCCTTCATCTGCTCCGGCGCCACGAAATCGAGGGTTCCGACCCACTGGCCGGTACGGGTCAACCCCGCGTCGGACCCGGTTTCCTTGGTGAGGCCGAAGTCGGTCAGGTAGACGTGCTCGCGGCCCCGGCTACGGGTCACGAGTGCGTTCGCCGGCTTGACGTCGCGGTGGACCAGTCCGCGCCCGTGCGCGGCATCGAGGGCCTCGGCCATCTGGTCGACGACGCGGACCGCTCGCGCCGGCTCGAGGCGCTTCTCGGACTTGATCAGCGCCCCAAGGTCGACACCATCGACCAAGCGCATCGCCAGGTAGAGGGTTCCCTCCTCCTCGCCGGCGTCGTAAATCGGGATCACGTTCGGATGATCGATCGACGCGGCCACGCGGGCCTCGTGCGTGAAACGGGTGCGAAAGCCCTCGTCCTCGGCCAACTCGGGAGCCACGACCTTCAAGGCCACCGGCCGGGTCAGATCCACCTCGACCGCACGGTAGACGATCCCCATGCCGCCGCGACCCAGAATCGCCTCGATCCGGTACCCGGCGAACTCGCTTCCCTCGCTCAGCGCCGACACTGAGCAACCCGATCGGCTCGCATGCCGTCAGGTTAGCCGTCTCGCCGCGATGACCCCATCCTTCCCATCGTGGTAGCTTCGCCGCGCGAGCACCGAGGGCGAGCAGAACGATGAGCGGACCAAACTCAGAGGCGCCTGAGCTGAAGATCGGCGTAGTCGGTGACGGGTTCGGCGCGCTCACCGTCTACTCGACCGCCGTGTATCTCGGCTTCCGCCCTGAGGAGATCGGCATCTTCGGACCGTCGAAGAATCCGGTGACCACCTACCAGCAGTTCGCGTGGAATCTCGGGCAGACCGTTCTCCGCTCCGAGTCGGAATCCCACTTCCTTCCCGCCGACTGGCCGACCTTCGCTCAGCTCGATGCCTATTCCCGGCGCGACCTGACCCCGCTGCTCCGCTCGGCCCGCCGCAAGTTCAACCCCGGCGTCCCGGAGGTTCTAGCCGAGGCCGCGATCGTCACCGCGGGACTGGGGTACGAGAACCGCGTCTACGGCCGGCGGGTCGGCTGGGTCGTGCGCGAGCCCGGCAATCCTCCCCACTTCTCGATCTACGACGAAGAGTCGAACCTGATGGCGCGTTGCCGGCACGCGATGATCGCGATCGGCCACGGCCCGCTTTCGTACCCGGGCGTCTACGCGGAGGCCCGGGAGGATCCGCAACTGGCCGACCGTGTGGTTCAGGCCTACGAGCCGAAGCGCTACCACGCCGGCGGCCGCTACGTCGTCGTCGGCTCGGGCATCGCATCGATCAACGAATGGGTGAACATCGTCGAGGCGGGCGGGCAGTGCATCGCCCTCCGGCGCAACGCCGCCCCCGAGGATCAGGACCTGAACGTGCCGCGATGCCTCTTCGACGGCAGCGGCATCGACGCCTTCCAGGGCCTCAGCTTCGACGACCGCGTCGCCTTCCTCGCCAAGGCTCTGAAGGGCACTTCGCCGACGCGCCGCAACTGGACCGACACGATCACCGTCGGGAAGAGAAATGGGCAGTTCGAAGAGCTGTTCGGGAACGTCTCCTCGATCAACCCCGGCGCTTCGGGCCTCTCCGTCACCGTGAAGCTCCTCAACGGCACCGAGACGGCGCCGCTCGACGTCACCGGCATCACGCTGGGCACGGGCTTCATCAAGTCCGCCCTCTCGCTTCCCCTGCTGCGCCGGCTGATCCAGTCATACGACGTGCCGGTCGAGCACGAGCGTGTATCGCTGAAGACGAACTGCGGCATCCCGCCCCTCGACCGCCCGGATTCCCGTCTCTGCATGATGGGGCTGAACGCCAACACGGTGGTCCCGAACGGCGACACCATCGCCGGCCTCAAGTACGTCGCAAGGCGCTTCGTCGGAGATGTCGCCAGAGCGGAGAACCTCAGGTACCGGAGCTTTCCGAACCGCCTGGGAATCCAACTGCGCCTGGCGAGAGCCACGTCGAAGGCGCTTCGCGAGATCCGCAAGACCGAGCAGCTGGCGTAAGGAGAACGCGAGAATGTGCCCGACGATCATCGGCAGGATCCACACCAGGGTGGCGACCCTGGTCGGCCCCGCGATCCTCGGCCTGATCCTCTCGCTGGCGACGGGCAAGCCCGGCTGGATCGTCCTGATCGGCGTCCTGCTCCTTCTCGGGGCGTCCCTCGACAGCGTCGTCTACCCGCTGATCCTCCGCTACCAGCCGCCGTGGATGACCTTCATCCTGGCGCTCGGAGAGTTCGGGCTGATCTACATCCTCGCCAACGTCCTCAGCCTCGGGCTGACCCCGCTCCAGGCGATCGTCTTCTACTGGGTCAGCTGGTCGATGGCGATCATCACGAAGATCGCGGTCCTGCCGATCGCCTCTCTCACCTACCTGGAGTCCTCCGGGGAGTTCCGCCATGCCGCGTGGTCGATTCCCCCGGTCCAGGCGTCGCTCCCGATCCTTCCCGACCCGGCCGAGGCCCAGGCCGGCTCCGGCCCGATCGTGGCCGAAGCCTCAGGCGTGCATTCGGCTCCGCTCGAGCATCTACCGAGCCCTTCGGGGGTCCACTGAGAAATGGCCCAGCTATCGCTCGAGATCACCGAGGGAGCCGACGCAGGCAGGCTGATCCCCCTGGAGGACACCCTCTCGATCGGCCGCTCCCCCGACAACATCTTCACCCTCGACGACGACCAGGTCTCCCGGCATCATGCCCGCGTCAACGTCGAGGGTGGCACGACCGTGATCGAGGACATGGGGTCACGCAACGGGACCTTCGTCAACGAGCAGGCGATCTCCGGTCGGCGCCAACTCACCGAAGGCGACCGGGTGCGGATCGGGGTCACCGTGATGGCAGTCCAGGCGGCGCACGCCCAGGTGTCGGCGGTGCATTCGGCCCCGCAGATCACCCAGCTCGGAGCGGAGGTCCTGAAGCCGGCGGACCCGGCGGAGCTCGCTCCTGTTCCGTACCAGCCCGAGATCGCCCAGACGCCCTCGCGACGGGCCGAGGAGGGCGAGCCGGGCTACGTCGGCAGCGCCGTCGGCCGGATAGCGCTCGGTGAGCAGCCCGACGCCGGGGGAGACAAGCTCGCCGCGCTCGTCGACGTCAGGGTGAAGTCACAGACCAACACCGCGGCGATCGGCTTCCTGTCGGTCGTGGGCCTGGCTGTGGCGATCTACTTCGGCGTGCGCTGAGCACGCTGCCCCGGCGAACCGCGAGGACGCGGCGCTGCTGGGGGGTGAGCGGCTGAGGTCCCGCCCAGACATCCGTCGGGGTAGCCTCTATATGGGGTCTATAGAGACCCATGTTGGCGACACCCTCAGGGGCCCTCTCGCCTGGGGCCGGTGGTGGATCCGTGCCGCGTCATGGCGCTCATCCCGGCGTGCGATCGTCCTAGCGTCCCGCCAGGTAGACGATCACGGCGACAGCGGTCAGCGCAATCACCGCGTAGCAGACGACGGTGGCCTCGACCAGCCGGGCGGCCGAGCCGCCGAGCGGGCTGGGCCCGCGCCCTCCCCGCCGCTCGAGGTTGAGCTGCCCCGCGCCCGGCGCAGCAACCGCCCTGGGCTGGGGCGGGCCAGGCAGGTGCGGAGCGGCGGCCGCCTGGGCGACGGGTGCGGCCGGTTCGGGCGCGCGGGGAGTCGGGGGCGGCGTCGGCGGCTCCGGAGAGGCCGGCTCGGGTGGCGCCGGAG
>JBBSQE010000038.1:0-17387 GCA_038258095.1 Solirubrobacterales bacterium | reverse complement strand
GGCCGTACCTGATCCCGCTGGCCGAGGAGCTCGATCTGCCGCCGGGCATCGGCGGCAAGGCGAACCCGAAGAGCTCGACCGGGCGCCTCGACGTCTTCACGCGCGTCATCACCGACGGAAACCACCGCTTCGACGAGATCCCGGCCGGTTACCGGGGCAAGCTCTACCTGGAGGTCGTCCCGCGCTCTTTCGCGATCCGCGTCACCGAGGGGCTGTCGCTGAACCAGCTTCGGCTCTCCGGCGGCGACGCGCGCCTCTCCGACGCCGAGCTGCACGATCTCCACGAGGAGACCCCGCTCCTCTACATGGGCAAGGACGCGCTGCCCGCCGAGCGCCTCCGGGTCTCCGACGGGCTCTTCCTCAGCGTCGACCTGAAGTCGGGACCGGCGGACCGCGTCGTCGGCTACCGCGCGAAGAAGAACAGCCACCGGATCGACCTCACCCGCCGCGACTACCGCTGGACCGACTACTGGGAGCCGGTGCGCCCCGAGGAGGAGTCACGCATCGTCCTCGAGCCGGAGATCTTCTACCTCCTCCTCAGCGCCGAGGGCATCTGCATCCCGCCCGGCTACGCGGCGGAGATGATGGCCTACGACCCGACGGCCGGCGAGCTGCGGACCCACTACGCGGGCTTCTTCGACCCGGGCTTCGGCTTCGACCCGGATGGCAAGCGGCCGGGGAGCCGCGCCGCGCTCGAGGTCCGCGCCCGCGACGTCCCGTTCATGGTTGAGCACCTCCAGCCGATCTGCAAGCTCGGCTTCGAGCGCCTCTCCGCGACCCCAGACCGCCTCTACGGAGCCGACGTCGGCTCCAACTATCAGGGCCAGGTAACGATGCTGTCGAAGCACTTCTCCGACCAGACGGCGGGGATGGAGCAGGTGCGGCTCGGCGATCAGGGCCCAATTCGCGGCTAGGGTCACCGGGACCATGGCCTCGATCAACGATCTACCGCCGCCTCCGGGCGACCAGGAGGTTGGCTGGTATGACGATGGCCTGGTTCCGGGCCGCGAGCGCTATTGGAACGGCCGGAGCTGGACCGCCCACACGAGGCCCGTCCAGGAACCGCTCGGGTCAGCTGCGCTGCCGGGCGCGGCGGCGACCGGGATCGACGCCATCCCGCCACCACGGGAGCGGGACCCCAGCTGGCACGCCGACGCCCTCGTGCCGAACCGCCTGCGTTGGTGGGACGGCAATGAGTGGACGACCCTCACCAGGCTCGCCAGCGCGCCGCCGCCGGCGACGCCGAAAACCTGGGCTCAGCGCTGGGCGATCGCGCTGATCGGCCTGGCGGCGCTAGCCGGCGGGCTTGCGATCGGCTTCCTCGCCGCCTTCGACGAGAGCGCCCCGAACTTCCGCCGCGACGCGCGTGAGTCCGCCCTCTCCGACGCGCAGGAGCGCTACGGCGTCACCCAGACGCAGACGGAGACGCAGACGGTGATCCAAACCACGCCGGCTCCGAACCCGGAGCCCTAGATGCCCGGCCAGAAATCCTCACCCAAGAAGGAGGACACGCAGCGCCGCCGCGGGCGTCTGGCCTGGATGATCGGCGCTCCGCTGGGAGGCCTCGGCCTCGGCCTCTTCATCGCGGGCACGTCACTCCAGGTCGCCGAGGACAGCTACCGCACATCGGTCAGCAACTCGGCGGCGATCCGGGTCCTCGACAGCCCCGCGGTCATCGAGACCACGACGGTCGAGAAGACGGTGACCGTCCATCCCGCGCCGGAGCCGCCCAACCCCGAACCGACCACCGGCCCGGCGCCCACCCCGGCCTCAACCGAAGGCAAGCCCGATTACGGAGCGCCGGTACGCGACTACTGCAAGGACCGGTTCCCCGGCGCGGCGGACCTGAAGGCGTACAACTTGTGCGTGACACAGACGAGCGGGGGGACGGTCAAGCCGTAGGCCCGCGAAAAGCGATGGATGAGAGGATCAGCCGCTCTCAGCCATGCGGGGCGGTCCTGGCACAGTGAGGTCTGATCCAAGGGAGGGGCGATGGAGGCGAATCAGGGGAAAGTACGCAGCACTTGCTCCGTCGATCAGCAACTCGCGAAGGCCGACCCTGACGACGACTCCCACCGCATCGGCGACTGTGGAGAGGTGTTCACAGAGATGATGAATCTCAGTGGATCGGTGAGCGGGTTGACCTTGCTGGGCAGTGTTATCGCGGCGGCTTTGACGATCTTCTTGGTCAGCGAGTCCTGCGCCGGCGCAGCCTCCCTCGATCCTGTCGGGGTTGTGGCCGGGCCTCGCGCGTCCACCCTCCAGCTGATCTACGCGGACGGTGCTCCGCAGGTGCGCGGTTAAGGCGCCGGCGGAGCGCTTGATCGCAGCTACGGCAGAGGAGGGGTTGCTCGGCTTCGCGGGCTCGACTACGTCACTGGGCTGACGTCGACATCCAGAGGAGTTGTCGTCTTCGGCGGCAGGACCCACGACCGACTGCTTGTGGGCCTGACCCGCGACGGATCACTCGATCGAGGATTCGGCAACCGAGGATTCGTTCGCATGCCATCTCTCGGCCTGGGCGGAAGGAACGAGACGGCCCCGGTAACCGACGGGCATGGTCGCCTCTTGGTCACCTTTGCCGATGTCGACCTGAGCGGCGTCCAACACATCGTCCTGCGGCGCTACACGAGCCGGGGCAGAATCGACAAGAGCTTCGGGAACGACGGGACCGTCACCGTTGCCGACGTCACCCCCTCCGGATTGTTACTGGTCGTCTCCGACCTGGCGATATCCAGTCAGGGGATCATCGGTGTTGCGGTGATGAGAGACGCATCGCCGTCGATCGCGGGGAGGGTCTACGAGCTCGACTCTCGCGGCCAAGCCGTCGCGGGGTTCGGCCCGGACGGATCGAGCCCAACTGCGATGGCTCCGGAGACCATCGCGTTCAATGCGGAAGGCAGAGTGGTGTTCGGTGGCGCTCGCGCAAGGACGCTCCACATCGGCCGCCTGATCCTGGGCGGAGCTCCGGATCCATCGTTTGGCTCCGGGGGACTGGTCGCGTCCGGCTTGCCCACCAAAGCGCCGACGATCTGGAACACAGATCTCGTCGTCTTCGCCGGTGGTGCTGCCGCGGTTGGAACTGCGATCCCTGCCAGATGCAGCTCGAGAGGACCCCGGACTCTCTGCCGGAGTCGCGTGATTGTCAGCAAGGTCGACGCGGCAGGACTGCCGGAAACCGGCTACGGGTCAGGCGGGAGAGCAAACCTGGTCAGCGCGTCTCGGTCTCTGGGCGAGCTCCGCCCGCTGCGGTTCTCGATGACCCGCAACGGCTCTCGAATCGCTCTGTCGGCTCGGGGCCTTGCGAGAGATCGCGTGGTCCTGATAACGGCTCGAGGCAAGAGGCAATCCGCTCGCTAGAAGCGCGCCTCCTCGATCCGTGAGCTGGGTTGAACGCTGCCCTCAGACGTGCCGAGCGGTGGACCGCCGCTTGGGTCTCCCAGCTGAGGGGCGTCAGTCGGGGGCCGCGACGAGCCGCTCGATGCCCGACTTCTCGATCGTCATCCGCAGGCCGTCCTTGAGCCCGACCTTCGGCTCCCAGCCGAGCAGCTCGCGGGCGCGGGTGATGTCGGGCTGGCGGATCTGCGGGTCATCGGTCGGCAGCGACTCGAAGACGATCTCCGAGCGCGACTCGGTCACCTCGATGACGGCCTCCGCCAGTTCGAGCAGCGTGTACTCGTCCTGGTTACCGATGTTCACGGGCAGGTGGATGTCTGACTCGGCGAGGCGGATCAGCCCGTCGATCTGGTCGTCGACGTAACAGAAGCTCCTCGTTTGGCTGCCGTCACCGAAGACGGTCAGCGGCCTGTCCTGCAGAGCCTGGCGCAGGAAGGTCGGGATCGCCCGGCCGTCATGCGGTCTCATCGACCCGCCGTAGGTGTTAAAGGTCCTCGAAATCACCGTGTTCAGGCCCTGCTGGCGGTGGTAGGCCATGGTCAGCGCCTCGGCGTAGCGCTTGGCCTCGTCGTAGACGCCGCGGGGGCCGATCGGGTTGACGTGACCCCAGTAGCTCTCGGGCTGCGGGTGGATCTGCGGATCGCCGTAGACCTCCGAGGTCGAGGCGACGAGGATCCGCGCCCGCTTGGCCTTCGCGAGCCCGAGCATGTTGTGGGTGCCGACTGCGCCGACCTTGAGCGTGTGGAGCGGCAGGCGCAGGTAGTCGATCGGGCTGGCCGGGGAAGCGAGGTGGTAGACGAAGTCGACCGGCTCCGGCACGTCCACGTACTCGGTGATGTCGTGGTTGAGGAAGACGAACTCCTCATCGCGGATGTGTTCGATGTTCTGCAGCGACCCCGTGTCGAGGTTGTCGATGCAGATGACGCGATGCCCGCTGGCGAGCAGCGTCTCGCAGAGATGGGAGCCGAGGAAGCCGGCGCCGCCGGTGACTATGCATGTGGGCATCGGCGTGATGCTAGAGCACCTTCCCCCTGACCAACGGATGACGCAAGATGCGGGTTAGGACCCGTCTCGGTAGGCGATCGCACGCCCGCTAACGAGATCGGTCCTCAGTGCGTGTGACCCGACGCGAGCGGGTGTGGATACGGAGCGGACTTCCTCGCAAATTGCACCTTCTTTGGCGCCCAGACGGGGAGAACCGTGACGCCTCCGACCTCGAAAGTGACATGTTCTCAGGGGTCATAACTCAGTTACGGTGAGGAGCTCAGTCAGAGCGATGCGAACCGACCAGGGGAGGGTCTGGCGCCAGGGCGCCGGCGAGATTTCGGGAGAGACCGCGCCAACGGACGCGGCCCGTAAACGTGCCGCGGTCGAGCTCATCAGCCGAGATGAGCGCACGCTGAAACGAACGGCTCGCCGCTACTCGGTGTGCGAGGACGATGCGGAGGATGCCTACCAACGAGCGCTGGAGATCCTGCTCACCAAGGCGCCGACGGCAGACCCCCGCCAACTGATCAAGTGGATGCAGACGGTGACCAAGCACGAAGCGCTTGCCATCCGCCGTCAGCGAGAGCGCCTGCTCGGACGCCCTCCGGGCGGGACCGACGAGACGAGCGGTGACTGGATGGAGCTGCTGCCGCACCGCGGCGACGGACCTGCGGACCTCGCTGAGCGCCATGAACAGGTCGCCCGCTGTCGCGAAGCGTTCCAAGCGCTCAAGCCCCAGGAGCTGCGGGCGCTCACGCTCCTCGGGGAGGGCTTCTCCTACGCCGAGATCGGAGAGCGAACTGGGTGGACGTACACAAAGATCAACAGGGCGCTCGCAGAGGGCCGGCAGCGATTCAGGCTCCTGCTCTCGAGCTCCGAGAGCGGCGAACGATGCGCCCAGCTCGAGCCGCGGCTGTCTCCGTTTTGCGATGGGGAGACCGACGCGGAAGACACCAAGGCGGTGCGCGAACACCTCAGGGTCTGTGCGCACTGCCGGTCCACGGTCAGGGCCTTCAAGGTGGCACCTCGTGCGGCGGCGGCGTTTGCCCCGGCTCTCCCTCTGTCTCGCTCCCTCCTCGAGAGGGCGCACGACGGCGCCGTTGCTTTCCATGGGCGCATCACCGGCCGGTTGAACGACTCTGCAATCGGCCAGCTCACGACCGGCGGGGGTCCGCGGGGCGGCGGAATCACCGCCCTGGCGAAGGTGCTCGCGGTTTGCGCCGGTACCGCTGGCGGAGCCGCCGCCTGCGTTGCGACAGGCGTCGTGCCTCCCCTCGAGCTGGCTCAGTCCGAAAAGCAGAAGCCGGTGATCGTCGAGAAGGGGCCCCAGCGCGTCACCGAAGCTCCGGTCGTGATCCCCGACCCGGTCCCGCCAGAGCAGGCGCCGGCTCCCGTTCCAGAGCCCGATCCTGCGCCATCCAGGCAATCCGCACCTGAGCCGCGTACACCCGACCGGACTCCTCCGTCGGCACCGGCACCCTCGGCTGAGTTCACCCCGGAGGCCGCACCCGGACCGTCCCCCGCCCCCGCCCCTGCACCCGCTGCTAGCCCGAGTTCGAGCTCGACGAGTTCGAGCTCGGGCGCCGGAGAGTTCGGACCATGACTCGATCATGGGTCCAAGCAACTGCCACCCAAGCCGGCTCGGTCAG
The DNA here is from genome assembly GCA_038258095.1 of Solirubrobacterales bacterium. Lineage (GTDB taxonomy): Bacteria > Actinomycetota > Thermoleophilia > Solirubrobacterales > 70-9 > JBBSQE01. Next base: position 11,355 of record JBBSQE010000038.1, on the reverse strand, counting down.
GGAGACCGTCCGATACAGGAATCGGAACCGGGACTCGGAGGGAACCGGACATGGGCTCGAGGCACGCAGTGGTGGTTTCCTAGCTCGCGCTTTTCGTCGCTCCGGGAGGGACAGCGGCGGCGATCTCGCAACGACCGGTAAGCCAGGGAGATCAGCCTCCCATCACATTCGAGTCCTCGGGAAACGGAGGGGGCGGGTCGTTGCTGGATGGAAGCCTCGGACCGAACAGCCGCTACATCCGGATGTCGGAAACACCGGGGATCCCCGACAGATATACGAACACAGCAAGCCTGTTCGTTCGCGACAACGGTTCTGGCAAGACGCAGCTCGCGGTGGTGTTCCCCGACCGGACGGTCCAGGCAATCGCCACCGCACCCTAGGGGCAATCGCGAGCGCAACGCTTGCGCTCGCCGCTTGGCTCGGCGTCGCCGCGTCACCCGCCGCCGCGGCCGACTTCATCGTCAAGAACTGCGCCGACGAGACGCCAGCCTGGAGCGTCGATGCCACGTATGAGGGCGGTAACCGCGTCGAGGCGCGGCACTGCAACGAGTTCGACTCACAGGGACAGTTCCAGCTCAACGGCCGTCCCGGCCCCACCGCCGACCAGGAGAGCGGCAGTTGGGTCTGGCAGCCGGGCGCCGGGGCAGGCGTGATCGGTGGAACCATCAATGCCCGACTGCGAAACGCCGGAGGTTGGGCGGCCCAGCTCTACGCCGTCCGTCCCGGAGGAACCACGGCGATTTTCGGCACCGATGGTGGAGAGGGCGGTGATCCGTTTCAGAACTACGCCTTCTCGGAGTCAGATGTAGGCGGCGCCGGTGCGACGCGGGTCGTCGCCCGGCTGAAGTGCTTCCGTGTCGGAGGTTGCGACCTCGCCGCCCTGGCGGGCGCGTCGAACAAGCCGGAGAGCGTCCTGCTGACCGTTCGCGACTCGACGGCTCCCTTCGCGGCGGCCGCCGGGCCGATGCTCGACAACGATGCCGAGCATCGCTGGCACCACGGTACCGAGCAGGTTTCGCTGGGAGCAACCGATACCGGCGGGGGAGTCGCAGGATGGTCCTACCGAGTGAATGGGGGGTCCCCTCAGCCGCTCGGCACGGTCCCTTGCGCTGGGGATCGCGGCGGCTATGCAGTTCTCCTGCAGCCCTGTCCCTCGCTTGCGTTCGGGAGCTTTGTCATAAACACGGCTGCATTCAGCAGGGGTGCTCAGGTCGTGGAGTTCTGTGCATTCGACTACGCGGCCGGTAGCCGCGGGACTCCCGGCTGCACCACCCCCTACCTCCTTCCCATCGACAACGCCGCTCCGCTCCAGCCGGAGAGCCTCCAGGTCGCTGGAGGCGCCGAGCGCTGGCATGCTGACAACGACTTCGATGTCACCTGGTCCAACCCGGCCCAGGCAAGCGACTCCTCACCAATCGCGGCGGTCCACTACCGGCTGCTGAACTCCTCGGGAACTGCAATCGGCACGGAATCGAGGATCGCATCGCCGGTCACTTCCCTGACTGACCTCCAGGTCCCAGCGTCTCCAGGGCTCTACAACCTGGAAGTCTGGCTCGAGGATGAAGCGGGGAACGTGGGTGCCCCGGCGCGAGTGGCACTGCGCTTCGACGATCAGCGGCCTGGGGCGGCCGCTCCGCTTCCCACACCGGGCTGGATCTCCCGAACCGAGATTCCGCTGCTTCAGCGTTTTTCGCACCCAGTCGACCCGTTGCCGCTGTCCGGAATCGAGGGATACGCCTACGAGGTCGATGCGAAGCCGGAGAGCGACCCCTGTGGGGACGGAGACCGCTGCACGAGTTCGCAAACGGATCTCAAGGATGGGATCGAGGGAGACGCCGTTCAGCTCTCCGCGCTCCCCGAGGGGTTGAGCTTCATCCATTCCGCGGCTGTTTCCGGGTCCGGCATGGAATCCTCGGAGGTCGGCCATGCACAGCTCCTCGTCGACCGAACCGATCCGACCGTCTCGATCGCGGGCTTGCCGCCGGGTTGGGTGAGCGGTCCCGTCGCTCTGACCGCACAGGCATCGGATGCACTGTCCGGGATGGCTCCCGAAGGCGCCGAGACTCCCTACACGGCCATTCAGGTCGACGACGCGCCGCCGACCGCCTCGGCAGGAGCGAATGTGTCGGTGGCGGTGACGGGAGAGGGCGTTCATCGCATCGCCTACTTCGCCCGAGATCTCGCCGGGAACGTGAATGACGGCGGGAGCACGCGGGGCATTCAGCACCGCCCACCCGGGGTCACCGAGGTCCGGATCGACCGAACGAGCCCCGGCGTCGCCTTCTTCAATGCCCAGGACCCCAACGATCCCGAGCTCATTCGCGCCGCCGTTTCAGATCGTCTCTCGGGACCTGCCGAGGGCAAGATCGAGGTGCATCGAGTCGGATCCGGCGGCCCCTTCGTCGCGCTGCCCACCGAGTTGGTCGATGGTGAACTCCAGGCACGCTGGACGTCCGACGACTTCCCGGCCGGGGAGTACGAGTTCCGGGCAGATGTGGTCGACCATGCCGGGAACTCGAACCGGACCGCCAATCGAATCAACGGCGGTCAGATGCTTTTGTCGAACCCGATCAAGCTGCCCACGGCCATCCGGGCGAGCTTTGGTTCGAAGCGGGCGCGAATCTCAGCGCATCGGCGGAGGACCGTCCCGTACGGCCGTTCCATGGCGATCCATGGGCGCCTCACCGCGGGCCCTGCCTCCCCGCTATCCGACCAGACAATTCGAATCACAGAACGCTTCAGGTCGGGTGCGAGGAAGAAGGCCCGTGTCACCTTTGCGCGAACCGACAGGAAGGGTCTATTCGTCCGCAAGTTGCGTCCGGGCCCAAGCCGCTCGGTGATCATTTCTTACCCGGGCACCCGCACCCTCACCCGATCCCGCTCGAGGCCGCTCCAGATATCGACGCGAACGCGAGTGGTGTTCAAGGCCTCGAGTTCCACGGCGGTGGTGGGAGGCAGGCCGATCGTCTTCTCCGGTCGCGTCCTGAGTCGAGGGGCTCACTTGCCGCCTGACGGCAAGGAGATCGAGCTGCAATACCAAACACGATCAGTTCCGTGGACCACCTTCAGCCCTCTCAAGGCCGACAGCCGGGGACGCTTTCGCTTCAGTTACTCCTTCTCCGATGATGAAAGTCGCGGTGTGCACTTTTCCTTCCGTGCACTTGCGACGCGCGAGACCGGTTGGCCATATGCACCAGCCGCATCGCGGATACGGCGCATAGTCGGGAGATAGCACGGACAACGCTTACCCTGGCCGGTGGACGCTACCGTGTTGATGTGAGCGTTCTCCGCCACGAGTTGCATGTTTTTCGCGGATTCTTTGGGCGGCATCGTGGGTTGGTCCTTGGAGCGACACGCATCGCGGCAGCGGTCGTGCTGGTTGTCGCCGCAGCGAACATCTACGTCCTCCCTTCGGCTGAGAACTCGACCGGCGACGTCGCCGATGTCCCACCGACCCAGACCGCCATCGCCCGCGGCGCCTAGGTCAATCCCGACGGCTCGATGAGCTTGATCCTCCGCGATCGGGTCGAGGAGGCAGCGATGCTCTGGCGTTCCGGGAAGGTGAAGCGGATCCTCGTCTCCGGCGATCACGCGGACTGGAAGTACGACGAGCCCGACACGATGCGGAACGCCCTGCTCAGTCAGGGCGTTCCGGCTCGGGTGGTCTTCACCGATCACGCCGGCTTCAACACCTGGGCGACGATGGTTCGGGCCAAGAAGGTCTTCGACGTCAGCGACGCGGTCGTGATCACCCAGAAGTTCCATATGGCGTGGGCGCTCTACCTGGCGGACGCCGCCGGCCTCGACGCGACGGGGCTCACCGCCGATCTCCACGGGTACGGCATCAGGGGCAAGGAATCCGACGTGCGCGAGCTGCTCGCCCGTGTGAAGGCGATCGGCAACGCCACCCTCGACAGCAACGTCGTCCTCGGCCCCGAGATCCCGATCACCGGTGACGGCGGGAAGAGCTGGGGACCCGCGCCACCACCGGGGACGCCCCCGGCCGGGGTGCCGCGCTCCTAGGCAAGCGGACCCAGGAGTTCCACCCCTGCCAGATCGCGCGCGACGCCGGCCAAGCCTCGGTCGATGGTCAGCAGCGGTGCCTCCGCCGCAATCGCCAGCTCAAGATAGAGCGCGTCGTACGTGCTCAGGTTTTCGCGCCATCTCCAGGTGCCGCTGAGCAGCGAGCTTCTCGGGTGGCGATGCAAAGGGAGCGTCAGGACATCGTCCAAGGCCGCCGCGCCTTCTTCAGGAGTGAGGTTCCCCATGCGGGCTTGGCGGCGCAATCCAGACACGGCTTCGACGTCGATCAGATCTGGAGCATGGAGATCAGCGCCGATGGTCAGCTCGAACAATCGCTGGCCGAGCGAAGTCGGCACGATGATCTCAACCAACGCCGAGGCGTCGAGAACGATCACTCTTCCGGCGGTACCAGGTCCTGGGCTCTGAGATGGCGCTGGTAGAGCTCTTCTTCGCGCTCGTCGCGGATGGCGCGGATGGTCGCTGCCCCGTCGATCCCCTCACGTGTGGGGCGACTGCGGATGCTGGCCCACACCTCTTCCGGAGTCCGGCGACCGGCCATCTCCGTCAACTGGTCCCGAAGGTAGGCCGAAAGCGTCTTCCCTTCGAGCGCTGCCCTGGACTTCAGGACCCGGTGGGCATCCTCGGGAAGGTCGCGGATCTGGACGAGCTTGGTCATGATGGATTCCTGATGAGAGTATCAGCATGGCATTTATGGCGGACTGGGTTGTGGGCCCAAGCGTCCCGACGCCGGCATGTTCTCCCCGGAAACGCACCAAGCGCCCCAAAAGGGGCGCTTGGTGAGGGAGGAGAGGTACTTCTCTGGCGGCGAGGTATGAGGTTGCCGCCAGACTTCTCCGGACGAGCCGCCTCTCCAGCGGCCGGCCGGGCTAAGTGACTTAGCGGAGCGTCGCCACCTGGTTCGTGACCTGACCGACGAGGTCCTGGGCACGGGTGGTCTGCTCGTCAACGGCCTTGGAGAGGTCCGACTGGACCTTCTCGGCGCGCTTCGAGGCCTTCTTCAGCCGGGTCTCGGCCTTGCGGCGGTTCTGGCGCAGCGTGGTCTCGGCCTGACGACGGTTCCGGCGAAGCGTCGTCTCTGCCTTGCGGCGGTTCTGACGGACGGTCGTGCCGGCCCGACGCTGGGTGCGCTTGGCCTCGGTCGTGGCCTTGCGACGGGCGGTGGTGCCCCGACGCTCGGCGCGCTTGAGGTTCCGCGTGAGCTGCGTGCGGTAGGCCTTGATCTGACGCTCGGCGGTCGTGCGAGCGGTGAACGGCTCGACGATCTCCTGGACGCGATCGGCAGCGCTGAGGACGACGCCGACGGGAACGTCAACGACGGTCTCGGCGGCGGCGCGAACCTGAGCCTGACGCGGCGTGACGTCGTTGGCGGCGGCCTTGGCGGTCCGCTGCGCAGACTTCGCTGTGCGCTTGGCGTTGGTCTGCGTGCGCTTCGCCTGAATCTTGGTGTTGCCGGCTGCCCGGGTGCGGGCTGCCTTCTTGGCGGAAGCACTGCGCTTGCTGGCGGCGGTGGTGCGGTTGTTCGGTGTATCGGCCATCTTGGTTTCAGACCCCCTCGGGCTTAGTACCCGGTGTGGTTGTTATTTCTAATGATGTTCGAGAAGTGTAGCAGTTGTCTACGAACAGGTGTTCTAAACGGGAGGGCGGCCGAGGTTACGCCGACCGGGGGTTCAAGCGTGACGACTTTGGGGGTCTGCGGGCCCCCGAAGTCGGTCACACCCCGCCCGTCAGGCGCTTGGGACCTACGGCGTGTTCAGGCCAAACACGCGCCGCATCGCACGACGGCCGCGAGCCCCGGCCTGGGGGTCGTGGCGGAGCTGACGCGCCTGGTTCACAGCAACCGCGATCGCTCCGATCTCGAAGGCCGCCTGCCTGGGGTCGGTCTCACGCGGCAGGTCCCCCTGCTCGATCGTCGCTGCGATCTCTGACTCAAGCACCCTGTCCCAGAGATCGAGGGCTCGCTCGATTGCGTCGGCCTCCGTAGTTCCGAATGGGCCGATCGCGACCGGGCCGTCGAACCTTGGGAGACCGGTCGCGCTGCGATGGGTCCGGAGGAGGCCGTCGCCGCGGCGTCCATCCTCGGCGCACGGCTGACCGTCCCGATCCACTACGACACCATCAACCACCCGCCCGCCTACACACAGGTCGACCACCCGGCCGAGCGGTTCTCAGGGGAGGCGGCGGCTGCCTGCCTCGAGACTCAGATCGTCGAGGCGGGAGAACCGGTGCCGCTTCCTTCAGCGGCCTGAGCGAACGACCGCACCCCGACCAGAACGCCCTGATCCCACCGACCTAGGTAGACGCCGCTCAACCCACCCGAGCGATCCACTCGCCCGGGGCCGCCAGCTCGGCCGCGCTCGGCATCGCCTCCGGCTCTGACCAGACGCGATTGAGGGTCTCGATCCCCCGGCGTTCGACCACCTCGTCGCAGAAAGCCTTCCCGTGGCGGTACTGGCGCATCTTTTGGTCGAGGCCGAGGATCCGGGAGACGATCGAGTCGATCGTGCTCCGCCCCTCGCGACGGGCGTCGACCCGTGCGCGCAGCTCGGGGTAGGCCGGGCCGATCTCGGCGCCGATCACGTCCATAACGTGCTCGGAGTAGCCCTCCACTACCGCCATCGTCGCCTGCAGGCTCTCCATCAGGGCGCGCTGGGGCTCGGCGACGAACGGCGACAGCCAGTCGCCCTCCCGGAGCGCGGCCAGCAGGCGCCGGGGGTCGGGGGTGATCAACGAGCGAGCCGAGCGAGCGAGACGCTCGAGGCTGATCTGCGCGAAGGCCCCCGACATCAGCTCCTGGGCGATCGCGCTGAGGTGCTCGCGCAGCCATGGGACCGAGCTGAACTGGACGACATGCGTGGCCTCGTGCAGCGCGATCCAGCGCAAGAAGGGCTCGCGCTCGACGTCGAGGCGCTGCCGCGCGTCAGCGAGGTTGGGCGCGACGAAGAGGAGGCGCGCCGGCCGCGCGGGCCCGATCAGCGCCACGTCGTACTGGCCCAGGACTCGCTGGGCGAGATAGCCGCTGACGAGGCCGAGCTCGACGCCCGCCGCCGCCCCGGCCGCACGCCGCAAGCCGCCGCCGAGTGGCCCGGGAATGCGCCTGGACTCCGCGATCTCCTCCTCGATGCCGGCGGTCACCGCCTTCAGGGAGACGGTGTTCGCCTCGATCCACTCTCCGCGATCGAGTACCTCGGTCGAGGGAGCCCGGCCGCGCGGCTCGAGGCCCGTGTAGCCATGCACGGCGGCGACGCTCCCGCGCGTCGCCTTGCGCAGGTCGGCCACGCGGACCGAGCGTTTGCCCGTGCCCGTTCCGGCAAGGCCTCGAGCCACGCGCTCGGCCAGGGGCCAGTCGATCAGCGTCTGCTCGCTCACCCGGGCGACGCTAGCGGGTGGTCGACCCGGCGCGGTCTGTAGGCGACGAGAACCCGGACCGGTCGGGCACGACGGACTCAGCGCGCGTCGGTCGAAGCGCGCTGGGCACGCAGCAATGTGGCGAGACCGTCCCGGCTCACCGCGGCCGCGATCGGGTAGCGCTCGTCGAGGCCGAGGCCCGTCTCGCCGAGCGGTGTGTCGCCGAAGGCGACGTGGCCGCCGGCCTCGCGGAGGATCAGCTGCGCGGCCGCCGCGTCGACCGATCGGCAGGGCCGCAGGCTGAACATCCCGTCGAGCCGTCCCGTCCCGACATAAGAGGCGGCGATCGCGATCGAACCGATCACGCGCAGCCGGTAGACCGAGTCCATCTCGGGGAGTGCAGGTGCGAGATAGGCAGGCTTGGCGGACTCGATTCCGACGAGCTCGAGGCCCTTCTCGTCCTCGAGCGCCTCGATCGGCTCGCGGTTCAGCCGGGCGCCCCCCCCGCGGGTCGCCGTCATCTCATCGTCGGCGCCGAAGTCGTGGACGAAGCCGAACTCGGCATCGGCCATCGAGGGCCCGGAGGTGACCGCGAGGCTGAAGCTGTGGGACGGCAGGGTCCGGCGGGCATTCAGGGAGCCGTCGATCGGGTCGATGACGACGCGGACCTCGCCGCCCTCGCCGAAGGTGACCTCTCCGCGCTCTTCGGAGATCGCGACGAACGAGGCGCCCGCCTCCGCGAGCTCGGTGAGCTCGGCGAAGATCGCGTCCTCGCAGCGGCGGTCGATGACGAGGGTGTGGTCGCCTCCCACGCCGATCCCCTCGTAGGAGGTGCGAGCGCCCACCCCCCGGACCTCGTCGAAGATGCACCGCTGCGCGGCGACAGCCCGGCGGCAGGCTCCGAGCCAGTCCGCTTCGATGGTCGCGGCGACCGATGATCCTTCCTCGCTCTGCGTCGCCTCGGTGGCCATGAGCCCACTCTACGGATCGGTCCCGGGCCGGAGCGCTGCACCGGAGCTCGCGCGCGCGGCGCGGTAGCGTTGAGACGTGCCCGCTGACGAGCCGGAGACGACCCCTACCCGCATCCCTCTCGAGGCGGGGGACCTGACCGAGACGCAGAAGCTCGCGATCGGGCACGGAGCGGGGCCGCTCCTGATGATCGGGGCCGCCGGGACCGGCAAGACCGAGGTCCTGGCCCGGCGCCTCGCGGCGCTCTCGGAGGGCGGCTGCGGGCCTGAGTCCGTTCTGCTCCTCAGCACGAGCCGGGCCGCCGCGCATCGCCTCCGCGAGCGTGCCGAGGCGCTGCTCGAAGGCCCATACGAGGAGCTGTGGATCGGGACCTGGGAGGGGATCGGCGAACGCCTGCTCCGTGACTACGCTTCTGAGGCCGGCCTCGACCCGTTCTTCGAGGTGCTCGGGCCGGCGGAGCGGCTTGCGATGCTGCTCGACCGTGTCGAGGAGCTGCCGCTCCGCCACCATGAGATCCGCGGCAACCCTGCCGGGCTTCTTGCCGGCCTCCTGCGGCGGATCGACGCCCTCAAGGCCGAGGCCGTCGCCCCCGCCGCCCTGGGCGAGCTGGCGACCCGGCGCGCGAAGGCCGCGACCGACGAGGCCGGCCTCGAGTCCGCCCGCCGCGAACGCGAGTTCGCCGACCTCTACGCGGCCCACGACGCCATCCTCGCGGAGGCCGGGAGCCTCGACTCGGGCGACGTCGCGCTCGGCCTCCGCCGCCTGCTCGCCGACCGAGCCGACGTCCGCCGCGAGATCGCGGAGCGGTTCCGCCACGTCATGGTCGACGAGCTCGAGGACACGACCGTCGCCCGCTGGGCGATCCTCGCCGAGCTCGCGGCCGACACCGACAACATCCTCTGCGCGCTCGACGACGACCAGACGACCCGCGGCGGCGGCTCCCGCTCCGCCGCCTGGTTCGAAGACGTCCACCCGGGCGCGGACCGGATCGTCCTCGAGCGCTCCTTCCGCGGCGGGGGTGAGTCGATGGACGCCGCCCGAGCTGTCCTCGCCGCCATCCCCGGGCGCGTCGACAAGCCCGGCCGCGCCGACGACGATGCGCAGGGACATGTGCGCTTCTGGCGCTCGCGGAACGAGCGCGCGCAGGCGCAGGCCGTCGCCCGCGAGGTGGAGCACCTCGTCGCCGGCGGTGTCGACCCCGAGCGGATCTGCGTCGTCGTCGACGACCCGGCGCGCCGCGGCAACGCAGTGGCAGCCGCGATGGAGGAGCGCAGCGTTCCCTTCCACCTCGTCGGCCCGGCGGCCCTGTTCCGTCGTCCCGAGGTGCGTGACGCGATCGCCTGGCTGCGCGTCCTCGCCGACCCCGATGACTCGGCCGCCGCCGCTCGGGCCCTGACGCGCCCGCCGATCGAGCTCCGCTCCGTCGACCTCGCGCGACTGACGACGATCGCCCGCCGCCGCAAGCTCGACATGGTCAGCGCGTGCGAGGCGGCACTCGGCAGCCCGCAGGTCGGGCCCGAGGCCCGGGAACGGCTGCAGGCGTTCCTGCGCCTCTACCGCGGGGCGTCGGCGGCCCTCGAGGAGCGGCGCGCCGATGTCTTCGTCCGCCGCCTGATTGAGCGCGTCGGCCTGCGCCGTCAGCGTCTCTTCGCCGCGCAGCCCGAGGCGGCCGAACGCCTCCTCAGCCTCTCGCGCCTCGCCGAGCTGGCCTCGGCCTGGACGCGGCGCGAGCCGCACGGGTCGACCCGGGACTTCGTCCGCTACCTGGCGGCTGTGGCCGACGCCGGAGTCGAGCTCGGGGCCGAGGACGAGGAGCCGGCTCGCGGCGCCGTGCAGGTCATCGCGATGGCTGACGCCAAGGGCCTGGAGTTCGAGCACGTCTATGTGCTCGGCCTGGAGCGCACGGACAGCGTCGAACGCGTCGGCGATCCGCCGCCGGTGCCGGCCGAGCTGCTCGCCGAGCGCCCATCCGGTGACGGCGAGGACCTGCGGATCGCCGCCCGCCGCCGGGCGCTCCACATCGCCATGACCCGTGCCCGGGCCGGGCTGGTCATGTCCTGGATCGAGACCGGGCGCGAGGGGGCGACTCGGCCGTCGCTCTTCTACGAGGAGGCGCGCACGGTCCTCGCCGCCCCCGAGGAGATCCACGAGGAGGAGATGTTCGGCCCCGCCGAGGGCCTTCACTCCACCTACCGGATGCTCCGCGACGAGGTCCTGGAGGCTTCGTGGAAGGCGGGCCGCGAGCTCTCTGAGCCGCGCCTCGACACGACGATCGACGTCAACCGCGCGGTCGCCCGCTACCTCGAGTTGCTGAAGCTCGCCGCGCTGGTGCAGCGGCCCGGCTCCGAGGACGCTTCCGAGGCGCTCGACGCGATCAACGGCCTGATCAGCCAGGTGGCGACGGCCGACCAGCGCGTCGAGCTCGACGCCTCCTCGCTCGATGACTACCTGCTCGACGAGGACCGTGAGCGCGGCCGGCGGCGGGAGGCGATCAGCGCCCGGCAGGAGCCCTCGCTCGAGGCGTGTCTACCTCGCCGCGGCGACGGCCTCAAGCTCTCTGCCTCGGACCTGTCGCTCTACCTCACCTGCCCGCTCAAGTACAAGTTCGCGCGCGTATTCGGCATCCCGCAGGAGCCGACGATCAACCAGCGCTTCGGGATCCTCATCCACAACGTGCTCGAGCGCTTCCACAAGGACCGGGTGCGCGGTGGAGGCGACGAGGACGGGCTCGGCCAGCTCAACCGGCTCTTCGAGGCCGGCTGGCGGCGCGGCGGCTTCGGAACCACCGACGACGAGCTCCAGTACCGATCGCGCGGCCTCGACGCGCTCCGCGCCTACTGGGACGCCGAGCGCGACTCGCAGACCGAGGCGATCTCGATCGAGCGCAGCTTCGACTTTCAGGTCGGCCCGCACCACCTGCGCGGCCGCGTCGACCGCGTCGACCGCCACCCGGACGGAAACCACGAGGTCATCGACTACAAGACCGGGTCGCGCCAG
>JBBSQE010000037.1:0-17745 GCA_038258095.1 Solirubrobacterales bacterium | reverse complement strand
TAGCGCTTCCCGTCCTCGTCGCCCCAGAAGAAGACGGGCATCGAGGGCATCGGCTCGGTCACGACCAGCTCGCCCACCTCGCCGACAACGGGCTCACCTTCCTCGTTCCAGGCTTCGACCGAGGCGCCCAGGGCTCGGGCCTGGATCTCACCCCGGTAGACCGGCAGCGTCGCGACGCCCCCTACGAAGGCGGTGCAGAGATCGGTTCCGCCCGAGGTAGAGAAGAGCCAGGTGTCAGAGCCAACGTGCTCGTAGATCCAATCGAACCCTTCGGGAGAGAGAGGGGAGCCGGTGGAGCCCACCGCGCGCAGCCGGGAGAGGTCACGGCCCTGCCCGGGCTCGACGCCGGCCTTCATGCACGCGGCGATGTAGGAGGCGCTGGTGCCGAAGGTCGTGATGCCCACCTCCTCGGCGAGATCCCAGAGGACGTCCATGTCCGGGGATCCCGGGTTGCCGTCGTAGAGGACGATCGCGCTCGGTGTCAGCAATCCCGAGACGAGAAAGTTCCACATCATCCAGCCAGTCGTCGTGAACCAGAAGAGGCGGTCTCCCTCGTGGGTGTCCACATGGAGGTTGAGCTTCTTCAGGTGCTCGAGGAGGATCCCGCCCTGGCCCTGCACGATCGCCTTGGGGAGGCCGGTGGTGCCCGAGGAGTAGAGGACCCAGAGCGGGTGGTCGAAGGGGACGCGGGCGAAGCCAAGCTCCGCGCCCTCTCCGGAGGCCTCGACATCGCGCCATTGGACTCCCTTGGCGAGCCTTCCGATGTCGGCGTCCGGATCGAGGAAGGAGATCATCACGCTGTGCTCGAGACCGGGCAGCTCGCGCTCGATGCCGGCAACGACGTCGAGGCGGTCGAAGTCCCGGCCCCCGTAGCGGTAGCCATCGACGCAGATCAGCACCTTCGGCTCGATCTGGGCGAAGCGGTCGACGACGCTGGAGGGGCCGAAGTCCGGCGAGCAGCTCGACCAGACGGCGCCGATCGAGGCGGTGGCCAGGAAGGCGATCACGGCCTCGGGGGAGTTGGGGACGTAGGCGGCTACGCGATCGCCGGGGGTGACGCCGAGCCTGCGGAGGCCCTCGGCCATCGCGGCGACACGTGAGCGGAGCTCTCCCCAGGTGATCTCGCCGATCTCGGCGCCCTCCGCCGTGTGGACGATCGCCACCGCGTCGTCGTCGCGGTCTCGGAACACGTGCTCGGCGTAGTTCAGCTCGGCCCCTGTGAACCACTTCGCTCCGGGCATCCCTGCGTCGGCGAGGACCTCGTCGTAGCCGGCAGAGCTCTGGACATCGAAGAACTCCCAGATCGCCGACCAGAAGCCGGGCAGGTCATCGACGGACCACTGCCAGAGCTCGCCGTAGCCGTCGAAGTGCTGGTCGCGCTCGGTGGCCAGCCACTCGGTGAACCCGTGCAGGCGCGAGCGCTCGATGCTTTCCGCGGAGGGCTCCCAGAGAAGCTCGCCGTCCCTCGCGCTGTCTTCCGCCGCCGCCGCGCTCATGTCTGCAGGGCCGGCTCGGTGGTGGTCGTCTCGGTGGGGAGGTCCAGTTCGTGGTCAACGGCCCGGACAAGTGCGAGGGTCGTATCGACCGCTCGGCTCAGTGCCTCGTCGTCGACCCTGTCGGGGGTGTCCTCGTGAGCGTGGTGGTACCGGAAGCCGAGGCCGTCCTGGGCGCCGATTATCGAGATGGCGGCCATCCGCTGCACGCGCGGCGGGAGGGCGTCGGTGTGGAGCGGAACCCGAATCGCGGGCGGTGGGCCGCCGGGCACCTCGAGCTCCGAGCCGAGCTCAATTAGGCGTGGGTCCATCGGGTAGCTGACGATCGCGCCCTCGGCGCTGATGTGGTGTGGGGTGCCGAAGGACACCGAGTCGACGTTGATGAAGACGGTCCGGTCGCGGTCGATCTTTCGCCGGCGGGCACGCAGATGGGCGGCCATGCCCTCGGCGTTGCACTCCTCGCCGCCGGTGAGGACGACCCACACGTCGAGGTTCTTCGGCGCGGCTTCCTCGAGCTCCTCGGCGACGGAAAGGACTGCGGCGACGCCCGATGCGTTGTCGCAGGCTCCGGGCACGATCTCCGAGAGAGCGATGTCGATGCTGAGCGCGATGCCGACGAGCGTGATCACCGTCGGGATGAGCTGAACGACCCCGAGCCAGGATGCGTCGACCCCCGCCAGGCGGATCGCGCAGACGGCGAGCAGCGGGACGATGCCGGCCCAGAAGAGGACGCGGAGGGGGCCGAGGAAGATGCGCAGGTTCTCAGGGATGCGCTTCGCGGTCGCATGGGACCGGGGCCCGTAGAGGAAGCCGGACTTGGCGGCGTCGTAGTGGGCGGTGAGGACGACCCGCAGCGGCGCGTCCGGCTTGCTGCCCGGGGAGACGACGTTCTGCGAAGCGCGGCGGAAGAACAGGCGGCGCAGCAGGTAGAAGCGCGTGTTCTGGTCGAGGTAGAGCGAGGTGGCGGCGAACAGCACCATCGCGAAGCCGACCGGCGGCGAGGTGAGGGCGACCAGGCTTCCCGCGAGTGCCAGCAGCAGATGCAGCGCGACGACCAGCGAGTACTCGGGGTGAACGTGGATCGGCTCGATCCGCGCCCTGCGCCCAAGCCCCCGCAACTCATCGGCGAGCCGGTTCGCGGCCCGCCGTTCAGCATCGGTACCCGGCCCGCGAGCCTCGAACCCACAGAGGTCCTCGATCAGCTTGCGGCGTCCGGCGGCATCCATCTCGCAAGTATCGCCGGATCTGCCCTCTAAGGTTTCACCGAGGCCGGAGTGGCGGAACGGCAGACGCTAATGCCTCAAAAGCATTTGCCCTTCGGGGCGTGTGGGTTCGACTCCCACCTCCGGCATGTTCAGAGCTCGTCCGGTCGTCCCTGGTGGCGACTTACTCGTGCATGACACGAGAAAGTAGCCAGCCGGCTTCTTCGGAGGGAAACCTGCGATCTCGGGTGGTCCAGCGCTTAGGCCGGGGCCGGTGCGCTCTGGTCCGGCGGTGAGGACGGCGGTGCGCCGTGGCCGTAATCCTCGCTGCGGCCGATCTCGCGCTCTTCCTCGACGTGCCACTCCTGGCTGAAGCCGATCATTGCCACGGCGATGAGCAGGACCTGGAGGGGGATGAGGATCAGGACGAGCAGTCCGATCAGCGGGACCGGGATTAGTGCCTCGTCGAAGCCTGACTTGTCGCGGGCGAACCAGCTGTTGGCGCCGACGGCGCAGAAGATCAGCATCAGGACGGCGAAGGCCGAGACGACCGGCAGCACGCCCCGATTCCATCTGGCGACCAGGAATGCGGCCCCCGCATAGAGCAGGACATAGATGATGCAAACGACCCCCATGCCGGCCCCACCCTCGAGCAACGAGAAGCCGGTGATGGTGACGATTCCGGAGATCACGGCGGAAGCGAGCAGCAGCAAAACGATCATCCACTTGGTCGTGGATGAGCTTGCTTTCTCCCTGTTGGGGCGCCATAGCTCGTAGCCTGGCCGTGCCTCTCCTACCGCCATCGCCCCCGATCATAGAATCTCTGGGCGACGCGTGCGCGGGTCCCACCCGAATCTGCGTCGATCAGTGCCCTGCGGGCGTGGTGGAATTGGAAGACACGATGGCTTTAGGTGCCATTGCTCGAAAGAGCGTGGGGGTTCAAGTCCCTCCGCCCGCATCAGCGTTTCGGCCCGATGAACGAGTCGAGAATCGCGACGCTCCTGCGGTGGGAGACGGAGATGTTCTTGAAGCTCGACTTGGACCGGCGAACTCCGAGCCGATCGCAGTACCGGCAGAAGATCCCGCGAATGTCCGCCGAGTTAGTTGGTGAAGAAGTAGCGCGGATATTCGTATTCGCGGGGACCATCCTTCAGCTCGACCGAGAACCGGTTCATGCATCGGCAGCCGTGGGAATGGATCATGCCCCGTAGGAACGGCCGGGGGTCGGCATCGATGATCGCCTCCTGCCAGGGCTCGAGCCTGATCTCCCGCAGGTGCTTGCGCCCGGGGCCGTGTTGCGGGAAGGCGTATGGCTAGATCGGGGAGTACGCGGCAAGCTTCAGTCCGTGGTCGTTCGGCCGTTGGGATCGGCCGACGTGGGCTTGCGCCACGAAGCGAATTGCGGCCTCGCATTAATCGATGATCTCCGGATAGTGGTGGTCGAGGGTGATCTGTAATCCGAAGGAGGTCTCGCTGTGACGGGAAACGTAGCCGTCCCCCAGATAGATGCCCAAGAGATAGCTGTATGCGCCCGGGTGGTCCGGTCGCCAGGTTTCCAGGTGGCTGACATCACGGACAACGGCGGGTCCTCGCATGGGACCGTAAACGGGAATCCCGTGGTTCCTCCACCGATTGACCGTCTCTTTCCGGAGACCGACCATCTCCGCGATTGCACGATCAGTCAGGCCTGTGCCGAAAAGCCGACGGACGGCCTGTTTCTTTTCCTCCGGAACCCTCATGGCAAACATATGTTCGCACTTTGAGTGGACGGTGCTGAGGCAGGCGTCGCTAGGATGGACCCGCTCGGGGGAGTAAGTCAGCGGTCCACACGCGCGGTCTCCAAAACCGTGAACCCGGGTTCGAATCCCGGCTCCCCCGCTTCCTTGCCGTCCGGTCAACGGCAAACATTCATCCGCTCGGAAGCACCGGCCTTCAGGATCGTTCAGTCATCATCGAAGGGGAGTACGCGTGAGGGAGATAGGGCACATCGGGAGGATTGGCGCTTGCGCCGCGCTGCTCGCCGCGGCCTTCGCCTGCGCCCCGGCATCGGTCGGTGCGGAGATCCGTCCTGCCGACCCGATCGTCATCACCGGCGCCGACGCTCCATCCCTCCTCGGGGCGGCCCCGAACGCCATCCTCGCCTTCCGCCGAACCGCCGCCGGCACCTGGGAGCAGATCCCGGTGCAGGTCGACGAGCGCGCCGTTGTCAGCCTCAAGAAGGTCTATGGCGACACCTCCAACGCGACCGACGTCACCGCGCTCGAGTACACCGACCCCGGAACGTTCACCGGCCCTGATCCACACCCGTCGCTCGACGCCAACGATGAGATCGCCCTGATGGCCCGCGATTCCGGCGAGCGCTATGTCGTGTCCGGTGACCCTACCGGCACGTTGGGCACTGGACTCGAGCTCCGGGTCACCGACCCCCTCGACTCCTCCTCGCTCGGCTACGTCTATCTCTACCGCGGCGACGGCAGCCGCGACCCTGGCGCCGGCCACAGCTACGTCACCTACGACTTCGGCCTCGTCTCGGGCGACTACAAGTCGACCTACCGCCGGGGCGTCGGCGACAGCCCGAACGGACCCAACCCCGAGAACACCTCGGTCACCACGCCCTACTACGCGGACCACTTCTCGGATCGCTGGGTCCAGGACGGGATCCAGATCACGATCCCGGGCTCGAGCGGCGTCGACATCCTCGACCGCCACAAGAATCTCTTCGCTCCCGGCGTCTGTGGGCGAAGCGAGGACACGTTCTCCGCGGCGGAGGGCGCCTTCATCGTCAACAAGAACGGTCCGGTGCGCGCGATCCGCGGCTACCTCGGCGCCAACAGCGGCCCCTACACCCAGCGGGTCGAGATCTTCTACGACCGCCGCCAAGACATCCGGACGAACCTCCGCGTGCACCAGATCGGGATGGTCATGGATTTCTTCGATTACTCGCCGGCGGCCAGCGGCATGACCTACCGTAACGCGCTCAACCCGGGCGGAGTGACGATCGACGGTATTCCCGACACGGTCACGGCCGGGCCGGCTCTCTACGAGCAGGTCAGCGGCCCCCAGGGCGGGATGTCGATCATCAGCGGCATCGACACCGACATGCCGGTCACGCTCAGCTCCTACTACCTGGACGACAGCACCCCCTCGGTCACGCAGTGCACCGGCGACTCGGCCGCCTACGGATCAAGCGGTTCCTACATCACCGCCGGGATCGACAACACCGACCCGAGGCTGACGCCGGCCGGCCATCACCTCACGTCCGATCGCATCCTCTACTTCGAGCCGCCGACCATCGGCCCTGACCAGGCCCAAGCCCGCGCGGCCCAGATCGCCTACCCGCTGCGGGTGACCGAGGGAACCCCGCCGGCACCGAAGCGGAAGCCGAGGATCAGAGTCAGGCGCTATGGCCGGGCCAGGATCTTCCTGACCGGCACGATCTGCCCGGGCGGGGGCAGCCGCCCTGTCGCAAAGCTCCAACGGCGCGCCAGGAACCGGGCGTTCCCCTCGATCCGCCGCCTGAGGCTGACGAAGGGCAAGGCCTGCTGGCGGTTCAAGGCCCGGGTCGCGCGGCGAACCGCCGCCTACCGCGTGAGCGTCGCCGGGAACTCCGACATCCTGCGGCAGACCAGCCGGACCATCGCGGTCAGGCGCCCCAGGCGGCGCTGACGAAGACCCGCTCGCTCCTATAATCAGCCCTCGCGCGGGTGAGGTGTAATTGGTTGCACGTCAGCCTTCCAAGCTGAAAGCAGCGGGTTCGAGCCCCGTCACCCGCTTGTCGTCCAGGAGCCGCGCCCCTCGCCGGACCCTCGTTAGACTCGCCCTGGTTCCACGGGGCGTGGCGCAGCTTGGTAGCGCATTCGACTGGGGGTCGAAAGGTCGCTGGTTCAAATCCAGTCGCCCCGATATCTGACCGCAACTACGCAGAACAGCGAAACCCCGTTTCCGGTGCGAGGTTTTCGGCTCTCTGAACTGCGAACAACTGCGAACGAGTCCCTGTGCCTCGAAGCACGTGGGCTGACTGCCTCAGCGACGAAGCATCCCGAGATCCGCGTCGGCGGGACGTTGTACTCAGCGCCGAGCCGGCAGCACATCGCGATGCCGGCCCGAGCGGATGGCTGAAGGTCGTGGTGGCATGACCCCCTGAAATCGGTCCGACCCTTGTGAGAGTTCTTCACGCCCACGACAATGGGCAAAGGAGGACCGAGCAAGTTGAAGAGGCGAAGGCACACCCCCGAGCAGATCATCCGCAAGCTCCGCGAGGCGGAGCGGATGCTTGGCGAAGGACAGACGACGGCGGAGGTCGCGAGGGCCCTCGAGGTATCTGAGAACACCCTGCACCGCTGGCGAAACCAATACGGCGGCATGAAGGCCGGCGACGCGAAGCGGCTGAAGGAGCTGGAGTCTGAGAACGCGACCCTGAAGCGGCTGGTCGCCGACAAGGAGCTCGAGAACCTCGCCCTGAAGGAGATCGCCGAGGGAAAATTCTAAGCCCGTCCCGGAGAAGGGAGGCGGTCTGGGTGATCCAGGACCGCCTCCAGCTCTCCGAGCGGCGGGCATGCGAGATCATCGGCCAGCCCCGCTCGACCCAGCGTTACCGACCGAAGCCCGCCCCCGATGACGAAGCGCTGCGCCGGGCCCTTCGCAAGATCGCCGCAGACCACAAACGCTGGGGCTACCGCCGTGCCCACGCCCACCTGCTCACCCTGGGCTGGGATCTGAACCGAAAGCGGGTGCAGAGGATCTGGCGCGAGGAGGGTCTGCGGGTGCCCCGCAAGGCGCGCAAACGGCGCCGGGCCGGGGAATCGACCGCAGAGGGCGAGCTGAGAGCTGAGCGCCCCGGCCACGTCTGGGCCCTCGACTACTGCCACGACGCGACCGAGGCGGGGGTCGAGCTGCGCTTCCTGAACATCGTCGACGAGTTCACCCGCGAGGCCCTGGCGATCGAGGTCGGCCGCTCGTTCACGGCCGCCCAGACAGTCGCGGTGCTGGCCGGCCTGATCAGCCGCCTCGGCGCCCCGGCCAACATCCGCTGCGACAACGGCCCCGAGCTGACCGCCCGGGCCCTGCAGGCCTTCTGCGAGAGCTCCGGGGTCGCGACCGCCTACATCGACCCCGGATCGCCCTGGCAAAACGCCTGGGTCGAGTCCTTCAACGGGCGCTTCCGAGACGAGGTCCTCGACTGCGAGATCTTCTCCAGCGTGCTCGAGGCCAAGGTGATCGCCGAGGAGTGGCGGCGCCGCTACAACCGGCTGCATCCGCACTCGGCGCTGCAGATGATGGCCCCGGAGGTCTTCGCCGAGACCTGGAGGGCGGCCCATGAAGGGGAGCTGGTGGCGTGAGGATGGAGCGCCCTGCCGGCTCCGTTCGCCCTCCGGGCTCACTGCACCGGCAGGGCGGATAGGCTGGCGTGACCATCCATCACGAACTCTCGTTCAGGGTGGACCAAGGAACGGGGTCCGGTCAGAAGGGCATTCGGCCTCGCACCAAGTCCGACTATCTTCGGGACTTGGAGGGCTACGCGTTCCGGTACTTCGATGAGCGGAAGCGACTGGCAGCGATTAACACCCGAGATGCCGACGGCTTCATTGCTTGGCTGTTGAAAGCTGAGGCGCAGGAGCGCCAGCTCTCCTCACGGACGGTCGAGCGGATTGTCGTGCCGGTGCGCCTGTGCTTCACCGCCGCTGTGAGGCACGGCCTGGTGGCTTCCAACCCGTTCCAGTCGGCGGTTGTACCTCGCCCCACCGAAATCGAGGAAGACGTGGTCAAGACGCTGACGCGGGAGCAGCTTCGAGCCTTTCTGCTGGCCGTTGATCCGGAGTGGCGGCTGTTCTTCGAGACCGTTGCCTCAACCGGCGCGCGTTGGTCTGAGGCGATTGCCTGGCGTCGCCGCGACCTCGATTGGGAGGACTCCTGCCTGAAGGTGCGACGGAGTCTCTACGAAGGCAAGCCGCAACCGCCGAAGACGAGGCAGTCACGCCGAAGCATTCCGGTCAGCTCGGCCTTGTTGAGCAGGCTGTCAGAAGCAACCTCACAGCTCGCGCCGGATGATCTGATCTTCAGCGCAAAAAATGGAGAGCCGCTACGGGCCGAGAACGTGAGGCGCCGTCAGCTCAAGCCTGCGGGCGAGAAGGTCGGTGTGCCCTGGATCGGGTTCCACACTTTCCGGCATACGGCGGCCTCGCTGCTGTTCGCCAACGGTGCAAACGTGGTCCGCATCCAGCGGTTCCTCGGCCATCACTCGCCAGCCTTCACCCTCGACACTTACATCCACCTGCTGGATGACGATCTCGGCCCCGGCCTCGACCTGTCCGCCGCTCTCGGCAGGGCAGGGTGAGAACTCGCGGCGGCGAGCGCGTTCGCGCGAGTCGTCGGCCCGCGCGGCGAGCGCTATGGGCGCCTCAAGGCTCCGTTGTCGAAGGTTGCGATAAGCAAGCTCCCGGTCTCGTAGTCCGCAACGAGTTCCAGCGCGATCTCTCGGTCGCCGACGAGGGCCGCGAACTGAGGGTCAGTCCGCAAGATGCTCTGGATGAGCTGGCTGCCCCGACTCAGCTCTTGTCGCGCGATCTCGTCCGAAACAAGGGCAGGGTCTGCCCAAGCGCTCGTAACGATCACTTGAAGGTCGTGGCTGCTGACCCGCAGCGCAACGCCTCCCACGACTACCGGGTCTCCGTCCTTCAAGAGCTGAAGGGCGAGATCCCATCTCGGTCCCTCTGGTCGCTCGACTTGCAACGAGGCGCGGTGCCACACGGGGCGAGCGTAGCCGGATGCGAAATCCGGGCGAAGGTCGCGTGCCGGGCGCACTCTCGATGTGTGGGCGCCGCCGCTACAGAGCAGCACGAGAGTTTCTCGGTCCCCCGAGTCGGGGTGGATACCGTGAGCTTCGCCTGGCGCCCTACCGGCGACGAGCTGCTCTGGCGGCGCCTGCGTGGTGGAGCTGAAGACGGTCACATCTGTGGCATCTGGCAAGTGCGCCCGGCGGGTGTCGTCGGGGGATGGATGTTGAAGAAGAAGCTCGGGTCCGCGAGTTGGTTCTTCTACCCAGACAACGAGCTGATTTATTGCGAGGGACGTTTGGGCGCGATGCTGTCGGATGATCTCCGCGACTTCTCGCTCGGCCCGTTCTTCTCGCTCGGAATGGCGGCGCTCAACCTCGAAGAAGTCTTCGCACCTGTTGTTGGTCGCGACCGCGAAACCGGGATCAGCGACGAGCGGGGTCGAGTACGGCGCCTCGACCTGGCTGCCGAGCTTCGCTGGTCCGACCCAGCTGACGGGATCGCTGCCCTGGATGCCCTGGCAGACCTCACCCTTCCTCGCGTGAAGGTCTGCGAGTGGCGGCACGAGGGCCGCACCGAAACCATCGCGTACTACACCGCGACTAAAAAGAAACGGCTGTTGCACCGCATCTACGACAAGGGCGTTCAGGGTGGGTCGGACCCTGCCGGGACGCTACTGCGCTTCGAGCGTCAGCACCGCTTCAACAAGGCGAGCCAGACGCTCGCTGAAGAAGTGGCGTGGCAAGGTGACCCCGAGGCCCTGTGGCTCGATGGCTTCGAGGACTGGGCTAAGGCCGCCGAAGACTTAAATGTCGCTGGCCCAGATGCCGCGCAACGTCATCTGATCGAGAAGGTCGAGCGCGGTGAGCTCCAGCGCGAGAAGGCCGAGCGGCTGATCGGCTCGCTCGCCGTGGCTCGCCTGCGAGGTGAAGGGTGGTGGCGGGATCTCGGCAAACCACACCTGGGCCGTCGCCGCCGCCGCGAGCTGGCCGATCATGGTCTGGCCCTCGCTCCAAGCGCGAAGAGCCAGCCCGATGTTCCGCTCGGAGAGGCGATCCGGGCGCTCCGCGTAGCCTGGCGGGAGCCGACCAACGGACAAGCCGCGCCGGGGAGTGCCGCGCGGCGCACTAAGCGCGAGCAAGGCGCGAAAACGGCAATGGCGCAGACCGGGAGGGAGGCGAACTGATGGCGCGCGCAGCCCGCCCGGAGCGAGCTACCGATGGTCAGGTTCGAGGCGTGCGGTTCGTTCAGACTGGCCTCGTGAGGGCCGACTGGCGCGACCTCCACGCCTGGGGCCATGCGCTGCTGCTCGTGCCGGAGTCCGTCCCTACCCCGTCAGAGCCAGGGCGGGTCCTGCTGCGAGGGTGGCGAGCGCACCCTATTGCCGGTGGCTACGAGGCTGCCGAGGAGCTGGGGGTGACCCGCCTTAACCGAGGGCCGGATGGCTCGTGGAGGCCAATAGTCCCCCTCTAACAGGGACTATTGAGACGGTGAGTGTTCATCGGGGGTCAAGAAACGAGGCAATACGTCGATAAGAAACGTGTGCCCAGTCGCCTGCTCAACCTCATCGCTGCCGCTGTCCTCGGCTCTGGTGCTGCTCTCAGTCTCGTCGGGCTGCTGTTCGACGTGCCGGGCCTGATCCCGATTGGCGGCGCACTCGTCACGGGTGCGTCTGTGGTCGTGGCGGTGCGCCTGTGGCGGTGGTCTCAGCGCGCTGCCGCTCAGACCCACCAAATGCGCGAATGGGAGTTCAGACCCGGCTACCTGGTCGCCCTCCTTGTCACCGCATTCCTGTTGGGCACCATGTTTCTCGACGCCGGACGGGAGGACTTGGCAGCGTGGACGATGCCAGCCGCGCTCGTCCTTCTGACCCTCTGGATGGGTCGGGCACGCACCGGCGAGCTTTTCCACGACCTGCTCTTCCCGACTCGGACGCCCCCGAGTTCGTAGCAGCCGTTCCCCGCGCTAGCCTTGGCGACAGGATGGGCCGACCTCTCCTGTTGCCAGTCCCGTTGCCAGTCGCCGCGCGAGTTCCCGAGCGATGGTCCGAGCAGCGTGTGAACCGTCTATTCAAGGGGAATTCACCATGCCGGAGGAGGGACTCGAACCCCCGACACGCGGATTATGATTCCGCTGCTCTAACCAGCTGAGCTACTCCGGCGGGAGACGGGCATCGTAGCGACGGGGGGAGTGCCGACTCGTCCCTGATCTCCCCAGCGCAATCGACCCCCGAGCAGCTGATCTTCACTTCGGCTCGGGCTCGTCGGGCTGCTCGAAGTAGGCGCGCACCCGGAACAGCGTCGCCGCGTTCAGGGCCGCGATCACCAGGAGTGGCACGACCAGGTTCTCGTGCGAGACGAGGACGGCGCCGACGAAGGCTCCGGCCAGAATCGAGAGGACTGCCATCGATCGCTTTCCCTCTCGCTTCGTCTTTCGGCCACCCAGCGCCGACTCCACCGCCAGGCCCGTGATGGTCATCGTCACCACGGTCGTCTTCAGGTCCGGGACCTTCAGGCCGCGCACCGAGGCGTTGCGCGAGCCCAGGGCGGTGGCCAGAAGAGCGATCAGTGCGAATCGGTGCCAGCCGGTCGCAGGCACATCGGCCCCGGTGGCAATCACCCCGGCCACCAGGACCAGGACCATCTCGATCGCGAGCGCCGCTGCGAGCCAGCGCATCCGCCGGTCATCGAGCCGCACGCCGATCCTGCCGCCGATCAGAGCGCCTCCTATGAATGCCCCAAGCGATACGAGCGGCGCGGCGATCGAGAAATCGTCCGCGCCCGCAAATCCGAACCCGAGCAGCACGATGTTCCCGGTCATGTTCGCCGTGAAGACGTTGCCGAGCCCGAGGAAGCTGACGGCGTCGACCAGACCCGTCGTAAACGTCAAGATCAGAAGTGCGCGCTCGAGTGCCGCCTCGCGTGTC
Source organism: Solirubrobacterales bacterium (assembly GCA_038258095.1). Taxonomy (GTDB): domain Bacteria; phylum Actinomycetota; class Thermoleophilia; order Solirubrobacterales; family 70-9; genus JBBSQE01. Next base: position 5,351 of record JBBSQE010000037.1, on the reverse strand, counting down.
CGACTCACCCCACGGTTCTATCGCTATTTCAGCCCGGCTACTCGCCGGCGTCGTTCAACTCGGCGAATTCCTCGTCCGTGAGCTCGATGCCCGTCGACGCGACGTTCTCCTCCAGGTGGTCGACCGATGAGGTCCCGGGGATCGGCAGGATCACGTCGGAGCGGCGCAGGAGCCACGCCAGCGCCACCTGACCCGTCGAGACGTTGTGCCTTTCGGCGATCTCCTTCGCCGGCCCGCCCGGCTCCCCAAGGTCGCCCGCCGCAAGCGGGAACCAGGGGATAAAGCCGATGCCGAGCTCTCCGCAACGGTCGAGCACGTCCTCCGAGGCGCGGTCGCCGAGGTTGAAGCGGTTCTGGACCGAGACGACATCGATGATCTCGCACGCCTGATCGAGCTGCTCGACGGAGACGTTCGAGATCCCCAGGTACTTGACCTTGCCCTCGGCCTGGAGGTCGCCAATCGCGCCGACCGATTCCTCGTAGGGCACATCGTCGTCGGGCGAGTGCAGTTGGTAGAGGTCGATCTGGTCCACCTTCAGCCGCCTCAACGACCCCTCGCATGCCTTCTTGAGGTGGTCCGGGTGACCGTTGCGAGGCCACTTGCTCGGACCGGTCCGCTCCAGACCGCCCTTGGTCGCGATCGTCAGGCCCTCGTAGGGGTGGAGGATTTCGGCGATCAGGTTCTCGGAGACCTCCGGGCCGTAGGAGTCGGCGGTGTCGATCAAGTTGATCCCCATCTCCGGGACCCGCTTGAGGACCGCCTTCGCGCCCTCGAGGTCCTCCGGCGGGCCCCAGACGCCATCGCCCGTGATCCGCATCGCGCCGTAGCCGAGCCGGCGCACCTCGATGTCCCCGCCCAGGGCGAAGGTCCCGGCTGAATCGTCCGTCAGTGTCTCTGCAACTGCCATCTGAGATCTCACGTCCCTCAAGTTCGTGTGTGTTCTCGGCGTCTACCCACTCGTGCGACCCTGACTCACGGTAGTGCCCTGACGACGACCCTTACCGCTACCAATGACCGATGTTTCTCGTCGCCATCGCGACTCTCGTCGGCGCCACTCTTCAGTCGGTGAGCTCAGCGTCCTCCTCGACCTCACCATCGCCGGCTATCTCGGTGGACGGGCGCTCTTCCATCGACTCGACCCGCAGCGCTTCCGCCTCATCGGCCTCGCTCTCGTCGTCGTGACGGGTCTGGCGAGCATCGTCGCGGGCCTCAGTGCGTAGCTGTTTCCGCTGCGGCCTGGGACTGAGTCGCTACTGCTTCTCGACGTTCTTGCCCGGCTCGCCGAAGAGGCGGTCCCTGCCCGGGCCGCCGTTCAGCGTGTCGCCGCCGCCCTGACCGTAGACCCTGTCGTTGCCCGGGCCGGCGATGACCAGATCGTTGCCGTCGCTTCCGCAGATCAGGTCATTACCACCGAAGCCGAAGATCTTGTCCGGGCCGCCGAGGCCGACGATCACGTCGCGCTTTCGGGTGCCCTTGAGGACGTCGCGTCGCGGGGTGCCGACGATCGTCGCTCTCCGTCCGCCGCACTTGCGAACCGGCGGGCCACTCAGGTTCGGGGGCCTGTTCGTCGTCTTGCCCCGATACCCGACCGCGGGCCGGTAGCCAGGCGGCAGGTAGCGGGGGAGGGGCTTCTTGATCTGGCGACGGGAGCCACCCGGGCGCTGCGTCGTCGGCACTCGCAGCTGCAGAGCCAGGACGTCGATCGGGTGCTGTGCGGCGGCGTCGGGACTCGACACGTTGCGGTGGCTGTAGGGGTACTCGTCGGGCATCAGTTCGAGCTTCAGGCGATGGCCCATCGCGATGTGGGTGACGTTGGGATGAAGCTGCAGGACCTGCACCCGCCTCGGTGCGTTGATCGCCGGGCGCAGCAGTCCGCGGTCGACCAGGATCTCCGTCCTGTTCGGCGCGACGTCGAGAAGCCGGGCCGCGAGTTGGTCTGAGCGGCCGGTCACGTTCAGTCGCATCAGCAGCGTCGGGGAGCCGGCGACGTCGAACCCCGTCCTCGTCACGGGCATCCGGTAGTTGGCCGTGGCCCGGTTGTTGCCCGCGGGAGCCTTCGAGCACGCGTCGCCGGAGGGGCTCGAAAACGAGCGCCCGAAGCGGGTGCCCGACTTGCCGATCGTCTTTGGTGAGCGGTCGGTCAGCCGAAGCTCGCCCGCGGAAAGCGAGGCCCAGTTGCGGAACGTGAAGGGGCCGGTGGAAGGGGCCGATGACGGGCAGGTGATGCCGAAGACCTGGACGTTGTTGGCCGGCCGCGGACCCTCGCCCTTGACGTAGTAGTTCATCCAGCGTTTCTGGGCGTTGGACAGGAATTCGGCCTCGGCCGGCTTGTCCTGGCTGCGGTCGTGGCCCTCGTCGCCGAGCTGGATCGCCACCGGCGTGGCAGGGTGGAGGCTGCGAATCCGGTTGTAGAGCTTGACGAGGTCGTCGCCTCCGACGAAGTCGTCGACCAGGCCGCCGGAGAGCAGCATCGGTGCTGGGGCCATGGGCTCGCTGATGTTCAGCGCGCCGTGGTGCCTGACGAAGTCGCGAAGGTACGGCTTCTTCGAGTCATAGGGGCCGGCGGCGTTCCCGAGGACGCCGAGATCGAGGATGTCGGGCCCCGCCTCCGCGTCGGCCCGCTTCTGCGCGCTCGCATAAAGGCTGTTGAGAATCGTGTACTTCTGCACGCCGACTCGTTTGTCGCCCTTCGGCCCGAAGTAGGGGTTCTGCGCCGCATAGTCGAGGGTGGACCCGTTCGGCATCAGCGAGGAGATGAGATCGGTCGGGACGTTCGCGGGGGTGGCGGCCGCGAGCGAGAGCGGCGTGCCACCGGGGCTGCGCCACGGCACGAGCCTGCCGTTGGTGAGCATGGTCCGGTTTCTCAGAACAGCCATGGAGGATGCCGTCATCGCGCCGAACGAGCGGGCCTGGGCGCCGATCTTGCGCGGATCGACCAATCCCTCGTCGACCAGGATCCCGATCAGGTACTGCGCGTCGCGGACTTCGTAGCGAAGGTCGGCCCAGCGGATGTTGCCGTTCGTGCAGCTGGCCCACGAGGGCAGGCCGACCCGCGACGCATCCGAACCGCAGCTCTCACCCCAGCCGCGATCGGTCATCGAGAAGACGGCGTAGCCGTCGTCGACCCAACGCTGGACGCTGTCGGAGTCGGGGGTGAACTTGCTCGAGGCCCACCCCATGAAGACCGCGATGAGGGGAAAGTCCCCATCCGGCCCCGCCGCGGGGGCCGGCGGGAGTGTGACGCTGACGTCGATCGGGGTCCCGTCCCAGCTCTGCACCCTGCTTGGGGAGCCGCTGCACCAGCGCTGTCCGGCGTTGGGCCCCGCGGGCTGGACCGTGCAGGTGACGGGCGGGCTCGGGAGCCCGGTGTAGACAGACGGTACGGAGGCGCTCGAGGCGGCCGGGGCGATCAGCCCGGCGAGAACCGAGAGCCCGGCGATGACACCGCGTACCCCACTGCCCTTCATCGTTCCTCCGTGTTGGTATTGGGATGCATCCCCGAGGATCCGCGCGCGGCTACGGAAGTCGTGCAGTCAGCCCTGCCAGGCCAGCCGCTTGACATCTGGTCCATCAGAGAATCGGCATTGTCGCAGGGACTGGGGGATCGAAAGCGCAGGCAGGTGGTCGGGCGCCTACTGGCGCTGCCGGTCCCGTCCCCTGCCGCCGCGCACGACGTCCCGTCCGGGCCCGCCGTAGAGGGAGTCGCGCCCGGCCTGCCCGAAGAGCCGGTCACGGCCCTGCGCTCCGTACAGCCTGTCGTTTCGGAGGCTGCCGCGCAGGACGTCGTTTCCGGTCTGGCCGTAGACCCGGTCGTTGCCGTTGCCGGCGTAGACGGAGTCGTTCCCCGCTCCGGCACAGATGATGTCGTTGCCTGCGGAGCCGAGGATCTTGTCCGCGCCGCCGAAGGCGACGATCACGTCACGCCGACGGGTTCCCCTGATGACGTCGCGCCGGGGGGTGCCGACGATCGTCGCCCGAGCACCGGCGCACATGCGGGTGATGACCGGCGGCCGATTCACAGCCGGTTTCGTGAGGTCGGGCGGCTTGGTGGTCGTCTTGCCCTTGTAGCCGACGGCCGTCGTGTACCCCGGCGGGAGGTAGCGCGGGAGCGGGGCGAGGATCTGGCCTCCGGACCCGCCCGGCTTCTGGAGCGTGGGGACCCGGAGCTGCAGCGCAAGGACCTCGATCGGGTGCTGGGCTTCGGCGTCGGTTGCGATCGTGTTGAGGTGGCTGTAGGGGTACTCGTCAGGCATCAGCTCGAGCTTCAGGAGGTGCCCCGCGGACACGTGGATTACGTTGGGATGGAGCTGCAGAACCTGGACCTCGTCGGGCGCGTCCATGTCGGGCCGCAGCAGGCCGCGGTCCACCAGCGTCTCGGTGTCGTCGGGCGCCACATCGACCAGGCGGGCGACGAGCTGGTCCGACGGGCCGGTCACGTTCAGGCGCATCAGCAGCGTGGGCGAGCCGGCGACGTCGAAGCCCTGCGCCGTCGGCGGAAGCCGGTAGTTCGCGGTCGCCGGGTTGTCGTCGGCCGGAGCCGAGGAGCAGGCATCGCCCGTCGGGGTGGTGAACGCCGTCCCGTAGAGGCTCCCGGTGGCGGCAATGGTCTTCGGCTCGAGATCGGTGAGACGCATCTCGCCAGGGGACAACGAGGCCCAGTCCGGAAAGGTGAACGGGCCGCTCGAAGGCGCGCTGTCGGGGCAGGTGATCCCGCGAAGCTGGACGTTCTGAGGCGGGACCGGGCCCTGGCCCAGCACGTAATGGTTCATCCACGCGATCTGGAGGGCGCGGAGCTGGTTCGCGTCAGCGGCTTTGTCGTTCGAGCGCGCGTGGCCCATGTCGCCGAAGAACATCGCCACCGGCGTGCCGGGGTTGTCGCTGCGGATGCGGTTGTAGAGCTTGATCGACTCGTCGGCCCCGACGAAGTCATCCGAGAAGCCGTCGGAGAGGAGCATCGGCGCCGGCGGGGTGGAGTCATCGAGGTTGAGCGCTCCGTGCGTATGGGCGAGGCCGGCGAGCGATGGCGCCAGCCCGTCGTAGGGCCCCGGGCCGTTGAGCGCCGAGCCGAAGGCCAGGAGGTCAGCGCCCGGAGTTCCCTGTGGACTGAGGAGTGCGCCGGTGAAGAAGCCGTTGAAGACCGTGAACTTCTGAACGCCGGCGCGCTTGTCGCCGAGCGGGCCGAAGTAGGGGTTCTGAGCGGCGTAGTCGAGCGTGGAGCCGTTGGGAAGCTGTGTGTAGACGAGGTCGGTTGCGAGCGCCGACGGAGTGGCCGCGGCAATCGTGATCGGGGTGTGGTTGACCGGGCTGACCCAGGGGACCAGCGAGCCGTTGGGCAGCATCGTCCGGTTCTT
>JBBSQE010000036.1:0-17861 GCA_038258095.1 Solirubrobacterales bacterium | reverse complement strand
TGTCGCATCAGGACGGCCTCGACCTCGGCCGGCGCGACGTTCTCCCCTCCGGTGACGATCAGGTCGTCGATCCGGTCCTGGACGTAGAGGAAGCCCTCGTCGTCGATCCGGCCGAGATCCCCGGTGTGGAGCCAGCCGTCGGCATCCGCGGCTCCCTGCGCGACGGTCGGCCCCTGGACGAGGATCTCACCGTCCGAGATACGGAGGTGGGTGGTCAAGAGCGGCCGGCCGGCCGAGCCGACCTTCCGCGCCGCGTCGGCGGCTGCCAGCGTCGTCACTTGCGAAGCAGTTTCAGTCAGGCCGTAGGTCTGGACGACAGTGGCGCCGCGGCCGAGCGCCTCTCCCAGGACATCCGGCGGAACCGGGCCGCCCCCCACGAGGATCACCCGGGGCACCGAAAGGTCGGCGCCGGCGTCAAGCAGCCTCGACAGCATGGTGGTGACCAGCGAGACGACGGTGATCCCGTCCTCGGCGAGAGATGCTGCGACTCGATCGGTGTCAAAGCCGTCATGAAGGACGGCCGTGGTTCCATAGATCACCGATCGCATCACGATCGAGAGCCCGGAGACGTGGCTCAGCGGAACGCAACAGAGCCAGCGGTCGTCGGGATGGACCCCGAGGTTGAAGGCGGACCCGACGGCCGACCAGAGGTGGTTTCCGTAGCTGAGCGCGATCGTCCGCGGCGCTCCGGTCGAGCCGCTGGTGAGGATCCGGCAGTGGATGTCGTCGAGATCGTGCTCACCGAGCAGCGGCAGGTCGGCCTCGGTCTGCGGGAGTTGGACGGCGTCATCGGAGAGGTCCACCTCGGGCCGCTCGGCGTTGAGCACCGCCGCGCGCTCCTCGCCGCTCAGCCGAGGGCTCAGCGGCATCACCGCCGCCCCGAGCTTCATCAGCGCGTGAAGCAGGACCACCTGCTCCCGGCCCGGCTGCATCGTCACCGCGGCGGTTGACCCACGGCGCACGCCGTAGGAGGCGAGCCGGCGCGCGACCCAGGTCGCCTCGGCCTCGAGCTCGGCGTAGGTGACTTCGAAGCCGCCCGAAACCAGAGCGATCCGGTCGGGGCAACTCTGCGATCGCTGTGCGAGCCAGTTGTCGAGCTTCACCGCGCCGAAGCCTAATGGCGTCCCACCGGGCGGGACGCCGATGGTCGCTCGGGGCGACCTATTCGTGTCATGCACGAGTTACTAGCCACCTGCCCCGAACCGTTGCCTGGACGACGCGCTGGCTATCGTCCGTCACATGCCGATCCGTCACAAGGACGCTCCGCCCGAGGACTCCCTCTACGCCCCGATCGAGTGGGCGACCGCGGGCGAGTTCTCCGACATCAGCTACGAGAAGGGCGACGGGATCGCCAAAATCGCGATCAACCGACCGGAGGTGCGAAACGCGTTCCGCCCGCAGACGCTCGCTGAGCTGCGCGACGCCTTCAACCGGGCCCGTGACGACCTCGAGGTCGGCGCGATCATCTTCACCGGGGCTGGGGATGAGGCGTTCTGCTCCGGCGGCGACCAGCGGATCCGCGGCGACGACGGCTACATCGGCGACGACGACGTCGCCCAGAGCGGCGTCGGCCGGCTCGATGTCGGCGACCTGCACGTCCAGATCCGTCGCCTTCCGAAGCCCGTGGTCGCGATGGTCGCCGGCTACGCCGTCGGCGGCGGGCACATCCTCCACCTCGTGTGCGACATGACGATCGCCGGAGACAACGCGCGCTTCGGGCAGACCGGGCCACGCGTCGGCAGTTTTGACGGGGGCTTCGGCGCCAGCCTCCTCGTTCGCAACGTCGGTGTGAAGAAGGCAAAGGAGTTCTGGTTTCTCTCCCGCCTCTACGAGGCCGACGAGGCGCTCGAGATGGGCCTGGTCAACAAGGTCGTCCCACTCGAGGAGCTTGAGCGCGAGACCGTCGCCTGGTGCCGCGAGATGCTGCACCTCTCCCCCCTCGCCCTGCGGCTGCTCAAGTCGAGCTTCAACGCGGACGAGGACGGGATCACCGGCCTGCAGCAGCTCTCCCACGACGCCACGCTCCTCTTCTACATGTCCGAGGAGGGCCAGGAGGGCCGGAACTCCTACCAGGAGGGCCGCAAGCCCGACTTCAGCAAGTACCCGAAACGGCCGTAGCGCGTGGTCATTGTGGTCACACGGCGATGGTAGGGTGACTACATGGACGAGATCGGCGTTCGAGAGCTGAAGAGCAAGCTGAGCGAGACGCTCCGGCGCGTCGAGGCGGGCCAGGCCGTTCGAGTGACCTCCCGCGGCAGAACCGTTGCCGAGATAGTGCCCCCGCGGGATCCCTTGGAGAACGAGATCGACCCGGAGCTTTTGAAAATGGAATCCGAGGGTCGCATCACGCTGTCCCGGATCCCGCGGTCACAACGACCCGGTCCGGAACCGACAAAGGGCAAACCGGGCAAGACCGGTACGGAGCTGATCCTCGAGGGACGCGCGGAGCGGTTCTGAAGCTCTATCTCGATTCCAGCGCCTTCTTCAAGAGCTTCATCCGCGAGGTCGACTCAGATCTCGTGGTCGCGGCGATGGAACGGGCCGACCGCTGGGTGGCATCGAGGATCGCCCACACCGAGATTTTCGGCACAATCCTGACAAAGGCCATCGACCGCGAGCATGCCGCCGCTGACTTCCGGCGGGTCTGGCAGTCGGTAGAGGTGATCGAGCTAAGTCCCGAACTAGCTCAAGCTGCGGGCGGGTTGATGGCAACCACCGGACTCAAGGCGCTCGACGCGATTCATCTGGCCTCGGCCGAGGAATTCCCGGCACGCGATCGTGTCCTTGCCACCTTCGACCGACGTCTCTGGGACGTTGCCCGAGAGCGCGGTCACGACCTGCTCCCGGAGAAGCGGCCGTGAGCCCGCTGCGCATCTGGGTCATGGCCGCGCGGGTACGGACGCTCCCCGCCGCGATCGCCCCCGTGATCGTCGGAACGGCAGCCGCCGTTTACGAGGTGGGTGAGCTTCCCCGCGCGCTCGGCTTCGTCGTCGCGCTGCTCGGCAGCATCTTCATCCAGATCGGGACCAACCTCGCCAACGACTACTCTGACGCTCGGCGGGGAGCCGACTCGGCCGATCGGCTGGGGCCGGTCAGGGTGACCTCGCAGGGGCTCGTGACACCCCGCCGCGTCCTCACCGCGACCTATCTCGCCTTCGCGCTGTCGGTCGCCTGTGGCATCTACCTCGCGATCCTCGCCGGGCCGATCATCCTCGCGATCGGTGTCGTTTCGATCGCGGCCGGTGTCCTCTACACGGGAGGCCCAAGGCCCTACGGCTACGCAGGGCTCGGGGAGGTCTTCGTGTTCACCTTCTTCGGGCTCGTGGCGGTCGACGGCTCCTTCTACGTCCAACTCGAGAAGGTGAACTTCCTGCCGCTCGGCCTCTCGGTTGCGGTCGGGCTGCTCTCGACCGCGATCCTCGTCGTCAACAACGTGCGCGATCTCGACACGGACCGCCGCGCCGGGAAGATGACGCTCGCGGTCCGGCTCGGACGCGAGCGGACACGCGCCCTATACGTCGCCTGCGTCGCCGGCGGCTGGCTGGTGCTGGTCGCCACGGTCGCCATCAACGGTGGCCCGGCTCCTGCCTGCCTCGGGCTCCTGTCGGGAGTTCTCGCGGCCAAGCCCATTCAGGCCGTGCGCACCCGCACGGACGGTCCGGCCCTGAACGGCGCACTTGCCGGGACCGGCGCGCTGCTCGGCGTGTTCAGCCTGCTCGTGTCAGCCGGCCTTCTGATCGCGAGCTGACCGGTGAACATCGCCTCGGCGGAGGTCGTCCCCTACACGCTGCCCTTCCGGCGCCCCTATGTGACCGCGACGGGAGCCCTCGAGCGGCGTGAGATGGCCCTGCTGCGGATTCGCGACGAGGATGGCCGCGAGGGCCTGGGTGAGGCCGTTCCGCTGGCGCTTCGCGGCGGCGCGGACCTCGAGCAGGTCGTCACCGAGCTGAACGCCTGGGCGGCCGAGCCGATCTTCCCCGACCTCGTCGACAACTTCGGGTTCGCGGCGCCGACATTGTGCGCGATCCGCACCGCCGAGCTGGACCTCAGATCGAAGCGAGCGGGAGTATCCGCGTGGCACGAGCTGACCTTCGGGGCCGGTGACGGAGCGCCGGTGCGCTGCAACGCGACGCTCATCGCGGGGACGCCGGGCGAGGTGGCCGCGGATGCCGAGGCATGGGCGGAACGGGGCTTCTCGACCTTCAAGCTGAAGATCGGCGAGGGGGTCGATCTCGACACCGTCGAGGCGGTTCGCGACACCGTCGGCCCCAAGGCGCGGATCCGGGTCGACGCAAACGGGACCTGGGATGTCGCCTCCGCCCTGGAGTCCATCTCCCTGATCGACGACTTCGACATCGAGCTCGTCGAGCAACCGGTGGCGGACCTCGAGAAGATGGCCGAGCTGAAGGAGGACGTCGAGGTGTTGATCGCCGCCGACGAGTCGGTCGCCGACCCGATGGATGCCCAGGACGCCTTCCAGGCCGATGCCTGCGACCTGATCACGGTCAAGCTCTCCAAGGCAGGGCTGATCGACCTCTCCCACTTCCGCGAGACGTTTCCCGTCTACGTCTCGAGTGCGCTCGATGGGCCGGTCGGCATCGCCGCCGCCGCCCACGCCGTCCAGGGCCTGCGAAACGAGGAGCTCGACGCCGGGATCGCCCACGGCCTGGCCACGCAGGAGCTCTTCGCCGAGACGATCGCCTCGGCAGGATGCCGTCTCGAGGGTGACCTGCTGTACCTGCCGGAGGGGCCGGGGCTGGGTGTCGAGATCGACGAGGATGCCCTGAGGCGCCGCCGGCTCTAGCGTTCCTCCCGTGGATCCGACGAACCACAACACCGCCCTGGCCTCGGCCTTCACCGAGGAGCTGGCCCGGTGCGGCGTGCGCCACGCGGTCCTCTCCCCCGGCTCGCGGTCCACGCCGTATGCCGTCGCCCTGAGCCGGGAGGAAGGGATCGACCTCACGGTGATCGTCGACGAGCGTTCGGCGGGGTTCTTCGCCCTCGGCGCGGCACAGGCGACACGCTCGCCGGTGGTCATCCTCTGTACCTCCGGAACGGCCGCGGCCAACCTTCACCCGGCGGTGGCCGAGGCCCACGATTCGAACATCCCGATGATCGTCCTCACCGCCGACCGGCCCCCGGAGCTCCGGGGCATCGGAGCCGGCCCGACGATCGACCAGATCAAGCTCTACGGATCCTCGGTCCGCTGGTTTAGCGAGGTCGGCACACACGACGCCGACGACGCCGGGTTGCTCCACGTCCGCTCGATCGCCTGCCGCGCCTTCGGAGCATCGCGAGGCGATTCCCGGCCGGGCCCCGTCCACCTGAATCTGGCGCTACGTGAACCGCTTGCGCCGATCGAAGTCGAGGGCGGCGTCACGGCCTCGGACCCGTTGGCGCTGGAGGGGCGTGATGAGCGACCGCTGACCGCCTCGACCGATTTCCCGGCCGGACCCAGGACCGAGATCCTCGACATGCTCGCCGAGCGCATCACCGGGTCCGAGAGCGGCGTCATCATCGCCGGCCGCCAGACCGACACCGGCCTGCGGGAGCCACTCGCCGCCCTCGCCGCGGCGGCGGGCATGCCGATCCTCACCGACCCGCTGTCGCAGATGCGCAGCGGGCCGCACGACCGCTCTTACGTCGTGTCCGCCTATGACTCGCTCCTGCGCGCGGATCCGATCGCAGAGCGCAAACCCGACCTCGCCCTGCGCTTCGGTGATATGCCGACGAGCAAGCCCCTGCGCGCCTGGCTCGCGCGGCCCGGGATCGACCAGATCGTCCTCGCCGGCACCGGCGGCTGGAACGAGCCGACGAACCGCGCGGCGGCGATGATTCGCGGCGATCTCGTCGCGATCGCGGCCGGACTGGCGGAGCGCTGCGGGAAGGGCGACGCGAAACCGAAGCCGACGGGTTGGCTCGATGCCGACACTGCGGCTTGGGAGACCCTGTCCGATGCCATGGCGAGATCCGAGGCACCGGGCGAACCGGCCCTCTACGGGTATCTCGCGAACAACCTCCGAGACGGAGACCTCGTCTACACCGCCTCGAGCATGCCGATCCGCGACCAAGAGTCGTTCTCGCCGTCCATCGTGGCCGACGTGATGTTCCTGGCCAACCGCGGCGCGAACGGGATCGACGGGCTCGTCGCGTCCGGCATCGGGGCCGCCCATGCCACCGGCAGACCGACGACGATCATCTCAGGCGACATCGGGATGCTCCACGACATCGGCTCTCTGGCTCTGGTGCGCTCGGCCGAGACGCCGGTTCGCATCGTAATCATCAACAACGGTGGCGGCCGGATCTTCGACCACCTGCCGCAGACCGGCGTCATGGCCTCCGAGGAGTTCGAGGAGCTCCTCGCGACGCCTCGCGAGGTCGACTTCGCCGCGGCGGCAAAAACGTTCGGCCTATCCCACGCGCGCGTCGACGATCTCAGCCTCTTCCCGGAAGCCCTGCACGGCGAGGACGATCTGATCGAGGTGCGATTCTCGTCCGACGGGGCCGCGATTCGTGCCGAGCTCCATGCCGCCGTGTCGGGCGCACTTGAGGAACGGCCGTCCTGACCGGTCCCGACTCGGCGGCCCCGCTATTCAGCCAGCAGCGGCAGCAGCGCTCCCATCTTGATCTCGGTCTCCTCCAGCTCGGCCGCCGGGTCTGACCCCTCCACGACACCGACCCCGGCGAAGAGATGGGCATCGCGGTCACGCAGGACGGCGCTGCGAAGCGCCACACAGAACTCTCCATCCTCCGCGGCATCCATCCAGCCGACGGGCCCCGCATACCACCCGCGGTCTATCCGCTCCAGCTCATCAATCGTCTCCGCAGCCAGCGGCCACGGCTCGCCTCCGACGGCCGGCGTCGGGTGAAGGAGGCCCGCCAGCTCGATCGCCGAGTGGGAGTCGGCTAGCTGGGCGACGATCGGCGTCGCCAAATGTTGGATGTTCGCGACCTTGATCACCGTCGGCTCCGGCGTGCTCTCAACCCAGACCGAGTGCGGCCGGAGGGTGCGCACGATGCGCTTCGTGACGATCTCCTGCTCGCGGCGGTCCTTGTCGGAGCGCAAAAGCTGCTCTCCCAGATGGTCGTCGACGGCCGGGTCCGAGCTGCGGCGGGTCGAGCCGGCGAGAGCGACGGTTGAAGCGCTCGCTCCGCTGCGGCGGACCAGCAACTCGGGACTGGCACCCAGGAAGGCGGCCTCTGGGGTGCCGACACAGAAGCAGAAACAGGATGGGAAGAGCTCGCGCAGCGCGCCGAATATGGCCGCCGGGTCGTGTGCCGACGGCGCGCCAACTACGACCTCGCGTGCCAGCACCACCTTGCTCAGCCCCCCGGCGGCGATCCGGTCCGTGGCAGCCGCGACCGAGCGCTCGAACTCGCCGGGCAGCCGCGCCCCCTGCACGGTCACCCTGCCGACCCGAGCGGGTTCGAGCATCGGCAGCGAAGGGCTGCGCAGGGAGGTCATCCGCGCCGCGATTCGCGACATGTGCTCCTGCGGGTCGCGTGTGGGGCCCGCAATGACGTTGACGGTCAGATGAAATCGCTCGCCGTCGCGACAGATCGACAGCTCCGGAAGGCTGATCGCCGCGGGGGCAAATGAAGACCAGGTTCCGGACCCGCCCCCATCGCCACTGAAAGCGAACCCGCCCGTGAAGATCGGACCGACGCCGGGGCCGACCCCGTCAGGGACGATGATCCGCGCTCGTCTCAGCAGCGCGGAGCAGTCCTCGGCGACCTCGTTGAATCGGTCGGGCCCGCGCGACTCGAAGTCCACGGCAGACCCGAGGCAGGCCAGGGCGAACTCGCGATCCGGCTGTTGCCAGCAAAACCAGCGGTCGGAAGCGAACCGGGAGCTGAATGCCGTCGCGCAGGGGTCGATCCCCTCTACGGGAGTCGTGAGGCTGACGAGGGTGCGGCGCTTGCTCCCGGCCCTGCTCAGCTCATCGCCGAGCCGGTCGAGGAGCGCCGGAGTGTCAAGGAGGACCGACATCGGCCGCCCCGCTCAGTCGCCGCCGCGAGCGATCGCGATCTCGCCCGTGCGCGCCATCTCGATCAGACCATGCGGGCGGATCATCCGCTCGAAGGCCTCGATCTTGTCGGCGGTGCCGGTGATCTCGATCGTCATCTTGCGGCGTGAGACATCAACGATCTTGGCCCGGAAGATCTCTGCGAACTGCATGATCTCGGCACGGTTCTCGACCGCGGCCGTGACCTTGAAGAGGGCCATCTCGCGCGCGATCGTCTCCTCGGGCTCCATGTCGCGGATCTTCAGCACATTGACGAGCTTGTGGAGCTGCTTGGTGACCTGGTCGATCGGATGGACCGCACCGTCGAGCGTCAACGTGATGCGGGAGACGGCGGGATCGTCGGTCGGTCCGACCGCGAGCGTGTCGATATTGAAGCCACGGCGCGAGAACAGACCCGCTACCCGCGCAAGGACACCCGGCCGGTTCTCAACCAGGATCGAGAGAACGTGCCGGCGGCCTGTGAGCGCACCGGGCATGTGGATGCTCTCAAGCTTGACGAGATCGGGAGTTCCAGCTTCCACGGGTCAACCCACCATGTCCCTGGCGGCGGCCCCGGCGGGAATCATCGGGAAGCAGTTCTCTTCGCGGCTGACACGCACATCGACGAGGACCGGGCCCTCGGCCTCGAGCGCCGCGCCCATCATCTCCTCGAGGTCGGCGGGGTCGTCGCAGCGCAGGCCGGTCGCGCCGAAGGCCTCGGCGAGCTTCACCCAGTCGGGGCTCGGGCCCATCTCCACGGAGCTGTAGCGGCCCTCCCAGAAGAGCTCCTGCCACTGGCGGACCATGCCCATGTAGCCGTTGTTCATGAGGAAGACCTTGACCGGGATCTCCTCGTGGACGGCAGTCGCGAACTCCTGGACGTTCATGATCAGGCTCCCGTCGCCGGCCAGGCAGACCACGTGCTCGTCGGGGCAGGCGACCTTCGCGCCGATCGCCGAGGGAAGCCCGAAGCCCATCGTGCCGAGGCCGCCGGAGTTGATCCAGCGACGCGGCTTGTCGAAACCGTAGTACTGCGCGGCCCACATCTGGTGCTGGCCGACGTCGGAGGTGATGATCGCGTCCCCCTGCGTGGCCCGGTGCATCGCCTCGACCATGAACTGGGGCTTGATCTCGGAGTCGGAGTTCTCGTATGCGAGCGGGTACTCCTCCTGCCACCCGCGAAGCTGCCTCCACCAGCCCTCGAGGCGGTTCGAGTCGGTCTGGAGGGCGCGGTACTCACGCGACAGCTTGGGCAGCACGAGCGCGGCATCTCCGACGATCGGGATGTGAGCGGGGATGTTCTTCGAGATCTCGGCCGGGTCGACGTCGATGTGGATGAACTTCGCGCGCGGGGCGAACTCGCTCAGCTTGCCGGTGATCCGGTCGTCGAAACGGGCGCCGATCGCGACGATCAGATCGGCCTGGTCCATGGCGTAGTTGGCGGTGCGGGTGCCGTGCATCCCGAGCATCCCGAGCCAGTGCTCGTCCGATGATGGGAACGCGCCGAGGCCCATCAGCGTCGAGGTGACCGGGAAGTCATCACAGGCGGCGAGCTCGCGCAGCTCGGTCGATGCGTTGGCATTGATGACGCCGCCTCCCGTGTAGAAGACGGGCCGGCGCGCGTTTGCGAGGGCCTTGGCCGCGATGCGGATCTGCTTGATGTTGCCCTCGGTCGAGGGCTTGTAGCCGGGCAGCTCGACCGGGTCGGTGCGGGGCTCGTACTCGATGTCCGCGCGCGACAGATCCTGCGGGATGTCGAGCAGAACCGGACCGGGGCGGCCGGTCGAGGCGATGTGGAATGCCTCGTGGACGAACTCGGGGATGTGGCGCGGATCCGTCACCTGGAAGGAGTGCTTGACGAACGGCAGCGTCGAGCCGAGGATGTCCGCCTCCTGAAAGCCGTCGGTCCCGATCAGGTCGGTGCGGACCTGGCCGGTGATGAAGACGGTGGGAACGGAGTCGAGCATCGCGTCGGCGATCGCGGTGACGAGGTTGGTCGCACCGGGGCCTGAGGTGGCCAGGGCGACGCCGACCCGACCCGAGGCCTTCGCATATCCCTCAGCGGCATGCCCGCCCCCCTGCTCGTGGCGAACCTGAACGTGGCGCAGATCCGCGTCGACCAGGGCGTCGTAGGTCGGCAGGTTCGCCCCGCCGGGGATGCCGAAAACGTGCTCGACCCCCTCGGTCTTGAGGCTCTCCATCAGTGCATCTGCGGCGCGCATCGTGGGGCCGATGCTAGCAGCGGGTTTCCGCCTGTTCGGGCGACTCAAATCGCGGCGAGAAGCGCGCGCAGCGATGCGGCCGCCCAGGCGGGCCGCTCGTTGATCTGGCGGTGGGTGAAGCGATGCACCTCGTAGCCGAGTAGGGCGAGCTCCACCTCCCGCTCGCGATCGTCCTCGAAGGCCTGACGCCCTCCCTGCCTGCCGCAATCCGTGCAACACGAGCGTCCAAGCGAATCTCTCCCCCGCAAACTGTCGACATCGACGAGGGGTACGCCGGGATGCCCCGCGAGATTGGCCCGCGGCCTCAGGCCCAGCGCAGCTTCAGGCGCCAGCGCGGCCTTCAGGCGCTACTCGGTCTTCGAGACCAACCCGCCCTCGAGCTCGCCCGGGTTCCAGCGGGTGTGGGGCTCGATGGCGCGGGGGATGACGTGGTCGGAGTGGCGTTCGATCGCGGTGAGGAGCGAGCGGACCAGCTCGTCGCCGAGCAGGGACGGCTCCAGGCCGAGGTCGAGAAGCTTCGTGTGGGTGGCGTTGTAGTAGTGGTGCTCTAGCTCGACGCGGGGGTTCGGGAAGGTCTTGATGTCGACGTCGTGGCCGACCTCGGCCGCGCAGGTTTTCACCAGCTCGGCGAGCTGGGTGACCGAGAACTGCTCCGTGAACTGGTTGAAGACGCGGAAGTCGCCGCGGTCGGCCGGGGTCTCGGCGGCGAGCTCGACGCACTGGATCGTGTCGCGGATGTTGAGGAATCCGCGCGTCTGACCTCCCTCGCCGTAGACCGTGAGCGGATGCCCGATCACCGCCTGCACGCAGAAGCGGTTGAGCACCGTGCCGAAGATCTCGTCGTAGTCGAAGCGCGTCACCAGTCGCTCGTCCCTCGCGGTTTCCTCGGTCTCGATCCCGTAGACGACCCCCTGGTTGAGATCGGTGGCGCGAAGGCCCCAGATCCTGCACGCGAAGTGGATGTTGGTCGAGTCGTGGACCTTCGAGCAGTGATACAGGGACCCGGGGAGCTTCGGGAACGGCAGCGAATCCTTGCGGCCCTTGTGCTCGATCTCGATGAAGCCTTCCTCGATGTCGATATTGGGCGTGCCGTACTCGCCCATCGTGCCGAGCTTGATCAGGTGGCAGTCCGGAACGCGGTCGCGGATGCTGAACAGCAGGTTCAGTGTCCCGATGACGTTTGTGTACTGCGTCTCGACGGCGGCGTGGCGCGACTGCATCGAGAACGGAGCCGAGGCCTGCTCGCCGTAGTGGACGACAACCTCGGGGAGGAACTCGGCCACGACGCCGTCGAGGAACTCCCCATCCTCGATGTCGCCCACGTGAGCGTGGATCTCGTTGCCGGAGACCTCGCGCCAGGCGTCGATCCGCTCCTCGAGGGTGCGGATCGGTGTCAGTGAGTCGGTCGACTGCTCCAGATGCCAGCGCCGGCGAGAGAAGTTGTCGACGACCGCGACCTCGTGGCCGCGTGCCGAGAACCTCATCGCCGTTGGCCAGCCAAGGTAGCCGTCGCCCCCGAGGATCAGGACGCGCATAGGCGCAGCAGGGTACCGGACCGAACCCCGGCCGCGCTGCCTGAGACCATCTCGTGATGGATCATGCCCGTGCAGCCATGGAGGGTCTGCGTGCCCGAAACGGGGGGACGCTCGGCCTCGCCGCCCTCTGCGCTGTTCTCGCGCTTGGTCTGGGCCTGCGACTCACCTATGCCTGGGACGGGTGGGCACCGGTCGCCGACGCCCGAGCCTATGCGGCCCTGGCCGCGAACCTCGAAGAGCACGACGAGTACACGGCGCGAAGTCCGCAGATGCCGCGCGACACGCAGGAGCCCACCAATTACTCGCCCGGCCTCCCTCTTCTCACGGCCGGCGTCTACGAGATCCGCGGGCAGCCCGACGAGCGCCTGGCACGAATCGTGCTCGCGCTGGTCGCCTCGCTCTCCGTCGCCTTCAGCTTCCTGATCGGCAGGCGGCTCGCCGGAGTCGGCGCCGGGCTGATCGGCGCCACCGCGGTCGCGATCTACCCGGCCTTCCTCCAGTACGGAGGGATGCTGATGACCGAGCCGCTCGCCGCGGCACTTCTCTCCGGGTCGATCCTCTCGATCCTCTGGGCGTGGGACCGGGCATCACCATGGGCGTGGGCGCTGCCGGCACTGGCGCTGGGAGCGACGACGATGGTTCGGCCCGAGTATTTGGTGGTCGGCTTCCTCGTCTCGATGACGATGCTCGCGCTCCGGATCCGGGCGGGAGCCGGGCCCGCCCTCGCACGCAGCGCGATCCTCCTCGCGGGCATCGCGGTCGTCGTCGCGCCCTGGACCGTGCGCAACTACGTAGTCCTCGATCGCTTCGTCCCCGTGTCGACCGGGGGCGGACAGGTCCTCTTCGCCGGTACCTACCTGCCCTCCGGCGGAGATCCCGAAAAGGTCGGGGCCGAGGTGCTGGCCCGCCATCCGGAGCTGCGCCCGGAGGTTGAGAATCAGGCGGGCGCCGACGGCCAGCCGCCGCTCGAATCGATTCTCGCCGCCCTTGCCGCGCAGGAACATCCGGGCGTCCCTTCCGATGTGGCGCTGACGCGAATGGGAGAGCACCAACTGTGGCGAAACGCGCGGGATAGCCCGATCGAGTTCACCGGGTTCATCGCGACCAAGGTCGTACGGGTCTGGGCCACCGGGCCGAGGTCGGTGATGAAGCAGCCGCTCTGGCGCGTGTTCCACCTCCTGATCGTGATCCCGGCGCTGGCCGGGCTGGTGTTGCTCGCCCTGCGAAGGCGCCGGGAGGCGGCGCTCATCGGAGTCGTGGCTCTTGCCGTGACCGCGATCAGCGCCCTCACCGTTGCGTCGCCACGCCGGGTTCTAGTGCTGATCCCGTTGGTCGCGGCGCTCGGAGGCTGCGGGATCGTGGAGCTCACGCGGATCGCCATGCGCCGAAAATGCATCGACCCGGCCTCGACGGCAGACTGATCGACTGCGGCCAGCCGGCGGATCTAGACTTCCCCCGCCTATGGCCTCGGTGCGCAATCGGGCGGGCGAACGCCTGCGGGGCTTCGCGGCGCGCGAGGGGAAGGCCACGCTCGTGATCCTGGCGATCCTGCTGGCCGTCGGCTTCGGGCTGCGGTTGGACCGGGTTGTCCACCCGCTCGACCATCCGGGCGACGACGCGCTTGCCTACCGGGCCCTCGCCGAGTCGCTCTACACCGATCAGAGCTACGGCGGCCCGGACTTCAAGAGCTCGAGCGACTGGTCTCCCGGCGCGCCGCTCCTCTACGCATCCGCCTACTACGCGACCGGCGGCGTACGAGACGGCGTCGGGCGCGGAGTCGAGGCGGTTCTGGGCACGCTTGCCATCTTCATCGTGTTCCTGCTGACGCGGCGGATCGCGTGCGGGCCGGCAGGTCTCCTCGCCGCCGCGGGGGTCGCCGTGTACCCGCCCTTCATCCACTCCACCGGCGCTCTCCTGTCCGAGCCGCCGGCGTTTTTCACCCTGCCGGCAGCGGTGCTCGCGTTCCTCTGGGCCGACGAGCAGGAGCGCCCCGTCGCCTGGGCCCTCCCAGGACTGCTGTTCGGCCTGACAGCGCTGATCCGGCCCGAATATCTCTTCGTCGGCATCGCCCTCGTGGTCTTTCTCCTGATCCGGCGCCTGCGGAAGTCGGGCACCGGGGCCTGGAAGGCGCCCGTCGCGATCGCTGCGATCTTTCTCGCCGCCTTCCTCCTGCCCCTGATCCCCTGGACGGTCCGCAACTACATCGCGGTCGGGCGCTTCGTCCCCCTGTCAACCGGCGGCGGTAAGGCGCTCTACGTGGGCACCTACCTGCCTGCGGACGGTGACTACCAGCGCGTCAAGGCGATCCTCGTCGAGCGTTACCTCGGCCGGGACCTCGAGCCGAATTCGCCCGAGCTCGATGCGGTCAACCCGGTGCCGCTCTTCGACCGGGTCGCCGAGCGGTACCCCGACCTCTCGCGGGATGCCGCCCTCGGCAAGATCGGGAAGGACAACCTGAAAGACAACCTGGAGCACCACACCGCCGACTACTTCGCGATGACCGTGCGCAAAGCCGGGCGCCTGTGGGGGACCGGGTTCGGCCCGGCGATGAAGACGACGGCGGGCCGGATCACGCAGTTGCTCCTGCTCGCGTTCGGCATCGCCGGCTTCGCTCTCCTGTGGGCGCGCCGTCGCTGGGAGGGGATCGTCTTCGCGATCCCGGTCGTCGCCATCACCGGGATCGGAGCCCTCTCCCTGGCGAGCAACCGGCGCAACGAGATCCTGATGACCCTGGTCATCCCGCTGGCTGCGGCAGCGATCACCCGGGCCGTCGCGGCGACCCGCGCCAGAATGGCCGCTTCGTGAACTACGCCGACCTCCTACCCCCCGAGCTGACGACCATCCGCGCCGCCGGCCTGCTCGCGGCCATCGGCCTCGCGTCGTTCGCGATCGCGCGCCGGCGCTCCCTGCGCAACGCCGACGTCGTGATCCTGCTCGGTTGCGCCATCGGCCTCGCCATCGTCTCCGGCACCGAGATCACTGACGCCTTGCTCTCCGCCTTCTCATTCGAACGGGGCAACGGCGGTCGCATCCTCGGCCTCGCGGTGTTCGCGATTTTCGTCCTCTTCCTGCTGACCCTGCGGGCCCTGTCGCAGTCCTCGCGGACGACGCGCGAGCTCTCCGCCGTCCTCGAGGGCATCGCCTCCGAGGAGTTCCGACAGGCCGGGCTGCCGGAGCACTTCGAGGGCAAGATCGCGGTCGTGATCCCCGCCTACAACGAGGCCGAGAACATCGGCTACGTGCTCGACCGGGTTCCAGCGGAGGTCTGCGGGCGCGAGACCGCCATCCTCGTCGTCGACGACGGGTCACGCGACGGCACGGCCGAGGTCGCGGCGACTCACGGCGCGGCGGTGGCCCGCCACGTGATCAACCGCGGTGGCGGCGCGGCGCTGCGGACCGGATACCGGCTGATGGTCGACGCGAAGTCTGAGATCGTCGTGACGCTGGACGCCGACGGCCAGCACCTACCGTCGGAGATGGAGCTGCTCGTCAAGCCGGTACTCGACGGCGAGGTCGACGTCGCCCACGGTTCCCGCGTCCTCGGCCACGCCGACCGCAACCACTTCGCCCGGGAGCTCGGGATCGTCTTCTTCAACAGGCTCGTGTCACTGATCACCCGCACGAAGGTCAGCGACTGCTCGAACGGCTACCGCGCCGTTCGTACGACGGTCCTCCCCCTACTCGTCCTGCGCCAGGAGCAGTTCCACACCTCCGAGTTCATGATCGAGGCGATCAAGCGAGGCGTTCCCGCCCGCGAGGTTCCGGTCACCGTCGAGCGGCGCCTCCACGGCCACTCGAAGAAGCCGGCCGTGGTCCGCTACGGCCTCGGGTTCGCGAACGCGATCGTCCGCACCTGGCTGCGCTGAACCCGGGCAGGCTCAGCGTGAGCCTGTCGGCATCCGCACCTCGGAGGGGTCCGGGAGGTAGAGGTCGGTCCCGCAGCGGGGACAGACCTGGACGTAGACCTTGAGGACCCTGTTGCAGGTCGGGCAAAGGCGCTCGGGCTCGACCTCCTCGGAACGGGACATGATCACGGCGATCAACCCGAAGAACGGGATGACCGTGCCCACGAAGAACCAGATCCAGAACGAGCTTCCCTTCCCGCGCCCGATGATGCCCGTGGCGAGCCCGAACGAGATGGCGATGACCAGATACTCGAAGCCCATGCCTTCAGATTGTGGCCGGTTCGTGGCGCCGGGGTGGCGCACCCGGAGCAGACCGAAGCCCAAGCACCGGGGCCGGCAGCGCGCTTCACGGTTCCCCCGGGCGACTACTACGTCTACTGCAGCCCGCCCCAGCACAACGGCTTCGGCATGCACGCGAACCTGACCGTCACTCCGTGACGTCGGTGTCGCGAACCCCGCCGGAGTCGATCGCCACCGGGCGCTGCGAGCCGCCACCCTCGTAGACCTCGGCACGAAGAGGCTCGGGATGGCCGATCGAGCCGACCTCGGAGGTGTCCCGCTTGAAGGGCAGGCTCGCCGTCCAGTCGATGACCGCGCGGACCTTGCGGGCCACACCCGGAATCTGGCTCATGTGGTAGGTCCGGGCCATCCACCAGGCAGGGAAGCCGCGAAACTTGAGCGCTCCGAAGCGCCCGACCGCCTTGTAGCGGCCGAGGTTCACGAACGAAGCGTTGCCCTTGTAGCCGAATGCCTTCGGAGTGCCGATTCCCAGCTCGGCGGCGATGTTGCGGGCGGCGGCGGGCCCCTGCCGCACGGCGAACGCGGCCGTCGGGGGAGCCGACCGGCCGTCGCCGGGCCCCGGTGAGGCGGCGCAGTCGCCGATCGCCCAGACGGAATCCATCCCCATTACCCGGAGTTGGTCGTCGACGGGCACGCGGCCGCGATCGTCGAGCGGCACCGACAGGTTTCGGAGGCTCGGGTGCGCGGTGACGCCAGCGGTCCAAACGACCGTGCGGGTGGGCAGCGACTCTCCGGTCGACAGGGAAGCGGTGTCGGTGGTGACCTCCTTCAGCTGGGTTCCGAGGCGGATGTCGATCCCACGGCCGCGGAGCTCGCGGAGCGCATAGTCGGCGAGCTCGGCGTCGATCTCCGGAAGGACGCGGTCGGCGGCCTCGACCAGCACCCAGCGCATGCCGTGGAGCCGGGCCCGTGGATAGGAGTCCATCGCGTCGGCCGCGAAGTCCTGGAGCTCGGCGAGGGCCTCCAGACCCGCGTAGCCGCCTCCGATAAAGACGAAGGTGAGGAGCTCGTCCTGCCGTCCGCTGTCCTCGGTCGCGTTCGCGGCCTCGAGGCATTCGATGACGTGGTTGCGCAGCCAGATCGCGTCGGCGAGGCTCTTGAACCCGATCGCGTGCTCGGCGAGCCCCGGGACGGGCAGCACCCGGGAGACCGAGCCGAGCGCCAGAAGGAGCTGGTCGTAGGGCAGCTGCTCCGTCTGGCCGTCGTGGGTGCGGAGCTGGACGGTCTTCGACGCGGGGTCGTGGGCGTCGATGGCGCCGAGGCGGAGGTAGGTGCGCTTAAGGATCTCCCGTAGCGGGGTCACGACGTGCCGCGGCTCGAGGGTCCCCGCGGCGGCTTCCGGGAGGAAGGGCGTGTAGAGCATGAAGTTGACGTCGTTGACCAGGACCAGGCGCGAGGATTGCTTCGGCATCAGCTTCTCGAGCTCCCGCGCAGCCGCCGCTCCACCGAATCCACCACCAGCGATGACGACATTCCAGGCCATGCACTGAGTATGCCCGATTCCGGGCGCTTGTAACAGGTCGTTACAAGCCCAGCTTCTCGCGGATAAGACGGGTCGCCTCACCGCCGTCGGCGCGGCCCTTCGTTTCCCACATCACAGCGCCGATCAGTGCCCCGATCGCCTTCTGGTTGCCACCGCGAACCTCCTCCGCCGCCTTCGGATTGGCGTCGATCGCCGCGTCGACTATCGCGCCGAGCTCCGCCGAGTCCGAGATCTGGGCAAGGCCCTCGGACTCGACTATCTCGGCCGGGCGCCCGCCCTTCGTCACCAAGTGCTCGAGGACCGTCTTACCCCCTCCGTGGGAGATCGTCTTCGCCTCGACGAGCCCGATCAGCTCCGCGAGGGTCTCCGGCGGGACGGGCCGCGCCTCCCCCCCGTCCTCGCCCGCGGCC
>JBBSQE010000035.1:0-17907 GCA_038258095.1 Solirubrobacterales bacterium | reverse complement strand
GGCCGAAGCCTGCGCGCGCTACCTGCGCAAGGGCCGACAGGTTGCGGTAAGCGGCCGGCTTGTATTCCGTCAGTGGGAGGCCGGAGACGGCTCAAAGCGGTCACGCCACAGCGTGATCGGCCGGGTCGAGTTCCTCGACGGCAAGCGCGAGACCGGGGCTCAGCGCCCGGCAGTCGCGTCCGAAAACGGCGCTGCCTTCTAGCGGCGCGCGCCCCTCACCACGGGCCCGGCTCCGGCCGGGCCCGTTTTCGTGCTTATGAACTGGCGAACCGACGACGCGACTAGCGCTTGGGCCAAATCGAGGAAAGGATGCGCTGCTGGTTTCGTCGCCTATCAGGGGCCATCTGAAACTGTCCACCGAAACGGGTCAGGTCCACTGCACCTTGCTAGCCGTAGCTGGGCATTGCGGCGATGAAAGTAACAACGGTTGCACCGAGATGGGGCGTCGGCATCCACAAAGTTCCACTATTGAGTACGGCAGACCGAGGTCTCGCCCGATGCCGCTTGTTGCGTCGGCTGGGTTCGTGCGCATAGGCTGAGACCCGGCGACCGAAGGGCGGTCGAATGGCTCGAAGAATCGGTGGAGGCGGCAGTGTCCTACTTGGAAGAGCGAGCGAGCAAACAACCTGAGGCGGTCAAGGCCCCGGCGACGAACTTGACCTTGGGGTCGGGATTCGTCGCCTTGATCGGATCCGTGGTGGTCCTTTTCAACGACAGCTTCAAGGCGATCTTCGGCGACGACGTATCGAAGTCGCTGAAGGCGTCGGTCCTGATCGCCGTGATCGCGGCGTGGGCGGTCATCGCAGCTTCCGATCTGTTCGCGCGGGCGATCGCCAAGGCTGCGACCGAGCGAGCGGATGCCGAGAAGGAGAAGGCAAAGGCTCGAAAGTCGGCTGCCACAAAGGTGGTCGCCTTGCCCCAGGCTGTCGCAGCGACGAAGACGAAGGGACCGGACAAGCCGGGCTTCAAGGCCGTCGCATTGAAGATCGACGCGGAGGAGAAATGCTCGATCCTCATGGTCAAGTCTGGCGAGGCGTCGGAGTGGGTGAGCGAAGAGGACGTGGATTTTCAGTGACGGCCTCGTCGAATCGAGAGGTCGGCTCCGGTGAGACTCCGTCCACCGAGTCCCCTCCGGAAGCGATCGGCGAGGCCGACGATCCCAAGAGGAGCGCCTTGGCCGTTGCCCTCTCGGGCGGAGGCCACCGGTCAACCCTGTTCGGGTTCGGTGTTCTCCTCTACCTGACTGAGGCAAGTGAGAGCAGTCGAGTCGCTTCAATCGCGTCGGTTTCGGGCGGTTCGCTGGCAAACGGAGCACTCGCGGAGGCCCTCGATTACCGCACCGCCCCGAAAGAACAGGTGGAGAAGTTGATCGGCCGGGCTTCGGGCCAGATCGCCAAAAAGGGGACGGTCTTGGCGTCCGGTGCCATGCGGATCTACCTCCTGCTGGTCGCAGCCCTCGCATGTGCCGTGGGGGTCGGGACCTGGTTTCTGCCGGTGGACGGAGCCGTCAAGGTGCTCGTCTTCGCCGTTGGAGTACTGCTCCTTGCACAGGTCGCTGCTCTTCGCAGCCGGGTCACCGCGCGGGCCTTCGGCGACACCCTCCTGCCCTCCGGCCGTTCGTCGATCCGGCTCGACCAGATCAAGACCGATGTGGATCACGTGATCTGCGCCACCGACCTCCACGCCGGGGAGAACGTCTATTTCTCGGGCCGCTTCGCCTGCAGCTACAGATTCGGACTGGGCAAGCCGGGAGGTGCCAGGTTGCGCGACGCGATGCAGGCCTCCGCCGCGTTCCCCCCGGTCTTTCCTCCCGTTTGGCTGCCGACGAAACCGCACGAGTTCCGAAAACCGGGAGATGCGGCGGCTGCGAAGACCTCCCGGCTGACCCTTACCGACGGGGGCGTCTACGACAACATGGCCGATCAGTGGGCCCGCGGTCTCGACGCCCGCAACCGACGTTGGGCGGAGCTGGTGCCCGGGTTCGGAGCCGCGGACGAGCTGATCGTCGTCAACGCTTCGGCCGGAATGTCTTTCGGCTCGACCGCCCTCCTGCGCCTGCCACTGCTGGGAGGCCTGCTCGCCCTGCTTCGCGACAAGTCGGTGCTCTACGACAACGGAAACAGCGTCCGCCGCCAGGAGCTGGTGGCGCGCTTTGACCTCGCGGAGCGAGAGGGCAAGGGCATGCGTGGCGTCCTCGTCCACATCGCTCAGAGTCCGTTCACCGTTCCGGACCAGTTCAAGGAACGCGCCGACCAGTGGCCCGACCGTGCCGCAAGGGCGATCGCGGCGATCGAGATGCTCGGCGACGATGATGAGACCCGCGAGCGCTGGAAGGCCGACAGCGCGGCGAATACCGCTGTTGCGACGACCCTGGTGAAGCTCGGCCCGGAAGTCACTGCGCGGTTGCTTCATCACTCCTATGTGTTGGCGGCGGTCAACGCGCACGTGATCTTGGGCTTCCCCCTGCCCGAGCTTCCCGACCGAGATCGGTTTCTCGAGCTCGTCGAAGGCGGCTGATGGGAAAGCTCGCCTTCGAGGAGTTCACCGAAGGTCACCCCCTCCCCCGGACCGCGACCTGGACGGTGATCGCGCAAGACCCCTCCGTTCGCCTCGACGGAGCCATTCTCACCACCCGAGCCCAAGTTCCGGCCGAGTTCTTGGCGGCGGGCCCCCGCGGTGCCCGCTTTCACGTCGTCGACTATGACCCCGCCACGGGCACGCTCGAGCCACAGGCCGAACTCGGTGAAGGCGACCGCTTCGAAGGGGCGGGCGACGGGATTCTCACCGAGGATCCCGTGTTCAGAGCCCAGAACGTCTACGCGACCGCCGCCCGCACCCTCGCCGCCTTCGAATCGGGCCTCGGTCGCCGGCTGCCCTGGGCGTTTCGGGGCCACCAGCTCTATCTCGTTCCTCGGGCGTTCCCGGAGGCAAACGCCTACTACTCGGGTGATGAGGGTGCGATCTATTTCGGTTATGAGGACTCGGGGGACGGGGGACGGAAGCAGGCCTGCCTCTCCCACGACATCGTCGCCCACGAAACGACTCACGCCGTGCTCGACGGACTCCGCCCGCGCCTCGTCGAGCCCGGGCTACCCGACCAAGCGGCCTTTCACGAGGGCTTCGCCGACATCGTCGCCTTGCTTTCGGTCTTCTCGATCCGGGAGGTCGTTGAGCGGCTGCTCGGCCCCGCGCACCGCCGGGGCCGGATTCCGAAAGACGCACTCTCGCGGGAGGTGCTGAGCGAGTCGGCCCTCTTCGTACTCGCCGAGGAGATGGGAACGGGCGCCGGCTCGGCACGCGGCAGCGGTCTGCGTCGCTCCGTCGGCCTGACTGCGGATGCCCACCGGCTCGATGACCCGGCGTTCTCCGAACCCCACCGTCGCGGAGAAATCCTGGTCGCCGCGGTGATGCAGACCCTGGTCTCGATGTGGACGGCGAGGCTCGAGGCGATAACGGATGCGGAGGGCGCCGATCGCTCTCGGGTGGCCGAAGAGGGGATGAAAGCCGCCGAGCATCTGCTGCGGATGATGATTCGCGGCCTCGACTACATGCCGCCGGTCGAGCTCGAGTTCGCAGACGTAGTCGACTCTGTCCTGAAAGCCGACGAGGTGCTTGCTCCCGATGACGCGCACGGCTACCGCACGGCCCTGGCCGAAGCCTTCGCGAGCTTCGGGATCGAGCGACCGCGGCGGGAGATCGTCGACCTCAGCGGCCGGCCCTCTCCGGTCTATGACCGGATGAACTACGAGATCCTCCGTGCCGACACCGACGAGGTCTTCCGGTTCATCTGGGAGAACGCCGAGGTATTCGAAATCGATCGCCGCTGGCGCCTCCACGTGGACGCGGTGAGGCCGTCGGTTCGGGTCGGGCCCGACGGTCTGGTGGTGGCCGAGGTCGTCGCCGACTATCTGCAGACACTGGAGCTCAGCGCAGAGGAGTTCGCCGAGTACGCCGGCGAGCTGCCGGTCGGCCTCGACCCGAAGACGCCGTTGCAGGTCTTCGGGGGCGGAGTTCTGATCTTCGATCAGTTCGGGCGGGCGAAACTCCACCAGACCAAACCCCTGACGGATTGGGATCGCCAACTCCTCCGCCTCCGCCACCTCGTCGATCAGGGCCTGCGCGATTCAAGCGGCAGGATCGGTTTCTCACTCGGGCTCCCTCGCGGCCAGCGTTTCGCCTTGATGCACGTGCCCGATCGACGCGTCGAGGAGGATTGGTGAGCCCGAAATCGCCCGAGCACGGCCCGACCCCGGAGCGGGTCGGAGTGCGGGCGCATCAGGTCGGCTTCGGAGACTGCTTTCTGGTCAGCTTCACCTATGCGGCGGCGCTCGAGGACGACCGCTCCGAGCGCCACGTGATGATCGACTTCGGCTCGACCAGGTGGCCGAAACCCCACAAGGGCGGATATGTCGAGATCGCCCGCGAGATCGAAAAGCGAACCGGCGGCAAGCTCGACGTCCTGGTCGTCACCCACCGCCACAAGGACCACATCGGAGGGTTCGGCGACGAGGTGGCGGCGGCGATCATCGAGGGTCTCCATCCGTCTCTCGTGATCCGCTCCTGGACCGAGGACCCGAAGGCGGCCGCCGATGCCGAGGGCCCCGCACCCCCCGGGAAGCATTCCCACAACTTCGCAGCGGACCTGCACAGTGCGCAGGCCCTCGCAGAACAGATCAGCTCGACGATTCCTCCCGAGCGCAGAGGTCTCCGAGGGGATCTCCGAGATCTCGCGGCGCATCAGTTGGCAAACGTGGACGCGATCAAATTTCTCGACAAGCTCTCCGAGCAAGCCGATCCGGGTGGCCTTTACCTGTATGCGGGAGCCGACTCGACAATCGAGTCGCTGATACCGGGGGTGGCGGTCAAGGTGTTGGGACCGCCGACGGTCGAGCAGTGGCCCGAGGTGACCGGGCAGCGATCCGATGACCCGGAGTATTGGATTGCGAGACGTCCGGCCCTGGCTCGAATGCTGGCGACGGCGGTGGCCAAGCCCGAGGATCTGCGAACCGCAGCGGATGCGGTCAGGACCGATCCCGGTTCGGTGCGTTGGCTGGTCGAGAAGATGCGCGACCAACAGGCTCACTCGCTGCTTCGGATCGTCACGACGCTCGAGGATGCGCTCAACAACACCAGCGTGATCCTCAGCTTCGAGACCGGGACCAGACGGCTGCTGTTTCCGGGGGATGCCCAGATCGAGAACTGGTCGTATTGCCTCAGGTCCGACGAGACCGAGGAACTGCGCAAGGGCCTGGAGGACGTCGACCTCTACAAGGTCGGACACCACGGTAGCCGCAACGCCTCGCCACGATCGCTCCTCGCAAAGTGGCAGGGCCGAACCCTCCCCGTGACCTCGATGCTCTCGACGCTTCCGGGAGTTCACGGCAAGAGCGAAGCCACGGCGGTCCCGCGCAAGACCCTTACCGACGCCCTAGCCGGCCTCGGCCCGCTTTTTCGCACCGATGCCCTGGCCGAGGAGCAGCTGTTCGTCGAGGTAGGAGCTTCGACTAACGAAACCGGGCCGTATGAGGTGCTCTCGTGACGTCGCGGGTCTGCCTCGACGGCATGCAACCTGACTGGAGGACAGATGAGCTTTCTTCGCTTCGTCGGTGAAGACACCGCTTCGTTCAACGAGCCGCAGGGACGGGTCTACTCGCGGATCGATCGCATTGAAGAGTCCGCGAGCGGCGAAGGGCCGATCGTCCTATTCGATTGCGTTGACGCCGAGTGGTTCGACGAGCTCGGCGAGGACTCGAGGCCGCTGACCGACTGGGAGCTCGAGGCCGACTGGCACATTTCGGTAGTCGAGAGCCCACACGGAGACGAACTTCGTCGATGGGGGATGGAGCTCTTCGAGGGGGAGTGGGTCGAGCTCCGATTCGAGGACTCGGGCGATCTCGCATTCCAGTACCTGAATCTCTTTGCACCACCTTTCGAGCGCCGGGTGGGAAATGTCCGTGTCCTCCCCGGCGACGAGGTGGAGGTGCTCGAGACCAAGACGAGCATGGACGGGCTCTCCGATGCAACCGAAGGACAGATATCCGAGGTCCTGGGGCAAGTTCCGCCGGCTACGGCGGCGGCTGTCTACGACGTCGGGCAGGGAAACTGCTGCGCGGTTCTCAGCGGCGGCGTGCCGAGCGTATATATCGACTTCGGAGGCGGAGTCCTTCGAGACACCAAGACCTTCCCGGCCGCACTCGAGTCGTTCTGTCTCACCGCCCGGCCACCCGTGATCCTGACCCACTGGGACTGGGATCACTGGTCCTCCGCAAGGCGTCATCCGGAAAGCATCGAGAGCACCTGGATCGTGCCGAGGCAGCGTCCCCTCGGAGCCGTCCACAGTGCCTTCCTCGCCGAGCTGATCCGGATGGACAACGTCTTGGTTTGGCCTGAGCAACTTGGCTCGGTCAGCTCGGGGGAGCTGTGGATCGAGCGTTGCACCGGACCGCCCTCCAACCGAAACGGAAGCGGTCTCGCGGTCGGGCTTGAAGTGAAGCGTGAGAGCCGGCTGCGCTTTCTCTTCCCCGGCGATGCCGCGTATCACCTCGTCCCAAGCGCTGGTCAGGACCCGAGACCGGACTGGACCACCGTCGTCGTGCCGCATCACGGCGGGAGGACGAGGTCGCAGTTGATCCCGGAATCCGACGGGGTCCGGGCAGGCAGGCTTGTCTATTCCTATGGCCGTGGCAATGCCTATGGGCACCCATTTCCGGACGTTCGAGTCGATCACGCAGCGGATTGGGCGAGCACGCGAAACACAGCCGACCGCGACGACAGCGGTCTTGGCCACATTCAGTTGCACTTCGACGAGTCCGATAAGCAGCTCGATCTGCCGTGTCACGGGAGTCGATGTGACCTCGACTGCCGTCAGCGCTGATCCACCGAGCGATCTCCGACGCGTTTCGCGCCGTTCTGCGCCCATCGATCCGGCCGTTCCCGTTCATCCGTGTGCCTCTGGATCCGGTGATCACTGTCGTAGTCGGAGGGAACGAGTCCGGAAAGAGCCACCTGATCGGAGCGATCAGGTGGCTCTGACGGGATCTGGTTTGACCACCGCGACTTCTGCCGATAATCGACACTGTTCTCGAGGGAGGAGAAAAGGCGAGTGCCCGATTTTGGTCTCGACCTTGAACTCGATTCACCACAAGAGAATGCTGTCTCCTGCGATATCTTCATGAGCGTGGCTCTTAGTCAGGATATCGAGCATCATCCTGTGGCGCCATTTTTGTGACGCCCGCCGAGGTTGAGCCAGCGAGGCCTTCTCGTGGGGTGGATATCGCCCTGGCGGAATTCAATGGACTTCGGGCCGAGATCGTCAGCCGCGCCACGGCCCAGTCCGCGACCCTAGGACTGGGACTAACGGCCATAGGTTTGGTGTTCGGGTTCGCGGTGAAGAACCGTGCAGGAGGGGATGAGCTGCTGGCGGTACCGCCCCTTGCCCTATTTCTCAATCTCATCTATTCGGCCGAGACTTTTCGCATCATCTCGATCGGGGAGTACATCCGCACCGAGCTCTGGCCGTACTTGGAGCGCCAGGCCGGGCAATTGCCTTCATGGGAGCAACGCGTTGCGGCAATTCGTCGCCGCAAATCCACAGTCGCAATGGCTCTCCTGCTCGATGCGCCCGCGTTTGCCATCTTCGTGGGTTCGAGCGTTGTGGCCCTCGTCGCGGCACATGGGGATACGAAACAAGACCTTTGGATCCTCGATGCAGGCTTGACCATCCTGGCAGCCGTTTTGCCAGCAGCTATCGGGTTGGCCGCTCGGGCCACGGCCGCAACGGGCCAATAATTCGTTCGGACCCTTCTCAAGGAGGCTTCGGCAGGTCTCGTAGATGTCGTCCCCTTCGTGGCGTCGTGGCCGGTGGGTCTGGGGTCACGTTGTAGGTCGGTCCGCCGTCGGCCTTGAGCGTGGGCACTTGAGCGCAGCATGAAGTTCATCGGCGTGTTAGAGCCCTTTGAGAGACTTTCATTCCTTGCCCTATTGCGAGCGCTCGGCCAGCATGTTTGGATCGTCACGCCTTCGGCACCGACCGTTTGATGGCATGCCAGATGAAAGCCCAATCGTCCGGATCGGTGGGCTGCTCGCCACGAAGATTCACTTGGGCAAGCATCGCCTTCTCTTGTTCTCCGAGACCCTCTTCATCGGCAAACTTCTGCAAGCTGACGGGAATGTCCTCGGGCTCATCAACGAGGACCGATTGGCCAATCAGAGCCGAGATCGAAACGCCTAGGGCCCGCGCGAGTTTGAACAAGGTCTCGCCCGACGGGCGCACGTCGACATCGCCCCGCTCGAGCTTCCAGAGATAGCCCTTGCTTATACCGGCATTCCGAGCAAATTGGCTAAGCGAAAGGTCGTGATCCTCGCGGAGCTTCTGGATCCGCTGTCCGACCTTTGCGGCCTCTGCGGCCACCTACGTCTCGACCCGCCGGAACATCGCCAGCACTCTACGGATGAGTCGGCCTCCGCGCCGGTAGTCGAACGCCCGCGCCGTCAACTCGACGTTCGATGGACCGTCGAGCTCTAATTCTTCGAGCCCGGCCGATTCACGGATCAGCTCTCCGTCGTAGGCTCGTTTGAGTGCGCCAGTCTCGATCGCGGATTTATTCCGCGGCACGTACGGCCAAACACCCGCCGAACTCGGCCAGGACGAGACAGCCCGGAGCTTCTCAACTGCCTCTGGGTCGCCTCGCTCAGCCTTGCGAAGACCTAACTGTAGAGCGACTACGAGCGACGGCTCATCCCAGAAGTGGCTGAAGCGATAGGCGGTGGCCTGAACGCTCGCTTCGTAGAGGTCTGCGAGCTGGAGGACGGAAGCAAAGTCGAAGTCTCCTTCGAGGGTGTCCGGCTCGAAATAGTCGCTGGGGAGCAGTAGCTCAGCCGCGGCGACGTCAGCGAGCGCTTCGGGATCTCGTCCTGAACGCCTCAATGCTGGCGATGCGCAGCGGAACAGTGTCCCTTCCCGAAATCCGGGCTGAAATGTGTGACCGACTTCATGGAAGCCGGTGAATCTCCGGCGCCGGTTTGAGTCGGACGAGTTCAGGCGCATCACCAGGCGCTTGCCCTCCGGAGTCAGCGAGCCGGCATGCGGAAGCGGCCCTACCTCGATATCGAGGATGTCTCGGTACGAAGCAACAACCTCGAGCGAGATCGGCGGCCGCTCGTCAAGTTCGGCGATGACCCGGGCAGCGATGGCAACTATCCGCTCTGCGTCGCTCACCTTCGGCTGCTGAAGCCTTTCCAGGTCCAGGAGAGAAAGCTGCGCAGTCGGGTCCTTGGCTGAAGACATCGTTCTCTGCAGAGATCGTAGCCGTTCTCACGGCAACCAGTACGCTTGCTATGCTCGATTCGTTCCCCCGTGAGAACGCGGGCGTTTGCTATAGATTGGAGATGATATGTGGAGGTTTCAGGTGTACGCGGATAGTCGAGGCGAATTCCGTTGGCGGTTGGTGGCGCCGAACGGAAAGATCATCGCTGATTCGGGGGAGGGCTATGCGACGCGGTTCAACGCGAAGCGGGCCGCTGAGAACGTCCGCGCGCACATCGCTCAAGCCCCCATCGTGGACGTCTGAGGAACTGCGATGAGCCACTTCATTCTTCGCGCACACGTGAACGCGGTTGAGATCTCGGTTCGGGGCGAACATCGACCTGGCGGTTGGATGCTCACGACACCGGGGGGTCCGACTCGGGCGCGCAGCCTCGCCGATGCAATCCGGAAAGCTGCCGCTGTAATCGGACCGAAGCTGCAGAAGGCACAGGCAACGAGCTCGGTCTGGGGTCTTCATATCGCTGCGGGCGGCGCCGAAGCGCTCTTCGGCGAATGGATGCCGGTAGAGGCCCGGCCAGAATTCGTGCCCGACCCACCCACAAGGAAGTCTGAGATCCAGCGTATCTACGCCGAGTGGCAACGCCACGATGGGTCGCCCCTTGGGGCCCTCGAGGCCGCGAGCAAGATCATCGAGATCTATGCGGAGCACCCGCAGGCGATGGCGGCCTGAGGATCCCATGCCGGTTCAAAGCGTGTTCCTGAGCAGCGTGGTCACCGGATTCGAGGATGTGCGCGACGGCGCGGCTCAAGGCGTCCGCAACGCTGGGCTCCACGCGTCGCGCTCCGAGGAACACCCGGCCGCAGCCGAGCCACCGCGTCGCGCTCTGCTTGATGAGGTTGGCAACGCCGACATCTACCTAGTGTTGCTGGGGGAACGATACGGCGACTTTCCCTCCGGCGAGCGTAGCCCGACGGAGGACGAGTACGAAGAGGCGAAGCGCCTCGGAAAGCCGATCCTGGTCGTGAATCAGAGGATCGAAATGGAACGCGCTCAGGCGGAGTTTCTCGGGAGGGTGCGCGGCGACTGGGGCGAAGGTGCACTGTCCGGGAGCTTCACCGACGCCAATGACGTTGCTGCCGCAGTCTCCGCCGCCCTGACCAGACACCTGGCGGGAGTCGCTGAAGATGCCCCTTCCGCGCAAGCAGCCGCAGCCGAGCTCGCGCGTGGCGAGGAGCGCCGGGGTCACATGTCGAGCGGGGTCGCCGCCCGCGTCGGTGTCGTCCCGCTCCGCCAGACCACCCTCCTCGATGCGTTGGCACTCGAAGATGCCGGCCTCGGGGACGATCTGGCTGCCGCATTTCGCGCCGCGGGCCTCGCCTCTCAGGAAGTGGGAATCAAGGCTTCGGTGAGTGGCGCTGGAGTGCAGCTCGAGGGCTCGACAAGCCAAAACTGGACGGCCCCAGAGGGCCTGATTCGGACCGACGGCGCCCTGGTCGTCGTCGGGTCAGTTGCCGGCGAGGGAAGCTTTGGCGGATCCGCGGTCAGTCCAACGCGCTTGGAGGACCTCGTCTCAGCCGCTGGTCGCTTCGCTCAGCTCGCTTGGGACCGGGTCGACAGTCGCCGAGAGATTACGCGTGCTGCCGTGTGCATCGCCATTCCAGACGCGAGCTACAAGGGGTTTGCCGACTCGACCGGCAGCTCGATGAGTCATTCGATGAGGGTGCCGGCATTGGTCCTCGCTCCCGATCCGGCTCAAGTCGCTACCAGGGGCGAACTCGACCAGCCCGCTCTTGCGCGAGCCTTGGTCGCGGCCGTGAAACGAGTATTCGCTGATGCCGGGGCAGTGCAATGAACGACAGACAAGCTCGAGAGGTTGCCGCGGAATGGATCGAGAGGCACGAGGATCGTCAGGCGGCGACGGCGCTATACAACTGGTTCGCAAATGAGCTGCGAGGCATGTTGACGGACGACGCACCGGCCGCAGCTGCGAACGCTGACGGAAGCCCTGCTGTCTTGAGCGTGAGCAGCAGTGCCATGGTCGTCGTGCGAATTCGCGAGGCGTCGCAAGGCGGCTCTCGCGCCATTAAGGTCGCCGCCGTCTCGGTGCCCCTGGGCGCCCAGACTCGGGTGGAGCTTGAGTCCACGATCAATGAGGCGGGAGCGACGATCACGCGGGAGCGAAGGTGGAAGTTCGCTCACGCCAGCGAAGAGATCTCGATCGAAACGAGCGAGTTGATCACTGGTGGATTCACGGAAGATCAGGGGCCGCGTGGCGATGAGGTAGTGAGCCGTTTGGCCGCGCGGGCCTGCGGCTGGCCGCTCCCAGAGCCGCCTGCTCCGACTCGGGTGCTCTGAGGTATGGCGCTGGTCCGGTCACCTTACGATCGGGCCCTGAATTGGCGGGCGCTACCCCTTCCAGGCACTTTCCTCCCGCCGTTTGCCCAAGTCAGGGATCTGTCATAGGGTGGCCCCACATCGAGGAGGGGATGTGGGATGTCGCCGAATGCTGCTGGGCCGGAGTCTGAATGGACACCTGCTCGCCTGATCCCGACAGCGGGCATCAGGGGACAGGAAGAGCAGGAGACGCGGGCGACGTCGGCGCTGCTTGCAGTGCTTCCGGCAGTACCCGACTTCGGTCATGAGCTTCTCGGGCATCTACGTGCGCCCAAGGGCCGGATCGCCACCTACACCGAGGTGCGGCTGAAGGACGAGGAAGGCACGGTCCACATCCCTGACGGTGCGATCGTCGTCGAGAGGGGGAAGCGGCGCTGGTCCTGCCTCGTTGAAGTGAAAACCGCGAGGTCTCAGCTCGGCGCCGAGCAGGTGCTGCGCTACCTCGAGATGGCCCGGGTCCACGGCTTCGACGGGCTCCTGACAATCAGCAATCAGATCCGGGCCACGTCGGACTCCCTCCCCTACGAGGTGGACAAGCGTAAGGTCGGAAAGCTCACGGTCCGCCATCTCTCCTGGTGGGGCATTCTCACCGAGGCGATCATGCAGCACCGCTTTCGCGGTGTCGAGGACCCCGACCAGGCCTTCATCCTGAATGAGTTGATCCGCTATCTCGACGACGAGCGCTCCGGGGCAAGCGGCTTTGAGGGGATGGGCGAGGAGTG
Organism: Solirubrobacterales bacterium; assembly: GCA_038258095.1. Classification (GTDB taxonomy): domain Bacteria; phylum Actinomycetota; class Thermoleophilia; order Solirubrobacterales; family 70-9; genus JBBSQE01. Next base: position 5,525 of record JBBSQE010000035.1, on the reverse strand, counting down.
GAGCGGTGTCCGCGATTCAGCCCGTGATTCGACGTTGCAGGCGCGCGACCCACAGGCCGCTCTGATCGCCGGGCGCTGGGAGCAGCTCGTCGAATACCTCGCGCTGCAGCTGAGCCAGGAGCTAGGAGTAACGGTCAGGCAGTCGCGCCCCCGCAGGAAGTCCTCGGGGGATCGGATCGCAGACGCCACCCGAGATCTTGCCGAATCTGGGGTCCTCGTTGGAAGTCTTGAAGTTCCGAACGCTGTTGGAGCGGTCGGGATCGAGGCCGATCTGCGCAGTTCTCGCGTTACGACCACGGTTGAGATCGCCGCTCCCGCCGATCGCCGAGCAAAGGCGCGAGTGAGCTGGTTGCTTCGGCAGTTGCGCGACGTACCCCCCACGCTGAGGATCGAGACGCGCTTCGCGAAAACAGGCCGGACGACGACGGCAAGCTTGGAAGACGCTCGCGAGATCCCGGCTTCGCTGCTGCTGGCGGACGATCCCAAGCGCGAGCCACGCTCCTTCTGCCTCGCCGTCTCGCGGCCGATGGGTCGAAAGCGCGGGAGAACCGAGGGCTCCTTCGTAACCGAAACGCGCCGGCAGATGGTCGACTTCTACCGCGACTTGGTGCAGGACCTCACGCCGCCTCCGGCGAAGGCACCCCGCCTTCCGGAGGAGGATCAGGCGCACCCCGATCCACCGCAGGAGCCCGAGCCAAGCGAGAGCACGGTCCGGCGGGCTCATGACGCTGGCTTTCGGCAGCTAGCCGAGCTAGCTCAAAATGATTTGCTTGCCTGAGGGCGGGGGGAGCCGGGGGGAGTGGCGGCGCCAAACCACTAGACACACTCGCGAGATCATCGAAGTTCGACCACCGACTTCTCTCGTCACTGGCGCAAATCCTGGCGCAACACAATCCGAAAGTAGCGGATTTCCAGGGAGTTTCCGTGAACTACACAAGTCTTGAAAACCGGTGGCCGTCGCAAGGCGGCTCGTGGGTTCGAATCCCACCCCCTCCGCTCGTGGGGCAACGCCTGGCTCCGTTTAGGGCCTTGCGGCGATACTAAGGCCCACCCTGATCTCCCCTGCTTGACTTCTCGAGCCGGCCGACAAACTTGCTGATCACATAGTCGAACGCGCGGTCGGGGAGCGCCGCACGGAGCATGATCAGCATCTGGGCGTCGCGGCCCACCCGATATCGTGTCTTCGGCCGGCGGGCGGTCAACGCATGATGAATCGCATCGGCCACGCGCTCAGCAGGGATCGCGTCGCGCTGACCCTGTTCGAGGCCCTGGCGCAGGACTCCCGGGACATCGCCGTAGATGCCTTCTGACTCATCGGGAAGGTCGAGCTCATCCAGACCATCGAGGCCTTTGTCCCAGATCGAGCTCTTGATCGATCCGGGCTCGATTATCGCAACATGAATCCTCGACCGGCGAAGTTCGAGTCGCAACGCGTCTCCCAGGCCCTCTATTGCGAACTTCGAGGCAGCGTAAGGTCCCATGTAGGGCGGCGCCCAGCGACCATTGTCCGAGCTGGTGAAGGCGATCCTCCCGTGACCACGCCGGAGCAAAGGAAGCATGGCTTGCGTCACGGCGACCTGACCGGTCACGTTGACTTCGAGAACGCGCCGGAAGTCGTCCAGATCCACGTACTCCAACACCCCGCCAACGCCGATTCCCGCGTTGTTCACGAGGCCGCGGAGACCGTCCTGGCCGCTTCGGTCGATGATCTGGGCCCGGGCGACAGCGATCGACTCTTGATCGGTGACCTCGAGGGCAATTGGCTCGAGCGCTCCGACGCCACTTGCGGCGGCCACGAGCGACTCTCCCGCGGCGGTATCGCGAATCCCGGCGAAGACCAACCATCCTGCCCTTTCCATTGAGATGGCCGTCGCCCGGCCGATTCCCGAAGAAGCCCCGGTGACAAGGACGGCTTTCACCGTCATGGGCCAACCCTAACCGAAGCCGATCCGGCGGCGGATCGGCGGCGGGACGTGTCTCCATGCCTCGAGTTCCTCGAGCCGCGGAACCGCTGGACCCGGTTGTCATCGGTCACGTAGGCGGGCCTGCGCACCGCCCCGTCGCGACCTCTGCGGGATGGTTCATCTGGCCGCCGAGGGTGCCGCTGGAGCCGCAAATGGCCCTAGGGTCCCGGTTCCCCCTCAGCTAGGTTCCGGACCGGAGCCAGGCCATCGCACTGCTGCTGGTCGCGGAGCGGCTGAACCACCGCATCCACAAACGTCTCGGCTGCGCTCAGCCCGCGCGGTTCCTGAACGGCTGGTAGTTGCGGCAGGGCTCGCCGCGAAGGCCGGGGCAGGGCGGGAGGCCGGTCGGGACGTTCACGCCCGCCACCACCGGCAGGTAGAGCCGCGAGGGCATCCTCTTCGAGCGGGCGATTCTGACCTTGGCGGTGCCGCGGGGCAGCGTGTGTCCGAAGGACCAGATCGGCTGATCGCCGTTCGGCGCCGAGATCGTCACGCGTATGCGAGACCCGGCCCGGTAGGCATGGCCCTGGTAGTAGAGCGGGATCGTGACTCTCACGAACCGGTTCCTCGGCAGCGGCCTCACGTCACGCTGGCGGAGGCTCAGGACCGGCTCGAGTGGCGTGCTCTTGCGCCGGTCGAGCTTGCGCTCGTTGCCCCGCAGCCAGCCGTTCTGCACGAAGGTCTCCTTGCCGTCGGGGCGAACCTCGGAGATCGTCGCCTGCAGGTCGACGTTCGGCTTCGAGGAGCGGACCCAGGCCTGAACCGAGCCGGCGCCGATCACCGTCGTGTTCTGCGCGAGCGGCGCCGAGACGTAGGAGAGGGCCCTGCCCGCCGGGTTCTGTGTCCAGTTGTAGACCGGGGTCGCTGTCCAAAGGCCCCCGCTACCAGCGGCCGTGTCCCCGGTGAAGTTGGTCGCCGGGCGCGCCTTGGCGTTCCATATGAAGGAGTCGGCGCCACGCCTGCGGGCGGGCGGCGTGTCCCTGAGCGCGCCGCCGGGCGAGAGATAGAACGACCGTGCCCTGGTGCCGGGGATCGGGAACTTGGAAAAGGACTGCTCGAAGCCCGGGACCGGAAAGCCCGGATTGGATCCCGCGCCGTTGTCGAAGAGGATCCGGACCGCCGGCAGCGCCTCGAACGCGCTCAGCGCACCGTCGTAGGTCGGCTGGGTCTGGATCGAGTCGGGTGGGATCACGACGCCGTTGATCCCCATCGCCTCGCTGTAGATCACGGGCGACGCGGCGTGCAGCAGCGCCGAGTTGGTCAGGGGTGTCTGCTGCGCCACGTAGAGCTCGAGGAAGTCATACCAACGGTTGAACGTCGCGGGATCGAGCGAGTCGACGTGAGTGCCGTTGGTGAAGGTGAACCACTTTCGGCGTGTGCCGGTCATGTGCTCGGCGAGCGTCGGGCAGTGTCCGCCGGTCTGCTCGTCGGTCCACTGACAGGCCATGAAGACCGGCACGTGGATCTTGTGCACGAAGGTGATCGGCGAGAGCGGATCGGCGACCCTTGGGCGGTAGTGGTTGTTCCGCTTGATCTTCGCGAGCAGGTTGACCGCCTTGCCGTGCAGCGCCTGATTGTCCTTGCAGATCCCGTCGCCCCCCTGGATGCGCTTGTAGGCCCAGCCCTGGCCGCCGTCGGGCGACGCCGGGAGCGCATCGTGGACGCGTTCCTTCGCCCAGTTGACCGCGAAGCCGGTGTTGAGGACGCCTCCCGGATAGAGCGTCGTCTGCGTCTGGTCGAGGACCGAGAGCGGGGAGATCGCGGCAAGGCTCGGCGGGTTGGTGGCCGCCGTGAACAGCTGGCTGATGCCGCCGTAGGAGATGCCCATCATCCCGACCTTGTGGTTCAGGACCCATGACTGCCGTGCGATCGTCTCGATGACGTCGTAGCCGTCGAGCGACTGCAGCGGCTCGAAGAAGTCATAGGCGCCGCCCGAGCAGCCGGTGCCCCGCATGTTCACGTCGACGACGGTGAAGCCCATGAGGTTGGCGAGGATCGAGATGCCGCTCTCCGGACCGGCGGGGTTGGCGTAGCCGTAGCCTGCGTACTCGATCAGGGTCGGGTGCGGGCCGTCGATCGGGAGCGGCGGCAGGCCGACGCCGAGGACGCTCGAGATGTCCTGCGGCGGATGGACGTAGATGGAGAGCTTGGTGCCATCGCGGGTGGTGAGGTACCCGTAGCCGCTGGCGGGGATGTCCTGGTTGTAGACGGCGGTGCTCGGCGGAGCGGGCGAATTGGAGATGACGGTGAGCGGCCCCGACCTCTGTCTTCCTGCCTTCACCCTGTAGCCGGACCCGGGCCTGACGTTTCGAAACAGGAGCCCGCCCTGCGCGTCAGCGCTTCGTCTGGCGACGAACTTGCCCCTGCGGTCGAGGAGCGACATCTTCGCCCCGGGCGCGAGGCCGGTGACGTAGACCTGACGCGCGCTGCCGTGGGCGTCGAAGACGGAAGCGTCTGCTGCCGGGGCTGCGACGACGAGCGCGAACGCAGCGCAGATCACCGCGCCCGCCCGGCTCATCACCGCTTCTCTCGCCCGCCTGCTCCTCACCGCAGTTACCGTTCTACCACTCCGGCGCGGCTCGTGCGGCACCGATCTGCGATCGAGGGCGGTGGACGGATCGCTCGCTGGTCGACGATGATCCCAGCCAGGTGATGTCCGGCTTTCGTGGACATCCGAGCGCTTGGGATCGGATGTGCGGGAATTCAGCGGAGCCGGCGGCCATGCGGCCATCCGGATCAGCCAACGCTTGCCAAGGTGCGAGCCTACGGAGACCGGACCATGTCCGAACCCACGCTAGGCACCATTTCCCTGATGGTCGCAACGCTGACGATGGGCCTTGCGGCCGGCGTCTTCGTCCTCTACGCGCACACGGTGATGCGGGGCCTCGCCCGCACCGACGACCGGACCTTCGTCACCGCGTTCCAGGAGATCGATCGGGCGATCATCAACCCGTGGTTCATGGTCGGGGCATTCGGAGGGGCGTTCACGGAGGGGCGCTCATGTCGACGCTCGCGGCTCTTGTCCTCAACCGGGGTCGGCCCGCGCTCCCGTGGGTCGCGGTTGCCCTCGTGCTCTAGGTGGTGGTCGTTGCCGTGACGATGGCCGTGCATGTCCCTCTGAATGACGCCATCAAGTCGGCTGGCGACCCGGCGAAGATCGACATCCAGCAGGTTCGTGCTGCCTTCAATGCGGCGCGATGGGAGGCGTGGAACCTGGTGCGTGTCGCCGGCAGCGCGGGGGCGTTCGGTCGCCTCGCATGGGCGCTGGTGCTGCAGAGTCGGGTGGGAGGGTAAGCGCGGGAGCCCGTTCAGCTTTGTTCTCCGGCCAACCTGAGCCAGCGAAAGAGCGCCGGCGCACCGGGGTCAGGGATGGGGCAACAGGAGGGTCAGCTGGGGATGTGGCCGCGCCCGGGTGACGATCAGGTCTCCCCCCTCGGAGCGCGCCAGCGAGCGCGCGAGGCTCAGGCCGATCCCGCGGCCTCCGTCTCCGGAGCTGCGTCGGGCGAACTGCGCTTCGGGGTCGCCCTCGAATCCGGGACCCTCGTCGCTGACATCGATTCC
>JBBSQE010000034.1:0-18044 GCA_038258095.1 Solirubrobacterales bacterium | reverse complement strand
TCTCTGGGCCAGCACCGGGACGAAGAACCCAGCCTATTCGGACGTGCTCTACGTCGAACGGTTGATCGCACCGGGGGTGGTCAACACGATGCCCGAGAAGACGCTACGCGCCTTCGCCGATCACGGTGAGGTGAGCTCGAGCCTCGACCGGGAGCCGACCGATGCGGAACGCGTCCTCGCCGACCTGGAGGCTGCCGGCATCGATCTTGCGCAGGTCACGAGCGAGCTGGAGCGCGAGGGCATCGAATCCTTCTGCGCCTCCTACGACGAGCTGCTGTCCCGCATGGAGTCGAAGCTCTCCGACGAGCCCAAGCTCTCTGACGAGCCCTCAATCTGACGTTCCTCGCATTTGCTCCGAGCGCACGTAGGCGATGAGCACCGGGTCGTCGGATTCGCGGCGCTCGACCGGCGCACCGGTACACGTGCATAGGTCGACCACGGCTCGCTGGTCAGAGATCTCCACGGCGCGCCAGTGAGCGCCGAACAACTCCCAGCGCTCGAGCTCGTCGACCGTCAGCGTGTGAGCGCTCACGCGAAGCTCCTCGGGCCTCGCGCCGTCCCGAGGTCAAACGTCCCGAGGTCAAACGTCCGATTGCACATCAGGTTCATCTCCTTGTTGCCAGGTTCTTAGCTGTGCTTCGCAGCCGTTTTCTTACCTAGATGACCGATTCCGATCCATCGCACACCCGGCTGCACGCTGAACAGGAATCAATCATCTCGACGGTTCCGACGTAAGAACCAGGCCCGAGTGGATGCTAATTGGAGAGATGGGCCAAAGGACGCGGAAGAGTCGGCTCATGCCCAGGGCCAAGGAAAGGAACAAATGAGTGCCAAATCTCAGAGGTTCGTCATCGTCGGCGCCGGCTTGGCCGGAGCAAAGGCGGCAGAGACTCTGCGCGAGGAGGGCTTCGACGGCCGCCTGGTTCTGATCGGCGACGAGCCGGAGCGACCGTACGAGCGCCCACCACTTTCTAAGGAGTACCTTCGGGGCGAGGCCGAGAGCGGGCCGTATGTCCATCCCGAGAGCTTCTATTCCGATCACGACATCGAGTTCTTGGCTTCCACCCGGGTGACCGGCCTCGACACGGGCATGCACGAGGTGATGCTCGAGGGCGATCGGCATCTCGGCTATGACCGACTGCTGCTGGCCACCGGCGCGGTGCCGCGACGCCTGGACGCGCCGGGGTCGGATTTGGACGGAATCCACTACCTGCGCACCCTTGCTGATTCAGAGCGGATCGGGCGCCAGGTCGAGTCTGGCCGGCGGCTGGTGGTCGTGGGCTCCGGATGGATCGGGGCTGAGATCGCGGCCTCGGCCCGGCAGAAGGGATGCGACGTGACGATGATCGAAATGGCGGCGCTGCCGCTGGAGCGGGTGCTCGGACCCGAGGTCGGTCAGATCTACCTCGATATTCACCGCGAGCACGGCGTTGAGTTTCTGCCTGAGACCACGGTCGAGCGCTTCGAGGGTGGCAAAGCGGTGGAGCGCGTGACCACCCAGGATGGCGCATCGATCGAGAGCGACTTCGTCGTCGTCGGGATCGGGGTGGCGCCGCGGACCGGACTGGCCGAGGGCGCCAACCTGACCATCGACAACGGCATCGTGGTGAACGCTCGCCTCGAGACCAGCGTACCCGGCGTCTTCGCCGCTGGGGACATCGCCAACGCCGAGCACCCGTTCTATGGGCGCCACGTTCGTGTCGAGCACTGGGCAAATGCACTGAAGCAGGGACCTGTCGCTGCCCGGGCGATGCTGGGACAGGACGTGTCCTACGAGGAGACTCCCTACTTCTTCTCAGACCAGTACGAGATCGGCATGGAGTACTCGGGCTACGCGACGGAGTGGGACGAGGTCGTGTTTCGCGGTGATGTCGACCAACGCGAGTTCATGGCCTTCTGGCTTCGGGCGGGGGCCGTGGTCGCGGGCATGAACCTCAACGTCTGGGATGTCAACGAGACGATCCAGGAGCTGATTCGATCCCGCCGGCAGATCGATCCCAAGCGGCTCGCCGATCCCGACGTGGCCCTCACCGAGCTGGGCGCGGCGCCGGCTGACGACGGATGAGCACCCCTCGAAACGGAGCCGCGGCGTCGCTCGTCGCGGGCCGTCGAAACGGCGTATCGCCTGTCATTGACGCCGTCGACCTCGAGGCAGCCGAGCGAGCCGCCGCCGACCTGCTGACCGCACTCGGTGCGGAGGTTGACTCCGAGCATCTGCGCGAGACGCCACGCCGCGTGGCGAGGGCCTACGCGGAACTGCTTTCGCCGACGCCCTTCAAGGCGACCACGTTTCCGAATCCGGATGGTTACGACGAGCTCGTCTGCGTCCGCGACATTCCCTTCCAGTCGCTCTGCGCTCACCACCTGTTGCCTTTCTACGGCACCGCCCACGTCGCCTACCTGCCCGGCGAGCAGATCATCGGCCTCTCGAAGCTCGGCCGCGTCGTCGACCTTTTCGCCCACGACCTGCAGATCCAGGAACGGTTGACCGCGCAGGTGGCCGATTGGCTCGAGAATCGACTGAACCCGCGAGGCGTGGGCGTGATCATCAACGCGGAGCACCTGTGCATGTCGTTGCGAGGGGTGCAGAAGCCCGGCGCCCTGACCGTCACGTCGGCCCTGCGCGGAGCAGTCAGAGACGATGCGCGTACCAGGCAGGAGTTTCTGAGCCTCGCCGGGTAAGACCTCAGCGCCGAACGTCGCCAACGAGACGATGCCCCAGGTTCTCAGCCCCGCCACCCGCCCATCGCCGAAGCCAGTGCCTGGGTCCCTGATGTCGACCGGCACCGCTGGCCTGGAATATGCTCAGCCGGCGATGATTCGTGTATTGGAGGACCGCGACGCCCCGGCGGGTGTCCAATCGGCGGCGTGGCTCTCGGCGCTTCGCGCGGAGGGCCCGGAGCGTCGGGAGGCGGTCTCCAAGCTCCATGACCTGTTGCTGCGCGCCTCCCGCTTTGAGCTCGGCCGCAGGCGAGCCGCGCTCTCCCACGTGCGCGGCGAGGAGCTCGAAGACATCGCGATGCAGGCCGCGGATGACGCGCTGATGGCGATCCTCGGGAAGCTCGACGACTTCCGCGGCGCCAACCGGTTCACCACCTGGGCCTACAAGTTCGCTCTTCTCGAAGCCGGAGTGAAGCTGCGCCGGCGAGCCTGGCAGGGTCGCGAGGTGGTGCTCGAGCCAGAGGGCTGGGACACCTTCGCCGCCGGCGGCAGCACGGCCCACGAGGAGCTGGAGCGAGCGGAGCTTCTCGCTGTCCTGGGGGACGCCGTCGCGGATGTGCTGACGCCGCACCAGCGCGAGGTGTTCGTCGCGCTGGCGCTGAATGAGGTGCCGGTCGACGTGCTCGCGGAGCGACTCGACACCAGCCGCGGAGCTCTCTACAAAACCCTGCACGACGCTCGACGCAAGCTCCGACGGGAGCTGGCCAAGGCCGGGCTCGTGCAACCGGATGGAGTTGACTGAGGAGGATGAGATGACTCGAAGCGAAGACGATCTCAACGCTCGGCTCGAGCGCATTCTCGGCCCGACCGGCCAGGAGGTCAGCTGCGAGCAATGCTTCGAGCTCCTCGACGAGTTCGTGGAGCTCGAGATCGACGGGGCTGACGTCGACGCGCGCCTCCCCGGCCTGCGCACCCACCTCCTGGGCTGCCCGGCCTGCCGCGAGGACCACGAAAGCCTGCACGCATTCCTCACGGCCCAGGCATCCGGGGCATGACGACTTCTGTGCTGCGTGAATGGATAGGGACACCCATTGGCGTCGGTGAGGGAACCGGTGAGAATCAATCCATGAGCCAAATCGCTATTCGCTGTCGTCCATGCTCCCGCGTCGCACCCGCGGAGATGGAGAGGTGGCTGAACGAGGAAGTCACACGTATCTATGATGGTGTCCCCGAGATGACCGGCTGTCTTTGGCGACTCAGTCGGGAGGGGATCGATGACGAGACGGGAGTTGGATGGCAGATCGAGCTTTGCATGGCGTCATCAGCGTCCCCATTCGACCACAAGGGCCTGACCGAGTTGCTGAGGGATCTTCGCCTGGTTGGCGTCGAGCCCTCGGTGCTCTCAGAAGAAGCCCCGTCGGCGCCGACGGTTGCGCGTTGAACCCATGATCGAGCCGGAACCGCAGACCGAAGACCCGGGCGACGAGCCTCTGGGCTCCGAAGACCCGCAACAACCGAAGCCGTCCAGCCGGCCCACCGTCGATGAAACTGGTCATGGGTCATTTCCGGCCAGTGACCCTCCGGCGGTCTGGAACTGGGAGGTCAGGGATTCGGACGATTGAGGAAGCCGCGGTCCCTGAGCTCCCCGCCGCAGGGCGCCGCCGCGGTTCTAGCCGTGCGAGGCGACGAACTCGCTTCGGCTTCGGATGGGTGTCCGGCTCCGCGTAGAACCTGTCGGTCGAACGTCGAGCGCAGCCAGCGCACCGTGGGCGGCGCTGTTCACATCGGACGTGCTGTTCGGGTTGTAAAGCGGCCCGCTCCCATCCGTGAGCAGGATCTGAGCCTTGGCCACACCCTGCGCATCTATCGAAAAGTACGCTCTCAACCGATCGGCCAGCATTGCCAGGGCGGGCTCCGCCTCACGAACCGCCGGAGAGCAGACTGGGACCCGCGCGCTGTAGAGCGCCGCTCGGTCGCTCGGACGAAGGATCCGGTCAATGGTTGAGGCGATCTGTTCGCGCGCATCTCGGGACAACAGGTGGCGCGCTCGCGCCTGCAGGAGAGGGTCAGAATCCGGGTTCGCACCCGATGCCAGTTCCCTGTCGAGCCTCGTTTGACCGATTTGGGCGCGCGTTGAGAGCCAGCGAGCCCGCAGCCGAGCGGAGGTCGGCGAGAGGTTGACTCGTGTCGGACCGGGCTGCTGGGGACTTTGATACATCGGAACCTCCTCGATCAGGGTTGGTATCCCTTGAAGGGACTTCGATGTCCCAACCATTGCCCGGTTCTTCTGCAGCAGCCATGGGTGTTTGAACCCAAGTTCTGTCAGCGGGCTACCGGACGCTCAGGGCTCGACGAGCCCGCGCCTGATCGCGTAGCGAGTCAGCTCGACCCGGTTTCGCATGCCCAGCTTCTCGAGCATGTTGGCTCGATGGCGATCGACCGTCTTCTTGCTGATCACCAGCATCTGGGCGATCTCCTCGCTCGTGTGCCCCTCCGCGATCAGCTTCACGACCTCGAGCTCGCGCGGGGTCAGAGGATCCCGAGGGGCCGCCTCTCCTCGCTGCGCTCCGTCGAGGTAGTCACGGACCAGAGTGGTGACCGCGGCCGGATATAGGAAGGGCTGGCCTCTCATCGTCGCTCGGCAGGCCTCGATCAGATCACGGTTCGCAACCGACTTCAGCACGTATCCCGATGCCCCCGCCTTCAACGCCTCGAACAGGTATTGCTCATTCTCGTGCATCGACAGCATGAGGATTCGCAGCTCGGGACTCCTGCGAGCGATCTCCCTGGCGGCCTGCAGACCGGTCATGCGCGGCATCGAGACGTCCAGAATGACTAGGTCGATCCCGCCTGCGAGCGCCAGATCGACAGCTTCGGCACCGTCGCCGGCCTCGGCGACGACTTCGAGATCCGGGGCCGCATCGAGGACCATGCGCAAGCCGTCTCGAACGACAACGTGGTCGTCGGCAAGGAGAATCCTTGTCTTAAGCGGGACTGGCATCCGGTGCCTCCCAGGGCAGCTCGACGGTGACAGCCGTACCGTGGCTCGGCTTCGAGTCGATTTCCAGTTTCCCGTGGGCCAGTCGGGCCCGCTCCCGCATACCGCTGATCCCGGCAGTGCGGGCCGGAAGGTCGGGGGGCAGGCCGCGGCCGTCGTCGACGATTGAAAGGGTTGCCGTGTGGGGCGTCGCATTGAGGCTCAACGTCGCCTGCGAAGCCTGGGCGTGGCGAACGACGTTGGTCAGGCTTTCCTGCGCTATTCGGTAGATGACCAGTTCCAATTCCGGTGAAAGGTCGGGGAGCTTCTGAATCCGACGCACAATTCGCAGGTCCCCCTGTGAGGAGAGGCGGGAGCAGAGGGAGATGAGGGCGTTGACCAGGCCGAGGTCGTCCAGCGCCTCCGGCCTGAGCTCACGAGCGATGCGCCGAACTTCGTCCAGGCTTCCGCGGACGACGGCGGCGATGCGACGTAGATCAGCCGGTGAGTCGTGGCCGCTGTCGGCAGCGTGCTCGATCTGAATCGCAGCAGCGGTGAGGGTTTGTCCGATCTCGTCGTGCAACTCAGCGGCGAGCCGTTGACGCTCACCCTCCTGAGCCTCCAACGCAGCGCGGGCACTCTCGTTTCGCTCGCGCTCGAGGCGGTCCAGCATTCGGTTGAAGGCGTTGCTCAGCGCGGCCACATCGGGACCGTAGGCCCCGATGTCAGTGACGCGTTCACCTGGCCGGTCGGGGTCGATCTGCTTCATGAGCGCGGTCAGCTTCCTGAGCGGGGCCAGGACTCTCCTCAGCATCCAGAGATTGGCAAGCAGCATCAGTGCGAGCCCAGAGAGAATCAGCCCCAACTGACCCGAGGTGACGGACGCGTGGATCGTGACCGGCGTGAGGACGAGGAGCGCCGCGGCGCCGACCATGATCATCGCGCTGGCGAAAAAAGCCCGCCAAAGGAGTGGAAGCCGCTTGTCCGGGCCCGAGCGGAGCGAACCCGGCAGGGCCTTGGTCCCGTCGATCACGGTCTGATTGCCCGCCGATCCCATCAGCTCACTCTCCTCGCCGCAAGCCTACGCGTCAATGGGCATTCAACCCCATGGTGCAGGCATCCCGATGCGAGGAGGATCCTGAAAGGACCCACTTTCTGCGAGTCGGCCCAACAACCAAAGGAGGCTCGCGCCATGTCCGCCCTCGGCCGACCTTCAGGAACCTTTGGCTTCCAAGGCTTCTGCCCCACAAAGAAGGCAACATCAACGACCCCCGGAGGTTGAGTTGAACTATGCAAAGGACGTACTGGTCGACACCGATTGGGTCGCCGAACATTTGGATGACGAATCGATCCGCATCATCGAGGTGGACGAGAATCCAGCCCTCTATGCCGAGGCGCATATTCCGGGTGCTATCGGATTCAACTGGCAGGCTGACCTACAGGACCAGGTCAACCGCAATTTCTTGGATCCGGACGCATTCAGCGAACTGATGGGGAGTCGCGGCGTTTCGAACAACCACACGATCGTCCTCTACGGCGACCGCAACAACTGGTTCGCTGCCTACGCCTATTGGTACTTCGTCTACTACGGCCACGACAGGATCAAATTGATGGACGGTCCGCGCGAGAAATGGATCGCCGAGGGTCGCGAGACGACCCCGGAAGCTCCGGCTTATGAAGCGCAGACATTCACGGCTCGGCGGGGTGATGACTCGATCCGCGCCTACCGCGACGAGGTTCGAGCCGGCCTCGACGACGGTACGAAGCTCGTGGATGTGCGCAGCCCCGAGGAATACGCGGGCGCATTGATCACGATGGTCGGCTACGAGCAGGAGGGAGCCCAGCGTGGCGGCCATATCCCCGGCGCATCCTCCGTCCCCTGGTCGAAGGCCGTGAACGAAGACGGGACATTCAAATCCGCCGACGAACTGCGTGAGTTGTACGGGAGCGAGGACGTGCTCGGCGATGACCGCTCGGTGATCGCCTACTGCAGGATCGGGGAGCGTTCGGCCCACACGTGGTTCGTGCTGCATGAGCTGCTCGGGCAGGCCGACGTCAAGAACTACGACGGTTCCTGGACCGAGTGGGGCAACCTCGTCGGCGCGCCGATCGAGAAGTCGCTTCCGAGGACCCTTCGTGAGTAACGGGGCAATGACGATCCGCCTCAAGCGGGCGTACGACCCTGCTCGACCCTCCGACGGCTACAGGGTTCTGGTCGATCGACTCTGGCCGCGAGGGGTGTCGCGAGAGCGCGCCATGCTCGATGAGTGGAAACCAGAGCTGGCGCCGAGTGCCGAGTTGCGAAGGTGGTTCGGGCACGATCCCGCCCGCTTCGCCGAGTTTGAGGAGCGCTTTTTTGAGGAGCTTCGACAACATCGTCCGGCGTTGGCCCGCCTTCGGCGGCTTGCTCGCGAAGGGAAGTTGACGCTCGTCTACTCGGCCAAGGACACAGAGTTCAATGACGCGGTCGTCCTCGCCAAGGCCTTGAAGCGCGGATTACCGAGCGTGACACCGTCGGCGACGCCGAGATCACAGACCTGAAATCCTGGCTTCAGGACGATTTTCAGCATCTTGCCCTCGGACAGGTGTGAGGTCGAGCGGACGAGAGGTTAGCCCCCGGGAAGCGAGCGAATGGGTCTTGGTCCCCATGGTTTTTCGTCCTGGGATACGCGACGCTGATGACATGATCGAAACCTCGGACAGGCCGGCTCTCCTCTCGGTTGAGAGTGATGTTGGGTGCGAAGCCGATTCGCAGCCGTGGACCCAGCGATCGACGTTTGGTGTCCGTGAGCTCGAGCTGGCGATCGAGGAACTGCGAGCACTGCTGCCCGAGGCCGCTGGATCGGAAGTGAGCCGTGGGGACTTCAGATTCCCAAACGGTGGGCGTCGCGAAACCCCCGAGATCGGGACCGTCGTCGCGACCCCCGCGGCCATCGTCGCAATCATGCGCCTTCGCGGCACCCGTCACGTGGTCGCCCTGCGACAGTCGGGCGACCGTCTCCAAGGCGATGCCGCCAGCTACGTCAGCGAGGCGCAACTTCCACCCCGGATCAATGAGATACAACTGGGCCAGGTCGGAGGCGTTCCGTTCCTCATTGATGCCGATCGCTACAGGCGCTGGGGGTCCCCGGACCTTCTCGTCGACATCCGCCGGTCCAGAGCCGGTCAGCCCGTCTCCAGTGGAGCCGAAGGCCTCCGCCTGACGCTTCGACCTTCCCGTTGAGTCCCCCTCGGGCAGGGGTCCCGACCCCTATGGGTAGTCAAACCCATGGTGCACGGTGCGGAGTGCGAGGAAGATCGAGCATGAGTCACCCAGTCGCAGGCACACCAACGAAGGAGGTTCTTGCCATGTCCAGTCCCCGTCCGATCATCCTCTGCTACGACGGCTCCGAGGACGCGAAGCACATGATTGCCGAAGCGGGCGACCTCTTCCCCGGCAGGCACGTCGTTGTCGTGACCGCATGGCAGGCCTTTTCGAGCCTCGGCAGCTTCGCCTGGTCGGGAGCCATGGCAATGGCCAACTTCACCGAGGTCGATGACGCTGCCGCTGAGGATGGTTCGCGCATCGCGGCGGAGGGGACCCGCCTGGCCTCCGAAGCCGGGCTCAGCGCCGAGTCCACCGCCGTCAAGAGCCATGGCCCGGTCTGGGAGGCGATCAACGAGGCCGCCGAGCATTTCGACGCCGCGATAATCGTCATGGGCTCCCGGGGGCTTTCGAACATGCGCTCGATGCTTCTCGGGAGTGTTTCGAGCGCCGTGGTTCACCATGCCAGTCGACCGGTCATGATCATCAACCGAGGCCAGGAGGATCACGCGGACGATCATCCTCGGGCACTGACACGGGCGGCGTGACGGAGCGAGGGCCGCGAGGTAGATCAGCGACTTCTGCCGGCGCGGAGGCCGATGAGCGCTGAAGTCTCCGCACCACTGATCGCGGTGCACGCGATCGCTGCTTCGATCTGGGTGGGAGGCATGGTGGCGATCTTCGTGGTCGCCCGAGTGGCCTCCAGAACCCTCGAACCCGCCCAGCGGGTCGCGTTCCTGCGTTCTCTCGGCCGCACCTATGGGATTGTAGGCAGTGCTGCGCTCCTGGTCGCACTTGCCAGCGGAGCCCTCCTTCTCGAGGGTCATCCGTGGGACGGGCTGATGGTCGCCGCCGCGGTTGTCGCGTTCGCCCTGCTCGTCGCGACGTTCGCCGGGATGACCCAGGCACGAGCGATGACACGGCTGCGCCGGCGGGCGCTGGATGATGACGCGGGCGGGCAGTTTGACGCCCGGGTCAAGCGGGGTGCTCTGGTCGCCGCAGGCCTCCGTGCCGGGATCGGAGTTCTCACACTCGTTCTCGTCCTGCTCGGCACAGCGCTGGTGGATTAGGCGAACAGTCAATCCTCCTGGCGCCCTCCGCTTCGAGGGACAGATGGGTCTTTGAGCCCATAGCCGGAGTCTCCGGAAGAGGCAAGGATTCCACCATGACCACCACCGCACAGACACAGTCCGTTGCCTCTGACAATCCGCGCGATGATTCTCGCGCTCCGGCCGGGCGGCCGGGCGTCATCATCACTCGCGACGGCGAGCGGGTGCTGAGCACCGAGCTCGAACTCATCCGCCGCGAGCTCGAGGGCGGCATGGCTCAGCGCTTGCGGGAAGCACGCGGATTCGGTGGCCCCACGGAGAACGATGATTACCTTCAGATCAAGGAGGAGGAAACGGTCTTGGCCGCCCATGCCGGCCGCCTCGAGGAGCTGCTCGAGAAGGCTGAGATCGTCGACCGAGGGTCATTCACCGGCAAGGCGGCCGTGGGCACCATCGTCGAAGTCAGGAACCCCGACAGCGGCGAGCTCACCGAGCACGAGCTGGTCGGCGGCCATGAGGCCCCGCGTGTGAACGTCGTCTCCGCCGGCTCTCCGATCGGTCAGGCGCTGATCGGAGGTGGCGTGGGAGAGATCGTCGAGATTCAGCCGCCGAGAGGAGGGAGCCGGAGGCTCGAGATCGTGAGCGTTCGGCCCGCCGGAGAATAGGCGAGCTCTTCGGCGTGACGGTGGGGGCTGAAGTGCCAAAGCCCTCGACCTGCTCCGCCGCGACCTCGCCGTCGACGAAGGCATCTTCGCCCCACCGCGGCCTCCGTGGCGTGACCGACGTAACCAACACCATGACCGTCAGGGTGAAACGTACGCCGGTCGCGCCAGGGGTAGCCGGCGAGGCGGGCCTGGGACTGAGGACCCATCTCGGTAGGTGATCGCACGCCCCCCAGCGAGATAGGCCCTAAGGTCCTCGGGTCAAATGCAGGTCGCAACTCATGACGGGTCCTTCCACGCCGACGAGGTGTTCGCCGTCGCGGCTCTCGGCCTGCTCCACGAGGCGGTCGAGGTGGTTCGCACTCGCGACCGCGAGGCCCTGGCCGCCGCCGATGTGCGCGTTGACGTCGGCTTCAGGTACGACCCCGCGGCCGGGGACTTCGACCACCACCAGCGCGACTTTGACCTCACCCGGGAAAACGGCGTCGGATACGCATCCTTCGGCCTCATCTGGCGTGAGTTCGGGGCCCGGGCCTGCGGCGGCGATCAGGAGGTCGCCGACGTCATCGAGGAGACGCTTGTGGCGGCGGTAGACGCCAACGGCACCGGCCAGCAGGTCACCCAGTCGCTGGTCGAAGGTGTGCGCCCGATGACGGTCAACGCCGTGGTCGGCGGATTCAACGCGCACTGGGACGAGAAGCTGACGGTCGAGGAGGAGCGGCAGCGCTTCGACGCCGCGGTCGAGTTGGCGAGCGGAATCCTCAGCCGGGAGATCGCATCGGCCGCGGCGGGCGGCCGGGCGGTGCGCATCGTCCGCGATGCGATCGCCGCTGCGGAGGACCCGCGCCTGGTCGAGCTGCCCGACAACGTGCCCTGGAAGCAGGTCGTGGTCACCGAGGCGCCGGACGCGCTCTTCGTCATTTACCCTAAGCGCCAGGGATTCGGCCTCGAGACGGTTCCGGTCACTTTGGGCACCTTCGAGAACCGTCGTGATCTCCCGTCGTCCTGGGCGGGTCTGGAGAACGCTGATCTGACCCGTGTCACCGGGGTCGCTGACGCGCTGTTCTGCCACGCCAAGCGGTTTCTCGCGGTGGCGAAGTCGCGCGAGGGTGTCGAGGCGCTCGCGGCGCTTGCTCTCGCTGAGGCGTGAGCCGTGGCCCCGTGCCTAGGCCTGGTAACCGGGAATCTCGAACTCGATCCGGGCTCCACCGAGCGGCGATTCGCCCGCGCTGATCCGTCCCCCGTGCGCATCGACCAGCGCTCTTGCGATCGCCAGGCCGAGCCCGCTGCCCCCGCTCCTGCGCGCCCGCGACGAGTCGGTGCGGTGGAGCCGGTCGAAGACGCGCTCCCGCTCGGCCACCGGGATGCCGGGGCCGTCATCGTCGACGTCAACGACCAGGAGGCCTCCTCGTGCCCTGGCTGAGACGGCGATCGTCCCTCCCTCGTCGGTGTGGTCGACCGCGTTGGACAGGAGGTTCGTAAGCACCTGACCGAGTCGGTCGGGATCGGCATCGACGGTCCCCGGCGGCATCTCTCCGGGACGGAACTCGCGGTCGGCGACCCCCGAGAACGCTTCCAGATGCAGGTTGAGCAGATCGGCGACAACGACCGGCCCAGGCTCGAGCCGGATCCCCTCATCGGTCGCGGCCAGGAGGAGGAGATCATCGACGAGGCGTTGCATCCGGCCGATCGCAGCCGTGATGTGACTCGCCGTCCGGTCGACATCCTCCTTGCCGGGGTCCGGCTCCCGGGCGAGAACCTCGATCTGCCCGCGGATGATCGTGAGTGGTGTGCGCAACTCGTGGGAGGCGTCGGAGACGAACGAGCGCTCCCGGTCGAATGCTTCCTGCAGGCGCTCGAGCATGTGATTGAACGACTGCGCGAGATGTGCGACCTCGTCGCTGCGGCCGGCGCCATCCATCCGCAATCCCATCTCGCCGGCATCGATCTCGCCGGCGACGCGCGACATGCTCCGCAGCGGCTTCGCCGTGCGGGTGGCCAGCGCGTAGCCGGCGCCGGCGCCGGCCAGCAGCGTGATCGCGCCGATCAGGAGGAATGTCCCGTTGAGGCCGTCCAGGGCTCGGTCTACCGGGGCCAAAGGCTCTCCCGCCCGAATCGTCGCGACGGTACGGCCGCCTTCCGTGACGGGCACGGTCAGGACGCGAACCCGCCCGGCTTCGTGGACATCGACGTCGGCGAAGCCGGGTGGGGCCGAGAGAATGCGCACCCCATTGCCCTCCTCGGCCGCGCTGTCCTCACCCTCCTCGTCTTGGCCTGCGAACCCGAGAAGCTCCGGTTGGCTGGTGGCGACCCCGGCGCCGGGCACGGATATCGCGACCACCTGGGCGGTCGGCCCGAAGGTTCGGGAGGCGACCAGCTCGTTTGCACGTGCCCGGACGGCATCCTGGCCGCTCGGAGCCACCGCCTGGATCTGCTGTGAGATCGCGGCGGTCTCGCTCGTGAGGTCGTCGTCGATCCGCCTCCGCAGGTCCGATCCCGTTCCGCGGTAAACGGCCGCGAACGTCGCCCCCAGGGCCACGAGGAGAATCAGGAAGATCGATGCCGCGAGCCTGCCGCGGAACCCCAGCCGTGGAGTCCGCCGCCGCTCAGACATCGTCGCGGAGCCGGTACCCGACCGACCGGACCGTCTCGATCGGGTCCTGCCGGCCGTCGAGTGCGAGCTTGCGGCGGAGATAGGCGATGTAGACCCCGACGATGTTGGTTCCGGGGTCGTAGTCGAACCCCCAGACGCCACTCAGCAACTGCTCCCGCGAGAGCACTTGGCCCGGGTGGCGCATCATGTAGGCGAGGAGCTCGAACTCTTTGGCCGATAGGCGGATCTTCTCCTCACCGCGCGTCACCTCCCGCCGCAGGAGGTCGAGCCCGAGATCTCCGGTCCGGAGGGTCGTGGGCTCGGGTTGGTCGGGCAGCCGCAGGTGGACCCTCACGCGGGCCGCCAGCTCGGCGAAGGCGAACGGCTTCGTCACGTAGTCGGTTGCGCCGGCGTCGAGCCCCTCCACGCGCTGCTCGACTTCGGCCCGCGCGGTCAGGAGTATCACCGGCAGATGGGGCCGGGCCACTCTCACGGCTCGCAGGATGTCCAGCCCGGGCTTACCGGGGAGCATCAGGTCGAGGATGAGGAGGTCGTACTCACCGGTGTTGGCCCCGGCCTCACCCGACGGGCCGTCGTAGGCGCACGTGACCGAGTACCCCTCGGCGGTGAGGCCGCGCTCGATGAAATCGGCGATGGCCCGCTCGTCCTCGATGACAAGAATGCGCACCCGGCTGATGCTAGGTGCCCCGGGGCGCGGCCGACCCTTTCTAAGAGAACTCTCACGCGCCCCTTAGCCGCGTCACAAGGTGAGCGTTCGGGCCCGCGTTTGGGATGCGAGAGAACTTCAATCGTCCCCTCAGCCACGGCTGAATACTCGCCTCCATCGTCCAGTCGACGGTTCCCCGAGCCGAACAGCAACCAACCAAGAAGGAGCGACATGGAAATCAGCAACCAGAGGAAGGCCGGAACCGCGGCAATCGCCGGAACCGGCCTGATCCACCTGATCCTGGCCCCGGAGTACTTCGGGGAGCAGGCTTACATCGGCGCGTTGTTCGTTCTGGGGGCGATCGCCTGCGGCCTGGTGGCGATGCGGCTCTGGCGCAGGGATGACGCTGCGACCTGGGGCGCCGGCGCGCTCGATGCGATCGGGATGGGCGTCGGCTTCGTGCTCTCGCGGACGACGGGCCTGCCCGGCTTCCACGAAGGTGAGTGGGAGCTTTCAGGCATCGTCAGCCTGTTTCTCGAGGCCGGCTTCGTCGGCATCGCCATGGCGTCGATCTCGCGGACCCGGCAGGCAAGTCTCGCGGGCTCGGCAGCCTGAGCCGATCCGGTCCGGCGCCGGCGTTCGGGCTCTCAGGCGACGTTCATGTCGGTGTGCATTAGCGTGCCGGCGTGAGCTTCCTCCCCTCGAGCGACGCGCAACCTCCGGTCGCCCGGCTCCCGCGCCGAGGTTCGAGCTTCTCGGCCCGGCGACTGCCGCGAGCCGTCGAGGCCCACCGCTACCTGACCTGCACCGTGGCCGCCGTGACACTGGCGGTCGCATTGCGGGCGCCGTGGTTCGGTGCTCCCTTAGGCAACGACGAGGGCGGGCTCACCTATATCGCCGCCCACTGGCACACCGGTGGCCCGAATCTCTACGGTTTCTACTTCATCGACAGGCCGCCCCTGCTGCTGGGCGTGTTCCGCGTCGCCGCGGAGACCGGCGGGGCCACGGCGGTCCGGACCATCGGAGCGGTGACGGCCGCGCTCCTGGTGGTCGTCGTATCCCTCATCGCCCGGGAGCTGGGGGGCCATCGTCCCGGTATCTGGGCGGCATTCATCTCGGCAGTGCTCGTCTCGTCGCCGTCCCTCGGCTCCGTGATGACGCCCGCCGAGCTGATCGCGTGCCTGCCCTCGGCCCTGTCCGTCCTGCTGTTGCTGATCGGCTTGCGGCGCCCGCAGAGCTCGCTCCTCTGCTTCGCGGCCGCCGGCTCGCTCGCGATCGGCGCCCTCCTGGTCAAGCAGTCGTTCGGAGACGCGCTGGTCGCGGGGTTCGTATGCGTGACCGCGCTTGCGATCCTCGAACGTGATGGCAGGCGCTGGGCTGCGCTCGGGGGCGCCTACCTCGGCGGTGTCCTCCTCGCCCTCGGGGGGCTGGAGCTCTGGGAGGCGGTATCCGGACTGAGGGATGGAACGACCGCCTATGCGCTCGTCGGCTTTCGGATCGACGGCCTGCACGCCCTGGGCGGATCGGCCGGTGGCCTACTCGGGAGATTCGTTGACCGCCTCCTCCACCCGCTGGTGATCTCCGGGCTCGCGCTGGCCTTGCTCCTGGGGACGGTCGGCTTCCGGCGGCTTCGTGATCGACGCGTCATCCAGGCGACGCTCGGGGCGTGGGCTCTCGCGGGACTTGCCGGCGTCCTGCTCGGCGGCAGCTACTGGCCCCACTATCTGATCGAGTTGGCCCCGGTCGCCGCGGTCACCGCGGCTTTCGCGCTTGCCGGCGCCGGGCGATGGGGAGCTCGCCTCACCGCCGTCGCTCTCGCCATCCTCGCCCTCGCAGGTGCGGCGGTCGGATCCGGTTTCGATCAGGGCTCGGCCGTCGAGGCCAAGGCCATCGGCGAGTACGTCCGCGACCGCTCCGAGCCTGGCGACACCATCTACGTCCGCTACGCGAAGGCCAACATCAACTTCTACAGCGGCCTCCGCAATCCCTACCCCTACGAGTGGAGCCTGATGTTGCGCACGCTCGGAGACGCGCAGCCGCGGTTGCGCGCGTTGCTGCGCTCGAACGACCGTCCCACGTGGGTGGCCGCATGGGAGCCCTCCGACGCCTACGGGCTCGACGCCGGCGGGGTGACGGCAAGTCTCATGCGTCGGCACTACCGGGTCGTCGGGCAGGTGTGCGGGACGCCGGTTCTGCTGGAGCGGGGGCTGAGCCGACCGGGTCCCCGCACGAGCACCCGGGCATGCGACTGAGCCCGGGATCGTCCGCTGATGCCGAGACCGGGACCGACCGACGCTAGGAAGCGACGGGCGGCGCTGCCTCGGCACCCCGGGAAGGCGTCGCTGCGACAACCGGCGCGGCCTCCGCCACCCTCCCGACCTCTTCGCCGCGCCGACTCGGACGGGTGACCTGGAGGTAACGCGCGAGGTAATAGGAGCCGACGACAAAGCCACCGGCGAGGATCTGGGCTCCGATCGTCGCCCAGTAGTCGTAGATCTCGAACCAGCTTCCCATCCAGACGGGGACCGTGAACGGGGTATGGGCGTCGGGCAGCCAGCCGAGCTCGACGAACGAGAGCGCGGTGCCTCCGATCATCACCACGAGGACGAAGCCGACCATCACCCCCGTCAGCACCAGCATCCGCTTGTAGGGGAGCCGGTGGTGGAGCCAGAAGACGACGAGGCCGACCACCGCGGTTGCGGCCAGCCCGATCGCGAGGCCTTCGAGAACGACGGCGCTCCCGTCCTTGACCTTCAGGGCCTGCAGGAACAGCACGACCTCGAAGCCCTCTCGGTAGACGCTCGTGAACCCCAGGGCGACGAGGCCTACGGTCGCCGAGATCCCCGCCATCCCGAGCAGCTTTCGCCGTTGGCGATGGTGACGGCCGATCCAGCCCGACCAGTAGACGTTGTGGACGAACCAGTTCAAGATCACCAGCAGCACCACGATGGCGATGAAGCCGGTGATCGCCTCGAGCTTGGGGCCGAGGGGAGACGCCAGGGTGAGCAGGGCGGTGACGATGAACCACGTCGCAACCGATGCGAGAAAGGCGATCCCCGCACCTGCGACGACCGGCCGGCGGCGCACCTTGTTTGCCCCGAGGAAGCTGGCCGTCACGGCCGCGAAGATGAGGACCGCCTCGAGCCCTTCGCGAAAGACGATGGCCGCGGAGTTGAAGACGATCGTGGCATCGGACTGACGCTCCTTCACCTCGGCTGGATCCACGGGCCCCGTCTTCGCCGTGGCCATGAGGTAGACGAGGAAGCCGACGAAGCCAAGTCCGGCGAGCCACCACACGAGCCGGCTCAGGGCCATCCCGTGCGGGGCTTGATCGTCTTCGATCGGAGGGCGGGCTTCCACGTGTTAGGGAAGCCTAATAGGTTTGCGCTCCGGCGTGTGCTGACCCCGCCATTATTCACCTTTCGCTCAGGTTGCGCAGGCGAGCGTGTCGCTGTGCAATCCACGGGAGCCGAGCGGTGGCGGTTCACAACTAGGCTCCCACCGGATGACGCACGATCTCCTCGCCGCGCTGACCGCTGCGCTCGCGGTCTCGGTTGAGTTGATCGAGGCGCTGGCGATCGTTCTCGCGGTCGGCATCAGCAGGCGCTGGAGCGACGCACTCGCCGGAGCGGGCGCCGCCGTCGTGGTCTGCGCGGCGGCAGCGGCGCTGCTCGGCGGCGGCATCCTCGCCGCGATCCCGATCGATTCGCTGCGCTTCGTGATCGGCACCCTGTTGTTGCTGTTCGGCCTCGAATGGCTTCGCAAGGGAACGCTGCGGCTCGCCGGCATCCGTGCCCGCTCCTCGGCGCAAGACGAGTACGACGAGACGATCGAGGATCTCGAGGACGACCCACTTCCCCCGGAGGGGGAGGCGGACTGGGCCGGCCGGGCGATCGCCTTCAAGGGAGTGCTGCTCGAGGGGATCGAGATCGTCCTCATCGTCAGCGTCATCGCATCGCAGCCCGGCAGCGCGGCTCCGGCGCTGATCGGGGCGGGGGTCGCATTCGTGGTGACGATCGGCTTCGGTCTCGCTCTGCGCGGCCACCTCGCGCAGCTCCCGGAGACCGAAGTCAAGTGGGGTGTGGGGGCGCTGCTCTCGAGCTTCGGGGTGTTCTTCTGCGGAGAGGGGCT
>JBBSQE010000033.1:0-18387 GCA_038258095.1 Solirubrobacterales bacterium | reverse complement strand
CTGGGCCTGGGCCAGGCGGGTGGACTGCATGTTCGCCGCATAGGAGAGCGACTTGACTCCGTTGAGGATCACCGTCGGCTGGTAGGTGATCGTGGCCACGGTCGTGGTCTCGGGATAGGAGGGGAGCGGCTCGGTCATCGCGTAGCGGGCGCCGCCACGCGTGACGATCAGGCGGAGCTGCCCGTCCCCGTCCCCGAATTCCGCGAGCAGGGCGGCGATCTCACGTGTGAAGCCGCCGACGTCGAACTCGAGCTCGAGCGACCCGGCGGAGCGGCTCAGCCGCTCGACGTGCTCGGGAAGCGCGAAGGGCCGCCCGGTGTAGAGCTTGATGACCTCGAAAGCCCCGTCTCCGCGGTAGAACCCGTCGTCCTTGAGCGGAACCATGGCCTCGGCGGTGGGGATGATCTCGCCGTTGATGCTCGCCAATTCCGGTGCGGACATGACGCCGAGGGTATCCTGCCGGTGCATGGGATTTATTTTGGGCACGCTTGCGATGCTGGCGTTCCTGATCGGCGTCCTCGTCCTCGTCGGGCATTTCTATCCCGGCAGCGGCGCTGATCTCGTCGACTGGAAGCCGACTCGCTCCTACGAGGTCGAGGCACAGCTCGAGGAGGACGACATCCGCCAGATGATCGACGCCCAGAACGCGATGCGCCGGCGCCGGGGCGCACCCGAGATGACCGAGCGAGACCTGCGCAACAAGGTCAAGGAGGACGAGCTCAACCGTCTCAAGGGCCGCGGGCCCTTCGGCGGGGCCTGACCCTCCGGCAAGGCGAGATTCGTGGCACGGGCGTTGATCGTTGGCTGCGGGGGCCGGGGGAGGGCGCTGGGCCGCGCGCTTCTCGAGGACGGCTGGGTCGTGCGGGGCACGACGCGTTCGGCTGGCCGGCTCGATGCGATCGAGTGCGATGGGCTCCAGGCCGTCGTCGCGGACCCCGTGAAGCCGGGGACGGTCCTCGACGAGGTCGGGGACGTGGCGGTCGTCTTCTGGCTGCTCGGCAATGCGACGGGAGAGCCGGACGATGTCGCGGCGATCCATGGATCACGGCTCGAGGGACTCCTGGAGCGCCTGGTGGACACACCGGTGCGCGGGTTCGTCTATGAGGGTGCTGGGGCGGTGGCGCAGGAGTTGCTTCGCGGGGGCGCCGCCTCAGTGAGCAAAGCCGGGGCGACCTGGCGGATTCCGGTGCGGGTCATCGAAGCTCGGCCGGATGAGGCGGACGTCTGGCTCACGGCGATGCGCGATGCGGCGGCGAGCCTCGTCGGCTGAGCGCCGGGGCGGTTATTGGAAGCGCTGCGGCGGAGTCTGGGGGGCGCCCTTCTGGGCCCACGGCGCCTGCGGCTTGTCGTTGGCGGGGGCGGTGTCGAGCTTACTGACGGCGAATATCGCGCCGAAGTAGAGCCCGATTATCACGGCGACCGCCGCCGCGTAGGAGAGCACCTGCCGGGCCTTCGTGGGACCGTAGCCTTGGCCGACGACGGCGCGCCGCTTCGGCCGGCCCATCGCATCGAGCTCCGACTCGTCGACCTCCTCGCCCTTGGCAACCGGGGTCACACCGGACCGACGCGCGGAATCGGCGTCCTCTGAGTTCTCCTGCCGGGCCTCCCCAGACCCGCTGGCGCCTGAAGCGTCCACGAACACAACCGTATCTCGCGAGGGGGTCGCTTGTCCAGCCGCAACCGGTGAGGGGAGGGCCTCGGTCCATTCCCTGCATCGTTCGCAGGCTGCGACGTGCGCGGCCAGCAGGCGCCCTTCGTAGTCGGTCAGCTGCTCGCCATCGGAGCGGCGGCGTGCGAGCGTTCGCGCCCGCCCGTGGCGGCCCGGGGCATGCTCGGGGCCGAGGTCAGCCGGTTCGGTGGGAGGGGTCGGCACGGGCATTATTTCTACCGGTTCCGTCCCGCGCCATCGGGATGGGGTGATTCGGCAGGCCGTAAAATCCAACTACGACCCGGCCGGCCGGCGAGCCGATCGTTGTGGATCTGGCGGCGCTCTGGCGCCCCTAGATCCACAACCAACACCCGTTCGGGGAGTCGCGGCTATACCCGTGCGAGGAGCTCGCCGAGGATCCTTGCCGTGGCGCCCCAGATCATCTGCTCGCCGACCGCGTAGGTGGGGGTCCGGATCGGGACGCCGCGGCGGATCAGGCGCTTCATCTTGTGGGCGTCGCGCAGCTCCGCGAGCGTGACGGTGAGGATCGACTCGACCTCGGTCGGCTGCGGGGTGAACTCGATGTCCGGCGCAATCAGCCCGACGAAGGGGTGCACCCGGTAGGAAGTGACGAAGGTGCCGACCGGGGGCAGGGCGCCGATCATCTCGACGCCGCTGGGGCGGAGGCCGATCTCCTCCTCGGCCTCGCGAAGCGCGGTGGCGCGGAGATCCTCGTCGGGCTCGTCCTGGCGGCCGCCGGGGAATGAGATCTCGCCGGCGTGGCGCCGCAGGTCCGCCCGTCGCTCGGTGAACACCAGGCCGGGGTTCTCGGGCCAGCCGTAGAGCGGCAGGAGCACGGCTGCCTCGGTTCGGCCGTGCGCATCCATGGCCGCGGCGGTCTCGGGGGTGAGCAGCGCGGATCGGAGCGTGTCGGTCGAGGAGGTCAAGGGCCTCGGCATTCTGTCTAAGTTGGGTCGGCTACGGTCCGCCGCGCATGACCGATCTCCATCCCCTCGCCGCCAGGTTCGCCGACGTCGCTGAAGCTTACGAGCGCGGCCGGCCCGAATACGCTCCGGACGCCGTCGGTGCCCTCGCTGCGGAGTTGCGGCTCGGAAACGATGCGCGGGTCCTCGATCTCGCCGCGGGCACCGGCAAGCTCACGCGGGCGCTGCTGGCGACGGGGCTCGACGTGGTCGCCGTCGAGCCGCAGGCCGAGATGCGAGACCACCTGGCCACGAGCATCGGCGCCGACCGCGTTCTCGAGGGCTTCGCCGAGGCGATCCCGCTGGCCGACGGTTCGGTCGATGCCGTCACGGTCGCGGACGGCTTCCACTGGTTCGACCAGCCCGCCGCCCTCGTCGAGATCCGCCGTGTCCTGCGCCCGGGAGGTGGCCTGGCCGTGATTGCGACCATCCCCGATTGGACCGGGGCGTCTTGGGCAGATGAGCTCGGCGGCCTAATCGCTGAGCTACGGCCCGAGCATCCGTATTTCGACGGGCCGTCGTGGCAGGAGGGGGTGCGCGAGGCCGGGGGCTGGACCGAACCGCGTGAGGTTCGCGTCACTACCTCGTCGCCGGCGAGGCCGGAGGCGATCGTCGACCACATCCGATCGATGAGCTGGATGGCGGCCATGCCCGAGGACGAGCGGGCCGCGATCATCGCTCGGGTCGCCGGCCTGATCGCCGACGGCTTCACCCCGTCGGAGCTTCCCGTCCACGTGGTGGTCGGGCTGACCTCCTTGGCCTGAGGCCGACCCCGTGTGTTGTGGCTCAGACCGCGACACGGGCACCCGTGCCCCGCAGGCGCCGGGATGCAAGCGCGACCGTGACCAGCGTGCCGATCCCCGCGCCGATGAACACGGCCCGGGGTGACGTCACATCGACGAGCACGCCTCCGATTGCCGCCGATATGCCGGCACCTGCGTAGGCGGCGCTCGACGCGGTGCCGAAGACTCTTCCGAGCATCGGCCGAGGGACGAGTTGCTGCATGAGCGTGTCGTGGGCGATGTTGTCCATGCCGTTGCCGGTTCCGGCGAGGATCTGAAAGGCGAAGGCGGCCAGAAGGATCGGAGCCAGGCCCGTCAGCAGGATGCCCGCTCCGGTCAGCGCCATCCCCACGCAGTAGATCGTTCCCGCGGGCATGGTGGTCCCCCTGGTCAATCTCACCGCGGCGACGATCAGGCCGACCCCGAAGCCCGCCGAGACGAGGCCGAAGGCGACCGCGCCGCCGTCGAGCGTGTCGCGCACCAAGAAGACGAGGGCGACTTCGTCGACGCCGGCGAAGGCCACGACCGCGAACAGCGAGATGGTGGCCACGCGGAGCACGGGGTCGCTGAAGAGGTAGCGCACGCCCTGCCGAGCCGACGCGAGCATCCCGGAAGGGCCGCTCTGAGCCTGCGCGGGAAGTGACGGGAGCGACGTGCAGATCAGGGCGGAAGCGGCGAAGGTCGCGGCGTTGATGCCGAGCGCCACCCCGGTGCCGCCCAGGGCGACCAGCAACCCGCCGACCACCGGCCCGACGGCGACCTGGAGGTTCAGCGCGGTGTTGACCAACGCGTTCGCTCCGAGCAGGTTCTGATCGCCGACGAGAGCCGGAAGCGACGTCCCTCGCGCCGGCGAGTAGCCGGCCGCCAGCACCGCCGTTCCCGCAGAGAGCGCGAGGATCGCGGGAAACGGAGGGAGCAGGGCGAGGCCGACGAAGAGCACGGCCTGACCCGCGTCGCAGCCGATCAGGAGCGTGCGCAGGTCCAGCCTGTCCACCAGCGATCCTGCCAGCGGCCCGAGCAGTCGTGGCAACGTGATCGCGATCAGGAACACGGCGACCGCGATCCCGGTGCCCCTCGTCGACTGTACGTAGAGGACCAGGGCCGTGGTCGCGGCTCCGGTCCCGATCGCGGAGAGCGAGAGCGCGATGCAGAGGTTGCGAAACGCCGGGCACTCTCGCAGCAGCTTCCGGGCGCCCAGTCTCGCTCTCATCGGCTCAGATGATGACCGGGACCGTCCCGCCGTCGACCGACCAGGCGGCGCCGGCGACGTAGGAGGCCCGCTCCGAGCAAAGGAAGACGATCGCCGAGGCGATCTCCTCGACCTCGGCGAGCCGGCCGATGGGGCGCTTCGACCCGGCGGCCTCGAGGGCCTCCTCGCGGGATTCGCCCTCGGCGCGCGACTGGTCGAGGATGCCGCCTTCGGCCATCCACATCTCCGAGGTCGCCGCGCCCGGGCAGATGGCGTTCACGAGGGCACCTGAGGAGGCGTAGCGGTCCGCGTAGAGGCGGGAGAGGGACAGCTCGGCGGCCTTTGCGACCGAGTATTCGGGCATCGATGCCGATGGCCGTTTCGCGGCGGTCGAGCAGACGTTGACCACGCGGCCCCAGCCGCGCTCTGCCATCGCCGGGAGGGCTGCGGCCATCGCGTGATGTGGAGCCATCACGTTCAGCTCGAACTGGGCGCGCCAGTCCTCGTCGGGGACGTCCTCGAGATTGCGCTTTGCAGCAATACCGGCGTTGTTGACGAGGACGTCGAGGGCGCCGAAGCGCTCCTCGGCGGCGCCGAGAATGCGCTCTCCGGAGCCGGTGTCGGTGATGTCGAGCGCGATGCTGGCGGCGCGGCCCGGGCCGGAGTCGTTCAGCTCCCGCGCCACTGCCTGCAACTCGGCCTCGGTGCGGGAGACGAGAAGGACGTCGGCTCCCTCGGCGCAGAGCATCCGCGCGGTCTCGCGCCCGATCCCGCGACCGGCGCCCGTCACAGCGCATCCCCTCCCGGCGAGGCCGAGGTCCATCAGATCAGCTCGATGCGCTCGACGATAGAGACGTCGCCCTCGTCCCTCAGGGCCTTGTGCACCGGGCATTTGCCGGCGATCACCCGCAGGCGGTCAACCTGCTCGGAGGACAGCTCCTTCGGAAGGCGGAGCGTCACGGTGAACGAGCGAGGGTCTGCCGCGGAGCCCTTCTCCGTCTCGACCGACACCTCGACATCGTCGAGCGGCCACTCCTTGCGGTCGGCGTACATCTCCATCGTGATCGCGGTGCAGGCGGCGAGCGACGCGGCGAGCATGTCGGTGGGGGAGGGGCCGTTGTTGTCGCCACCCTTCTCCGCGGGCTCGTCGAAGACCACGGTGTGGCCTCCCTCCACCTCGACATCGTGCGTGTAGCTCTTGCGACGGCGGGCGACGGCGGATGTCACTTGCCGCGCCTTCGGCCCTCGAAGAGAACCGGGTCGTCGATGTCGGCGAAGCGGGCCATGGCGAACATCAGGTCAGAGGCACGGTTGACGAGGTGGAGGAGCGTCTCCGAAGCGATTTCGCCCTCCTGGTGCAGGGCAGAGATGCGGCGCTCGGCGCGCCGCACGACGGTGCGCGCGACATCGAGGTGCGCGGAGAGCGTGTTGCCGCCGGGGATGACGAACTGCGGCGGGAGGTCGACCTGGCCCATGTAGTGATCGATCCGCTCCTCGGCCCAGGTGACCATCTCCTCGGTGACGCGGCTGACACCGTCTTCGAGGCGATCGGATGCTTCGGGCGCCGTCGCCAGCTCGGCCCCCGCGATGAAGAGGTCGTCTTGGAGCCGGAGGATGTCTGCGGCCAGCCCGCGCTCGGGTTCCTCTCCTCCGCAGAGTGAGCGGGCGACCCCAAGGATCGAGTTCGCCTCGTCGAGGGTCCCGTACGCGTCGGTGCGGCCGTCGGACTTCGGGACGCGCCCTCCGTACCAGAGCGAGGTGGTGCCGTCGTCTCCCTTTCGGGTGTAGATCTTGACCATGCGGTGATCCTACGACGCGGAGCCGAGCGCCATCGCGACCGCGCTCTCGGCATGGATCCTGGTGGTGTCGAAGACCGGGACGGAGGAGTCGGACTCGCCGACGAGGAGCGAGAGCTCGGTGCAGCCGAAGATGACACCCTCGGCGCCACGCTCGATCAGGCGGGCGATCACCTCCCGGAATACGGAGCGGGAGGAGTCCTCGATCAGGCCCCGGACGAGCTCCTCGTAGATGACGTCGTGGACGATGGTGCGATCGCCTGCGTCCGGAGTGAGCACGTCGAGGCCATGTTTCTTCCGCAGGCGTCCGCTGTAGAAATCCTTCTCCATGGTGAAGCGCGTGCCCAGCAGTCCGACGGTCCCGATGCCGGCGGCCTTCACGGTCTCGGCGGTTGTGTCGGCGATATGGATGAACGGAACGTCGATCTCCTCGGCGATTCGGTCGGCGCAGATGTGCATCGTGTTGGTCGCGAGGACGACGAGCTCGGCCCCCGCCTCCTCGAGGCGTCGTGCGACGCCTGCCAGCCGGGCGCCGGCGGTATCCCAGTCGCTCTTTCGCTGTATCTCCTCGATCTCGGCGAAGTCGAGCGTGAGCATCACGCTCGGAGCATTGTGGAGGCCGCCGAGCCGGCGCCCGGCCTCCTGATTGATCAGCCGGTAGTAGAGGGCAGACGACTCCCAGCTCATGCCGCCGAGAAGCCCGATGGTCTTCATCCGGCCGTTCCCCGCCAGGCCTGAAATCTAGGCGCCCAGGACGAGCTGGGCGGCGGTCTCGAGTAGCTCGTCGTCCCCCTGGATCAGCAGCGTGGTGACGACCGACTCGCGCCACTTCGCGAGGTCGTCGGCGATCTTCTCGCGGGGGCCGATCAGGGACATCGCGTCGATCAGGTCGTGGGGGATCAGGGCCGCGGCTTCGGTCTTCTTGCCCTCGAGGTAAAGGTCCTGGATCTGGGAGACCTCGTTCTCGTAGCCCATCCGGATCGGAACGTTGGCGTGGAAGTTCTTGCCCTTCGCGCCCATGCCCCCGAAGTAGAGCGCGTAGAAGGGGCGGAGCATGTCGGCGCAGGCTCCGGCATCCGGGCCGACGATCATCGGAACCATGCACTCGACCTCGAAGTCCTCGCGAGAGCGGCGGGCATCCTCGCGGCCCCAGCCCTCCTCGAGCGAGGGCAGATAGAGGTCCTCATGCTCAGGGCTGAACAGCATCGACATCCAGCCGTCGCAGATCTCCGCGCAGAGGGCGATGTTCTTCGGGCCCTCGGCGCCGAGGACGATCGGGATGTCCTCGCGGAGCGGGTGGATCGACGACTTGAGCGGCTTGCCGAGGCCGGTGCCCTCGGGGAGCGGCAGGGGGTAGTGGGGGCCGTCGCTCGTGACGGGCTCGCGGCGCGCCCAGATGTCCCGCAGGATCCCGATGTACTCGCGGGTGCGGGCGAGTGGCTTCTGAAACGGCATGCCGTACCAGCCCTCGACGACCTGCGGGCCCGATACGCCGAGGCCGAGGACGAAGCGCCCGCCGGACAGGTGGTCCAGGCTCATCGCCGCCATCGCGGTGGCGGCGGGCTGGCGCGCCGACATCTGCGTGATCGCGGTTCCGAGCCTCATCGTCTTGGTCTCCGAGCCCCACCACGCCAGCGGGGTCATGCAGTCCGAGCCGTAGGCCTCGGAGGTCCAGAGGGAGTCGAAGCCGAGGCTCTCGGCGTGGGCGATGGTCTCCTCGATTCCGTCGGGCGGGCGTCCGGCCCAGTAGCCGGTGTTGAGGCCGAGCTTGAGGTCGGTGGCCATCAGCTCAGCGGGTTGAAGACGATTCCCGAGAGGAGTTTGGGGAAGAAGTAGGTCGACTTCGGAGGCATGATCTCGCCGGCCGCCGCGACCTCGCGGACGTCGTCCACCGGGGTCGGGCGCAACACGAAGGCGGCGTCGTAGGAGTCCCGGCCGAGCTGGGCGAGGACATCCTCTCCGGCCTTGGCGTAGCCGATCCCGCGCTTGGCGGCGATGTCGTCCTCGGTCATGCCGAGGATTCCCTTGAGGATGAGGGCTTCCAGGATCACCGCGTCGAGGCGGCGGTATGCCTCGGCCTTGTCGGCGAGCAGGCGGTCAACCTCGGCCATGTCCTTGAGACGCAGCCGGAAGGCCTGGCGGTGGTGGGCGTCGATGTAGCCGAATACGCCGGTGCCGTCTTCACCGGTCGGGTCGAGGGCATCGTTCTCCACTTCCTCGATCTCGAAGAGCTCCCGGAGGCCCTCGCGCAGGCGTGCCTGCTTCTCGGCGTCGTCGGCGAGGCCGGAGAGGAGGCGGTGGGTCGGGAAGACGGTTAGGCCCGGGTCGGCGAGGCCGGTGAGCGCCATCAGCGTGTAGCTGTGAGCGCCTTCGCCCTCGATCTCGTCGCGGTAGGCGCGAGCGGTCTCGTAGCGGTGGTGACCGTCGGCGATCAGCAGTTCGGCATCGGCGAGGCGCTCGGCGACGGCGGAGTGGATCTCCGGATCGGTGACGCGCCAAACGCGGTGGACGGTGCCGTCGTCGTCGGTGACCTCGCCCCACGGGTCGCCTGAGGTCGCGGGCTCGACAAGAGACCACGCGTCCTTGGTGGTGAGCGAGAAGATGGGGGAGAGGTTGTGCCGGGTCGCGCGGGTCAGGTCAAGGCGATCCTGCTTCGGGCCCGGCTGCGTGCGCTCATGGGCGCGGATCCGCCCGGCGCCATAGTCCTCGACCTTGACGCGGGCGAGGATCCCGTGGCGGGTCTGGGTGGAGCCGTCGGGAGCGGTGTAGTCCTGGGTCAAGGCCCAGAGCGCGGGCTCCCTGTCTGCGGTGAGGACGCCCTCGAGCTCCCACGCCTCCATCGTGTCGGCGGCGTGGGTGTAGGGGTCGGATTCATCGCCGCCCTTGGGAAGATCGATCTCGACGACATTCACCGGCGAGCGAGCGAGCAGCGCCTCCCGCTGCGCATCGTCGATCACGTCATAGGGAGGGGCCACGACATCGCCGAGCGAGCTGACCGCGGCGATGTCGTAGTGGACGGAGTTGAGGGGGCGGACGTCGGAGATGGCACCAACCTAGCGGTCTTTTCCATCCGACCCGTTTGCGAACATGCGTTCGGTACAAATGACGCATCCGACTTACCTCTCGAGATCGACGGTGAACCATTGGGTGCGGGACATCCCCATCTCGAGGGTGGGAACCGGCAG
This sequence comes from Solirubrobacterales bacterium, assembly GCA_038258095.1. GTDB lineage: Bacteria > Actinomycetota > Thermoleophilia > Solirubrobacterales > 70-9 > JBBSQE01. The sequence continues at coordinate 8,804 of JBBSQE010000033.1, read as the reverse complement.
CGGATTTTCGTCCGCCGCACGCCAGAAGGCCGCTGAAGCCAATTCCCGCCGTTTCCGGCTTCTGCGCGAGGCCGTCTACCAAGAGGGGGTCGAGTCGTTCGACGAGATGGCGTCGATGCCCGGGTTCCGCGAATTCATTGTCCTCTACATCGCCGAGGGCTACAAACGGTGTCGCGACACGGTTTCGATCGTGAATTCAGATCCAGCGGTGGTGGAGTTCGCCCATCGCTGGGTCAGCGCGCTCACGGACGATCAGATCCATCTCAGTTTCAGTATCACGCCGACCAGGATCCGCAGACGTGGATCGAACTGTTGATGGCGGATTGGTCTGAGGTGAGGCCCCGAGGCTAGAATCACCACATCTCGGGGCGTGGCGCAGCCTGGTAGCGCATCCCGTTTGGGTCGGGAAGGCCGCTGGTTCAAATCCAGTCGCCCCGATTTCCCTCAACGCGACGCGTCCGCCCTCGCGGGCTGTGCGCGGGACCGCGACCGGACCGGCTCGAAGCCCGTCAGCACTCGAGCCAATCCAAGAGCTGCGGCGCCGACCAGCATCCCGGCCAGGTTCAACACGGAGGACGGGTTCCCGGAGGTCTACCCGGTGCTCGCAAGCTGGCAGGAACCTAGCGGCGCCGAATGGCTGCGCATCCGGATTCCGATGCGGCCCAATGGACGCTCAGGTTGGGTTCGCCGGGCGGCCCTCGGACCGCTGTACCCGGTTCGAACCCTGTTGGTCGTTCATCGCGCGAAGGCGCGGGCGACACTCTTCAAGAACGGCCGCAGGGTGTGGACGGCGCCTGTCGGCGTGGGTAAGGCGAGCACTCCGACGCCGGCGGGACGATTCTGGATCCGTGAAAAGTTCAGGACCCATGATGGCGGCGGGCCCTATGGCCCGATGGCGTTCGGAACCAGCGACTATTCCGTCCTCACCGATTGGCCGGGCGGCGGAGTCATCGGAGTCCACGGCACCGATGAGCCCGGGTTGATACCCGGGCGTCCATCCCACGGTTGCATCCGGGTCCGAAATCGCGCACTGCGGCGCCTGTGGCCGCTCATGCCGATCGGGACGAATCTGATCATCCGCTGAGTAGCCCACCGCCCGGGCTCGACCTCCGTTCAGCTCGCCGCGGCCGCGTGTGGCCGCGAGGCCCGTGCCCGACAGGGCCACAAAGGGACGAGCCAGATGGTGGCATCGGAGTGTCGGCCAGAGGAGGGGTGTTGAACTTGTCGGCGCCCTCGGAATACACTGGCGCCATGCCAGCGATCCCCACCCTCCAGCGGCTGGAGGCTGCGGTCTTCGAGGCGCTCGAGGCACTGGATCCCAATCGGCGCTCCCACCTGCGGGTCGCCGAGTGAGCGCGGGCGAGGGAGACGGCGGACCGCCGCCGGTCTGGGCCCTCGGGGACTACCCGGACCTGGCCAAGACGATCGAGGACGTGTCGCAGGGGGTCGTCGACGAGGTGGGTGCCGTTTCCGGACAGGACTTCCTCGACGTGGCGACCGGGTCCGGCAACGCGGCTCTTGCCGCCGCCCGGGCCGGGGCCAAGGTCACCGGCCTCGACCTCACGCCGGACCTTCTCGTGGCGGCGCGTGAGCGGGCGGCAGCCGAAGGGCTCGACATCACTTTCGAGGAAGGCGACGCGGAACGGCTTCCGTACCCGGACGCGAACTTCGACCGTGTCGTCTCCGTCTTCGGCGCGATGTTCGCTCCCGACCAGGAGGCCGCCGCGGCGGAGTTGCTGCGCGTGCGGCGCCCCGACGGCGTGCTCGCCGTCACCGCATGGACCCCGGAAGGTTTGAACGGCCAGATGTTCGGTGCTCTCGGGAAGCACATGCCGCCGCCGCCGGAGGGGTTCAGGCCGCCGATTCTCTGGGGCGACGAGGACCACGTCCGCCAGCTTTTCGCCGACGCCGACTCGATCCGCTGCGAAAAGCGCGTCGCGGAGGACAGCGCCCGAGCCGAGTCGGTCGACTCCTGGCTCGACTACATGGAGACCGTGCTCGGACCGATGGTTCTCGCCAAGCAGGCGCTCGGAGAGCGCTGGTCGGAGGCGAGGGCGGATCTCCATGCCCTGTACGAGCAGCACAACGAAGCCGACGACGGCACCTTCAGGGCTCGCCCGGAATACCTCCTTGCGGTCGTCGGCTGAGATAGTGCGTCGACCGTGCCCGCGCTCGAAGAGAGCTGAAGCGCCCCGGCTCGACCCGGCAAGTTCTCAGCCGCCGCGCGCGGCGGCTGACAGCCCGGCCAGACCGCGCTCGAGCTCATCCGTCTCTGGCCACGCGAAGCCGAGCCGAAACGAGCGCCGGTCCTGGTCGAACCAGTGCCCGGGCCCCACATAGGTCCCGTGCTCGGCCAGCAGGTCGCGGTAGAAGCGGTCGATGTCGACGTCGAACCCCGAGTGAAACTGCGGCATTCCGACGACTCCGGCGCCGGGCTCCACCCACTCGAAGACGTCCTGGTCGGCCAGCCAGGCGCGCACGATCTCCAGGTGGCGATCGATCTTCTCGCGGATCCCCGGCAGGATCCGCCTTCGCGCCTCGAGCACCCGGGCAGCCATCTCCTCGTCGATCGTCGAGCCGCAGATGAGGATCTGTTCCTTCGCGGCGAGCAGCGTCTCGGCGAGCTCGGAGTCCCGGCACGCCGTCCAGCCGATCCGCAGGCCCGGAAGCCCGTAGGTCTTCGACATCGACGACACGCTCAGCGCACTCTCCGAGAGCCCGGCGGCCATCGGCAGCGGCTCGCCGTAGGCCAGCTCGCGATATGTCTCGTCGACGAGCAACCTGGCCGATGGGTGGGCCTCGACGATCTCGATGACGCGCTCGACCGTCCCCCGGTCGATCATCGCTCCGGTCGGGTTGTGCGGATAGGTGAGGCTGACCAGCTTCGTCTCCGGACGGAGTGCCGCCGCGAGCCGCTCGACATCCAGCTCCCAGCCGTCCTCGAAGCGCAGGTCGAGGAGCTCGACGTCGGCGCCGAGGGCGCGCGGCGTCTCCAGGTTAGTCGCGTAGTTGGGACTCGCGATCAGCGCGTGGTCGCCCGGGGCAAGTAGCGCGGTTGAGACACAGAAGAGCGCGGCGGCCGCGCCTGCTGTGACGATCACGTCACCCGGGTCGAGAGCCTCTGAATCGTCGGCGACCTGCTCGCGGAGGCGGGGCGAGCCGAGGTGATCTCCGTACTGGAGCAGAAGGCCCGCTACGTCGCCGTCTATCCCGTGATCGGAGAGCCGCATGTCGGAGAACGAGCTCTCGGAGAGGTTGTTCTGAATCAAGTCGTACCCGAGCTCCTCCGGCGACTCGATCTCGATCGGCATCCGGCGGTAGCGCATCACCGAACGATCTCAGAACTCGAGGCGCGAGTCCTCGAGGTCGAGCTCGCGCTGGATCCGCCGAAGGATGTCGTCGTCGATCCTGCCGTCGGAGTGGAGCGCCAGAAGGCTGCTCCGCTGGGCCTCGATCAGCTCGCGCGTGAGCCGCTGATAGTTCTCCGAGCGTTCCTCGTACTCGGCCGGGTCTTCGTCTGATTCGTCGAAGCGGGCACCGAAGCGGCGCTGCCGGTAGCCGTAGGTGCCCTTGAGGCGCTCCGCGGTGTCGTCGTGGACCCAGTCCTCGTCGACCAGCTCCTCGATCCGCTCCAGGGCCGCCTCTGCTGCCCGCAACCGGGCCTTGTTCTCCTCCCGCCGCCGGGTCTTGTCATCGTCATCGATGTCGAGTCCCCGGATCAGAGGCGGCAGCGTCAGACCCTGGATCAGCAGGGTCCCGAGGATGACCGAGAAGGTCAGGAAGATGATCAGCTCGCGGTGATCGAAGGATCCGGCATCCGTACTCAGCGGCAGGGCCAGCGCGGCTGCCAGTGAGACCGCGCCGCGCATCCCGTTCCAGGCGACCAGCGTGGTCCCCTTCCATGTCGCCCCGGACACCACCTCCCGCTTGACGAAGGGAAGGACGCGGGGCAGGTAGGTGAGGGGAAAGACCCAGAGGATCCGCGTGATCATCACGACCGCGGCGATCAGGGCTCCGTCCCGGATCAGCTCCGCTGTTCCGATCCCGTCGATCCCGGTCACCACGTCTGGAAGTTGTAGCCCGACGAGCACGAACAGCGCCGAGTTGAGGAGGAAGACGACGATCTCCCAGACCGCGTCTCCCTGGATCCGCGTCGTCGGCGAGGTCAGGACCGAGGTGAGGCGACCCATGTAGATGCCGACCGTTACGGCGGCGAGAACGCCGGAGACTCCGATCGCCTCCGCCGGCAGGTAGGCGAAGTAGGCGGTGAAGAGGGCGATCGTCACCTCGACCGGTGGATTGTCGAGGCGCCGGCGAACCGCCGCCACCACGGCCCCGACGGCGACGCCGATCGCTACCCCGCCGAGAGCGTTGAGGAAGAAGTCCCCGGTGACGTGAGCGAGGCTGAAGCTCCCCGTGACGACGGCGGCGACCGCGAACTTGTAGGCCACGAGCGCGGTGGCGTCGTTGATCAGTGACTCACCCTCGACGATCGTCACGACACGCTGCGGGACGCCGAGCCGGCGGGCGATCGAAGTGGCGGCGACGGGATCGGTGGGGGAGACGATCGCGCCGAGAACGAACGCCGAGGGCCAGCCGAAGTCGAGTACCTCGCGGGCGACAACGGCGACGATCAGCATGGTCGCCAGGACGAGACCGAATGCGAGGAATCCGATCGGCACCACGTTGCGCCGAAGCTCTCGCAGCGGCGTGAAGAACGAGGCCGAGTAGAGGAGCGGCGGAAGGATGATCAGAAGGACCAGATCCGGCTCGAGCTGGACCGTCTCGACTCCGGGTATGAGGCTGATCCCGACGCCGCCGACAACCAGCAACACGGGATATGGCGTCTGCACGAACTGGGCTAGGATCAGCAGCGCGACGACCGCCGCGAGGATCCCTGCAAGTGTCAGCTCGATGTCCACCTGTGCCCAGTATCGGGGTGGCGCCGGTTGGCAGCCACCCCCTGTTCCGGCTAGGCCGTGTGTGCCAGCTCGACCGCTGCCGGCTCCAATGCGTGCTCGAGGACCTCATCGATCGTGAACGCGAAGTGGAACTTCATCGCGTCGCGGACCTCCTCGGGAACATCGTCGAGGTCGCCGCGGTTTCGCTCCGGCAGGATCATCTCGGTCAGGCCCGCGGCGTGAGCCGCGATGACCTTCTGCTTGACGCCGCCGATGGGCAGGACGCGCCCGCGGAGGGTGGCCTCGCCGGTCATGCCCACGTCGGGGCGGACCGGGCGGCCGGTCAGAAGAGAGGTGAGGGCGGTCGTCATCGTGACGCCGGCACTCGGGCCGTCCTTCGGGATCGCCCCCGCCGGGACGTGGATGTGGAACTCACGGTCGATGAGTCGCTCCTCGGGGATCTCGAGCTCCTCGGCGTGGCCGCGGACGTAGGAGAGGGCGATTCGCGCCGACTCCTTCATCACGTCGCCGAGCTGGCCGGTGAGGACGAATCCGTCCTTGCCCGGCATCGAGCTCGCCTCGATGAATAGGACGTCGCCGCCCGCACCGGTGACCGATAGACCCGTGGCGACGCCAGGGATCGCCGTGCGCTCCGCCGCCTCCTGGAAGACCTTCTGCTTTCCCAGACTGTTGCGAACGACCTCGAGGTTGATCGCGATCGGCGCCTCGGCCTCACCGGCAGCCAGTTTCGTGGCCGCCTTGCGGAGCAGCTTCCCGAGCTCACGCTCGAGGTTGCGGACGCCCGCCTCGCGGGTGTACTCGCTGACGACGAGCCCCAGAATCTCGTTCGAGACCTCGACTTCGTCCGGCTTCAGCCCGTTGCGCTCGATCTGGCGGGGGAGGAGATAGCCACGGGCGATCGCGACCTTCTCCTCGGTCGTGTAACCGTCGAATGCGACGACCTCCATGCGGTCGAGCAACGGGCCCGGGATCGTCTCGGAGACATTGGCTGTGGCGATGAAGAGGACCTGCGATAGATCCAGCTCCACGTCGAGGTAGTGGTCGCGGAACGAGTGGTTTTGCGCGGGGTCGAGGACCTCGAGCAGGGCCGCTGACGGGTCGCCGCGCCAATCGGCGCCCACCTTGTCGACCTCGTCGAGCATGATCACCGGGTTCATGGTCTTGGCGTCGCGGAGTGCCCGCACGAGACGCCCGGGCATCGCGCCGATGTAGGTCCGGCGATGGCCGCGGATCTCGGCCTCATCGCGCACGCCTCCGAGTGAGATGCGGACGAATTCGCGCCCGGTCGCGCGAGCGATTGACTCGCCGATCGAGGTCTTGCCGGTTCCCGGAGGGCCGATCAGGGTGAGGATCGCGCCGGCGGCGCGCCCCTCCTCGGTCACTCCGCGGTCGCGGCGCAGGCGGCGAACGGCGATGTACTCGGTGATCCGCTCCTTGACGTCCTCGAGGCCGGCATGGTCGCCATCGAGAACCTCGCGGGCGTGAGCCGGATCGAGCTTCTCGTCCGAGCGCTTGCCCCACGGCACCGCGAGGAGCCAGTCGAGGTAGCTCCGGATCATTGATCCCTCGCCGCCCTGCTCGCCCATCCGCTCGAGGCGGGATACCTCGCGCTCGGCCTGCTCGGCGACCTCCTCGGGTAGATCGGCCTTCTCGATCTTCGAGCGGTACTCGTCGATGATCGAGGCGTCATCCTCGTCTAGTTCCTTGCGGATCGAGTCCATCTGCTTGCGCAGGAAGTACTCCCGCTGCTGGCGTTGAGCGCCGTCCTCGACGTCCTCGCGGATCCGGTTGCGGACCTGGAGCTCGGCGAGGCGCTCACGCTGGAGGCTGAGGGCAAGCTCGAGGCGCTCGCGCACATCGAGCGTCTCCAGAAGGTGGACCTTGTCCTCGAAGGAGATGTCCGGGGAGTAGCCGGAGGTGTCGGCCAGAGCGCCCGGCTCGACGATCGAGCGCAGGAAGGCGCGGATGGCCTCGTCAGCGCCGCGGATGTCGAGGATCTCCTCGACCACGGCACGGTACTCGCGCTCGGTCTCCTTCAGGGAGTCCGATTCAGGCTCGTCGTCCTCGTGAAGGGTGACGTCGACTCGAAGCTCGCCGCCGGGCCCGGACTGCGCCGCTCCGGCCAGGCCACGCTGCAGGCCCTGGAGGTTGACGGCACGGCCGGCGCCCGGGATACGCATGCGCTCGACGACCTCGGCGACGACACCGACGCTCGCGAACTGGCCGTCCTTGCGGGGAACGAGGAGGACTCGCTCCTCGTCGCCGACGCGGATCGCGAGGGTCGCGCCCATGCCGGGGAAGAGAATCGAGTCGTCGAGGGGGACGAGGAGAAGGTTTTCGGTCTCGGGGGTGTCGTTGGCTGCGGAGTTGTCGTCGGTCATTCGAGCTGCCTCACTTGGGTTGGGAGAAGAATCGCTTCGAGCAGGGTAACAACCAATCATGGTGTTTACAAATCATTTGCAAAAACCATAGTTATCGGGTACCGTGGCTCCCTGTGAGTCACCAGCCGACAACCGCAGCTGACGCTCCGAGCGTCCAGGGAGCGGGCTGCGCGGTGCTCTTGGTTCGACTGGCACGGGTTTCGCGCTACCGCCTGAAGCGGGCGTTCTCGGCCATGGAGATGCGCACACACGAGTTCGCGCTCCTTCACTTCCTCAGCGAGGCCGGCCCGCTCTCCCAGCAGCAGCTCGGTGAGGCGCTTCGCGTCGATCCGAGCAACCTCGTCGCGCTCCTCGATGGGATGGAGGGCGCCGGGACGCTCGTCCGCGGGCAGGACCCGGCCGACCGCCGCCGTCACCTGGTGCAGCTCACGCCGAAGGGCCTGAAGCGCCTGCGTCTTGCCGAGCGTGCTGCGCTCGAGTCCGAGAACGAGATGCTGGAACCGCTTTCGGCGCCGGAGCGCGAGCAGCTCCAGGGCCTGCTGGCCAGGATCGCGTCGCATTCCTGCGGCGGGGCGGGCAAGGGCGGTCACTGTTGAGCGCGGAGCTCGGAGGCGATGCCGCCGACACTCCGAGTCCCAAGCTCGACCGCGGCCGTCTCCTCTCGCTCTTCCGCCCGTATCGCGGGCGCCTCGTCGCGGTTCTGATCCTGATCGTCATCTCCGCCGGGCTGGGGATGGTGTCGCCCTTCCTCCTGCGCGCGGTCCTCGACGACGCCATCCCGAACCACGACGACGGCTTGCTCGCCGCGCTCGTCGCCGGGATGGTCGGGGTCGCGATCGCGACCGGCGCCCTCGGCGTCGCCCAGACGCTGATCTCGAACACCGTGGGCCAGCGGGTGATGCACGATCTGCGCTCTCGCGTCTACCGCCACCTCCAGCAGCTCTCGCTCTCCTTCTTCACCCGCACCCGCACGGGTGAAATCCAGTCGCGGATCGCCAACGACATCGGCGGGGTGCAGGGCGTCGTCACCAGCACCGCGACGTCGATCGTCTCCAACGTGACCACCGTCATCGCGGCAACCACCGCGATGTTCCTGCTCGACTGGCGACTGGCCGTCTTCGCGCTCGGCCTGCTTCCGTTCTTCGTCTGGATGACCCGCCGCGTCGGTGCCGAGCGCCGCCGCATCACCGCCGTGCGACAGAGCCGCCTCGCCGACATCTCGGCGCTGATCGAGGAATCCCTGTCGGTGTCGGGCATCCTGCTCGGCAAGACGATGGGCCGCTCGGGAGAGCTGGCCACGCGCTTCGAGGCGGAGTCCTCGGAGCTAGCCGACCTCGAGGTCCGCTCGCGCATGGCCGGCCGGTGGCGCATGGCAACGATCCAGATCGCCTTCGCGGCGATGCCGGCGCTCGTCTATCTGTTCGCTGGGCTCAGCGATGGCGGGTCGGGGAGTGCGATCTCCCTCGGCACCCTGGTCGCCTTCACGACCCTCCAGACCCGG
>JBBSQE010000032.1:0-18662 GCA_038258095.1 Solirubrobacterales bacterium | reverse complement strand
GGGCCCGGACCCTGGCGAAGGGCTATTCCGGCGCGCGCCCGGTTGTCGCCGAGACGATCGTGGCACTGCTGAACGCCGGCATCACGCCGCTCGTCCCCGAGCACGGGTCGCTCGGCGCGAGCGGGGACCTCGCTCCGCTCGCCCACTGTGCCCTGGCTCTGCTCGGGGAGGGACAGGTCGAGGACACCGCCGGAGAGCGCCGGCCTTCGGCCCTCGCCATGGCCGATGCGGGGATCGAGCCGCTGACCCTTCGGGCGAAGGAGGGGCTCGCGCTCGTCAACGGGACCGACGGCATTCTCGGGATGCTGGTGATGGCTCTCGCCGATCTGCGGGACCTGCTCCGGGCCGCCGACATCGCGGCTGCGATGTCCGTCGAGGCCCTGCTCGGGACCGACCGGGCGTTCGCGGAGGATCTCGTCGCGCTGCGCCCCCAGCCTGGACAGGCCGACAGTGCCGCGAATCTGCGCCGCATCCTCGCCGGGTCGGCGATCGTCGCGAGCCACCGCATCGGCGACCCGCGGGTTCAGGACCCCTACTCGCTGCGTTGCGCTCCGCAGGTGCTGGGCGCCGCGCGCGACACCGTCGCGCACTGCGAGGCGGTGGCCGCAAATGAGCTCGACTCGGCGATCGACAACCCGATGATCCTGCCGGACGGCCGCGTCGAGTCCTGCGGCAACTTTCACGGCGCTCCGCTGGGCCACGCGTGCGATTTCCTCGCGATCGCGATCGCCGACGCCGGCGCGATCGCCGAGCGTCGAACCGACCGTCTGCTCGACACGACTCGCTCGCAGGGTCTGCCGCCCTTCCTCGCCGACGATCCAGGCGTAGATTCGGGGATGATGATCGCCCAGTACACCCAGGCCGCGATGGTCGCCGAGAACCGCCGTCTCGCCGCCCCGGCCGGTGTCGACTCCCTGCCGACCAGCGCCATGCAGGAGGATCACGTTTCGATGGCATGGGGGGCAGCCCGAAAGCTGCGCACGGCGGTGGCGAACCTCGGGCGCATCGTGGCGGTCGAGCTGTCGTGTGCCGCCCGCGCCACCGACCTGCGGGCGCCGCTCGAACCTGGCCCAGGAACGGCGGCCGCCATCGGCGTCCTTCGCGAAACGGTGGCGGGGCCCGGCGCCGACCGGTGGCTCTCGCCGGAGTTGGCGGCTGCCGAAGCCTGCGTGGTCTCCGGTGAGATCGTCCGCGCTGTCGAAGCCGAAGTTGGTGAGCTCCGGTGAGCGTGCAGCGAGCGAACGTCCATCTCTGGCTCTGCGAGAGCGAGCAAAACGCGAAGGGTTGTGTATGAGCGGGCCCCGGCCGGTGCACGCGCCGCGCGGGACCGAGCTGACCTGCCGCGGCTGGCAGCAGGAGGCCGTGAAGCGGATGCTGATGAACAACCTCGACCCCGAGGTGGCGGAGGACCCCGACAACCTCGTCGTCTACGGCGGCACCGGTCGTGCGGCCCGCTCCTGGGATGCCTTCGACGCGATCGTCCGCAGCCTCGAGACGCTCGCCGACGATGAGACCCTGCTCGTTCAGTCGGGCAAGCCGGTCGGCGTGATGCGCACGAACGAGTGGGCTCCGCGGGTCCTGATCGCCAACTCGAACCTCGTCCCCGAGTGGGCCAACTGGGACGAGTTCCGCCGGCTCGAGGCCGAGGGCCTGACGATGTACGGGCAGAGGACAGCCGGCTCCTGGATCTACATCGGCAGCCAGGGGATCGTTCAGGGCACCTACGAGTGCTTCGCGGAGATCGCCCGCCGCCGCTTCGGCGGGAGCCTCGCCGGAACGATCACCCTGACCGGCGGGCTCGGCGGCATGGGCGGCGCCCAGCCGCTGGCCGTGACGATGAACGACGGCGTCGCGCTCTGCGTCGAGGTCAGCCAGCATTCGATCGACCGCCGCCTCGAGACCCGCTACCTCGACGATCAGGCCGACGATCTCGACGACGCGGTCGCTCGCTGCGAGGCTGCGAAGGCCGAGAAGCGCGCCCTCAGCGTCGGACTCTGCGCCAACGCCGCCGATGTCTTCCCAGTCCTTCGCGAGCGCGGCTTCGGGGCCGACATCGTCACCGACCAGACCAGCGCCCACGACCCCCTGGCCGGCTACGTGCCCAACCTGCTGACCTACGACGAGGCGCTCGAGCTGCGCGAGGCCGACCCCGACGAGTACGTCAAGCGCGCCCGCTCCGCCTGTGCGGCCCAGTGCGCGGCGATGGTCGGCTTCCTCGACGACGGCGCCGAGGTCTTCGACTACGGGAACAGCCTGCGGACGGAGGCGCAGCTTGGCGGCTTCGAGCGGGCCTTCGACTACCCGGGTTTCGTCCCCGCCTACGTCCGGCCGCTCTTCTGCGAGGGCAAGGGCCCGTTCCGGTGGGTGGCGCTTTCCGGTGACCCCGCCGACATCGAGGCGACGGACCGCGCCGTGCTGGAGGAGATCCCCGATGACCCGGCACTGGAGCGCTGGATGCGGCTGGCCGGTGAACGCATCGCCTTCCAGGGGCTGCCTGCGCGAATCTGTTGGGCGGGGTACGGGGAGCGCGCCCGGCTCGGCCTGCGCTTCAACGAGATGGTTCGCAGCGGCGAGATATCCGCGCCTATCGTGATCGGACGCGACCACCTCGACTCGGGCTCCGTCGCCTCCCCCTATAGGGAGACGGAGGCGATGGCCGATGGCTCCGACGCAATCGCCGACTGGCCGCTCCTGAACGCCCTCGTCAACACCTCCTCGGGTGCCTCGTGGGTGAGCATCCACCACGGCGGAGGGGTCGGGATCGGCCGCTCGATCCACGCTGGGATGGTCTGCGTCGCCGACGGCACCGATCTAGCGGCCGAGAAGCTCCAGCGGGTTCTGACCGCCGATCCGGGCATGGGCGTGATCCGGCATGTCGACGCCGGCTACGAGCGTGCGGCTGATGTCGCCTCGGAGCGCGGTGTGCGGATCCCGATGACCGAGGGCGGCGAGGAGGAGGAAGCTTGACCGTCCTGCCGATCACCGAGATCGGCGATCCCGTTCTCAGGGAGCGTGCAGCTGAGCTGACAGCCGAGGAGCTCGCCTCGCCCGAGATCCAGCAGCTCATCGACGACATGATCGAGACGAAGCGCGCCGCCGACGGCGCCGGGCTCGCGGCGAACCAGGTCGGGGAGACGGTCCGGGTCGCGATCGTCGAGGTTGAGCCCGGCAACCCCCGCTACCCGTACAAGCCGGCGATTCCATTGACGGTCATCGTCAACCCCGTCGTCGAGCCGATCGATGAGGAAACGGTGCGGCTGAACGAGGGCTGCCTCTCCATCCCGAACCTGCGTGGTGAGCTGCGGCGGAGCCTGAGCGTGGAGGTCACCTACCTCGACCGCGACGGCGCCGAGCACACCGAGGTGAGGCGGGGGCTGACCGCCGGCACGTTCCAGCACGAGGTCGACCACCTCGACGGGATCCTGTTCGTCGACCGGGCCGATCCGAAGACCTTCAGCACCTGGGACGAGTTCGAGCGCAACGGGCGCGACGCCTTCACCCAGCGGGCGCGTGAAATCGTGGCGCGGGTCGGCTCGTGAGACCGGTCGCCCGAGGTCGGTCGTGAGCGCCTACTGGTGCGAGCTCGCCTGGCTCGGAGGTGAGGCCGCCGAGAAGGGTGTGGTCATCGGGGTGGAGGGGGAGACGATCGCGTCGGTGGAGGCCGGGGTTGACGCGGCGCCGGCCGGGGCCGAGGTGCTCGCGGGCCTGACGCTCCCCGGCCTCGCCAACGCCCACTCCCACGCCTTCCAACGGGCGATGCGCGGGCGGACGCATTCCGGGCGCGGTGACTTCTGGACTTGGCGGGAGGAGATGTATCTGGTCGCCGAGCCCCTCGACCCCGACAATTATCTGGCCCTCGCCCGGGCGACATTCGCGGAGATGGCGCTGGCCGGGATCACGGTCGCCGGCGAGTTCCACTACGTGCACCATCGGTCCGGCGGCTCGCCCTACGAGGACCCGAACGCGATGGGCCTTGCGGTGATCGAGGCCGCTCGGCAGGTCGGGATCCGGCTGACGCTGATCGACGCCTGCTACCTCCACGGCGGGATCGGCGCCGAGCCCGAGCCGGGACAGCGGCGGTTCTGCGACACGGATGCGGAGGCTTGGGCCGAGCGCGTCAGCGCGCTGGAAGATGGGCCGAGTACCCGGATCGGCGCGGCGATCCACAGCGTGCGGGCCGTCGATCCAAAGTCGGCCGCCACCGTCGCCGCCTGGGATCCGGCCCGGCCGCTCCATGCCCACATCTCCGAGCAGCCGGCCGAGAACGAGGCCTGTCTCGCAGCCCACGGAGCGACACCGTCGGCCGTGCTGGCGGAGGCCGGAGCAGTCCGCGAAGGTTTCACCGCCGTACACGCGACCCACATCTCCGACTCGGACTTCGAGCTCCTGGGGGAGGGGTCGGTCTGCCTGTGCCCGACCACCGAACGGGACCTCGCGGACGGTGTCGGCCTCGCGCGCCTGCTCGCCGACGCGGGAGCCCGCCTCTGCACCGGTAGCGACTCGAACTCCCTGATCGACCCGTTGGAGGAGGCGCGGGCGATCGAGCTCGACGAACGGCTGGCGAGCGGGATCCGCGGCCAGCACTCGGCGGCCGAGTTGATGGCCGCCGCGACCAGCGGTGGCCATGCGGCCCTGGGCTGGCCGGAGGGCGGGCGGCTGGAGGCGGGCGCTCCGGCGGACCTGGTCACGATCGGTCTGGACGGTGTGGCGCTGGCGGGGACCACCCCCGACCATGCGCTCGCATCCGTCCTCTTCGCCGCTTCACCAACGAACGTTCGTAAGGTGATCGTCGGCGGGAAGGTCATCGTGAGCGACGGCCAGCACACCACTATCGACGTTGCGCGCGAGCTGGCCGAGTCGATCGGGGCACTGACCTCGTGACCGCGCTCGTCATCGACAACGTCGGACTGCTGGCCACCAACCGCCCGGAGATCGGCGAAGGACCGCTTGGACTCGTCCGCGACGTGGCCCTGGTGATCGAGGACGGGCGCGTGTCATCAGTAGAGCGCGCGGGTGTGGCAGCCGACGAGCGGATCGACGCCGGCGGCCGCTGCGTCATCCCGGGTTTCGTCGACAGCCACACCCACCTCGTCTTCGCCGGTGACCGCGCCGAAGAGTTCGCGGCGCGGATGGCGGGCGAGCCCTACGCCGCCGGCGGGATCCGCGTCACGACCGACGCGACCCGCGCCGCCTCGGCGTCAGACCTCGAGCGACTGACGAGGCTGCGGCGGGACGAGGGCCTCCGTGCGGGGATCACCCACGTTGAGATCAAGTCGGGGTACGGCCTCGATGTCGACGCCGAGCGGCGATCCTGTGAGGTCGGCCGCAGGTTCACCGACGACGTGACGTTCCTCGGTGCCCACGTCGTCCCCGCGGAGTTCGAGGGCCGGGCCGACGCCTACGTCGATCTCGTCTGCGGCGAGATGCTCACGGCCTGCGCTCCGCACTCGCGCTGGATCGACGTCTTCTGCGAGGAGGGCGCATTCGACGAGGAGCAGTCCCGGGTCGTCCTCGAAGCGGGCCGCGCAGCCGGCCTCGGCCTCCGCGTCCACGGGAACCAGCTCGGGCCCGGACCGGGGGTGCGCCTCGCGGTCGAGATGGGGGCCGCATCGGTCGACCACTGCACCTACCTCGAGGACGCCGACATCGCGGCGCTCGCCGGCGGCGACACGGTGGCGACCTTTCTCCCCGCGACCGACTTCTCGACCCGCCAGCCCTACCCGGACGCGCGCCGGGCGATCGACGCCGGCGTGGCGGTGGCGATCGCGACCAACACGAATCCGGGTTCCAGCAACACCACCGCGATGAGCTTCTGCATCGCCCTGGCCGTCCGCGACATGGGGATGACCGCCGACGAGGCACTGCTGGCGGCAACGCTCGGCGGAGCGAGGGCGCTGCGCCGGGAGGACATCGGCCACCTCGGGCCCGGCGCCCGCGCCGACGCGGTGATCCTCGGCGCCCAAAGCCACGCGGACCTGATCTACCGCCCCGGCGTCCCGCTGATCGAGGCGACGATCAGCGTCGGCCGCGTCGCCCAGCCCCGCCCGCCCGGCGAGGGAGAGCGGCTGGGTTGAAGGGTTTTCCGTATGGGAGTACGGAAAGTGCACACCCGAGAGCCGGGCCACACCATTTGCATGAGCGACGATCCGGCAACACTGCTTCGCGAGCGCAGTCTTGCTCGCAGCGCCGCCGATCCGCCGCTCAAGACCCGCTGCGGCGCTCCTGTAGCAGGGCCTCGAGCCGTCCCAGCCGCTCCTCCCACGCTCCGCCGACCACCGCGATCCAGGCGGCCGCCTCGGTCAGGCGCTCGGGCTGGAGCGTGTAGCGGGTCTCGCGGCCCTCGCGCCTCTTCGTGACGAGGCCGGCCTCGCCGAGCACGCCGAGGTGCTTCGTCAGGGCCTGGCGGGTGAGGGGCAACTCGGCGGCCAGCGCGCTCGGGGTTACGCTCGAGCCGTCGCCGAGCGCCTCGATCAGATGCCGCCGGGTCGGGTCGGCCAGGGCGAAGAACACCGCCCCGGTGTCGTCGCTCTGGGCTTGGTCTAGGCGCAAACCAGGCTGCTGTGCATCGCCGAGAGAGAGGTGAGCGCAGGACCCCAGCGCACGGCGTCGGTGGCGACCGAGACCGGACGGCTCTCGATCACGATCAGCCGGGTACGGCCGCTGTCCGCGGGCTCGAGTCGAAACTCGACGCGGCCGGTTTCGCCGCTTCCGTCTTCGCCGCGCCACGTCCAGCCGAGACTCTCTCCAGGCTCGACTACGTCGATCTCCGCCTCGCGCGTCTCGCCGTCTGGAAACTCGAAACGGGCATCGCCGCCCTCCCGCGGTTCGAACTCGACTTCGGTGGCGAACCACCGGGCGAGGAGAATCTCGTCGGTCAGGGTCTCCCAGACCTCTGCCGGGCTCGCGTCGAGCGTTCGCGCCCGGGTGATCGCCTGTCGGTCGTTCTCACTATCGTCAGCCAAGATTCGCTCCTTCGGGATGGGCAACCGTGCGGTTGCATGCTACCGTGGCGACCACGCAACCGCAAGGTTGCATCAAATCAAAGCTTCCCGAGAGGAGACCCAGTGCCCCTAGTCCCGATGGTGATCGAGCAGAGTGCCCGCGGCGAGCGGTCGTTCGACATCTACTCACGCCTCCTCAGCCAGCGGATCATCTTCCTGGGACAGCCGGTCGACGACGACGTCGCGAACCTCGTCGTCGCGCAGCTCCTCCACCTCGAGTCCGACGACCCCGAGAAGGACATCAGCATCTACATCAACTCCCCCGGCGGCTCGATCTACGCCGGCCTGGCGATCTACGACACGATGCGATTCATCAAGCCCGACGTGCAGACGATCTGCGCCGGCGTCGCCATGTCGATGGGCTCCCTGCTCCTCACCGCCGGAGCCGAGGGCAAGCGCTCGGCGCTCCCCAACAGCCGCATCCTCATCCACCAGCCGAGCGGCGGCTTCCAGGGCCAGTCCTCCGATATCGAGATCCACGCGCGCGAGATCATCAACCTCCGCGAGCGGGTCAACGAGATCTACTCCCGCCACACGGGCAAGACCGTCGAGGACGTCCACCGGGACATGGAGCGCGACCGGTTCTTCACCGCTGAGGACGCCGTCGAGTACGGCCTGATCGACCGCGTCATCGAGAGTCACGACATCAGCCGCGCGAAGGCCGGCTTCGACCCCGGCTCGAATGGCGACGGCGCCTCGGAGCCGGACGCCGGGCCCGCGGCCAGCGCCTGAACGACGCTTCGCTCAGTGCCCGCGGAGCGCGTAGAGCAGTGCGCTCCCGCGGGGGCTGCCGAGCCCGGTGCTGAGGTCGTAGCCGCGCCGGCTGGCGAGAGGAGCGCCACGGCCCACGGTCCGAAGGCTGACGAGATAGCCGTTGGCACCGTTGTAGCCGTTGAGGAAGTCGCGCTTCACGGTCGCTATCGGGATCTTCGTCTGACCTATATCGCGGATCGCGTTGCCGCGGGAAGCCCGATAGATCGCCGGGTTGATGAAGCCGTGGTGGTATCCGGCGAGCTGGTCGGCCAGGGCCAGATAGCCGGCGAGGAGGGGTGACGAGAGGCTGGTGCCGCCGAACCGCGCCTCGATGTAGGCGGTCCTGCCGTCGGGGAACCGCTCCGTCTCACCGACGAGCATGCCGGTCGTCGGGTCGCCGAGCATCGAGATGTCCGGGACGGCGCGCCCCCGGCCTCCATAAATTCCTGCGATGCCGCGCGGCACGACGCCCCGCTGGTATGGAGGCTGGGAGAAGAGCCGGGAGACCTGGCCGCCCGAGCCGTAATAGAAGTCGCCGGGCGGTCTGGGGCTCCAGGCCGCCTTATCGAGCGTCGAGTTGTAGGTCTGCCAGCCGAGCTCGAAGCGGAAGTTGTTCAGCGGCCCGATTCCTAGGGTCGTCCCCCCGACGGCGGTCACCCGAGGGCTCGACGCCGAGTAGTCGGCGCTCACGTAGCCCATCGTGTCCCGTTCGTTTCCATCGTCGCCCGAGGAGAAGTAGACGCCGATGCCCTCGGCGATGGCCTGGCGGTAGGCCTGCTCGCTCGCAGCTATCTGTCCGGTCTGCTCGCCGACGGCCCCGTAGGAGTTGGTGATGATCTGGGCCTTGCGGCGGTCGATCACGAAGTTGAGGACCCGCAGCAGCCCCGGTCCCGGGTTGGCGGCGCCGCCGTAGTAGATCTTCGCCTTCGGAGCCATCGTGTGGACCGCGTCGAAGTCGAGGGTCTGCTCGCCCCACCAACCCTGCCGGAGGTCCGGCGGGCACTTGGGGCACTTGCCCCTGAAGCTGCGCTGCCGGAAGTTCAGCCTCGGCAGGCCGTGCCGGGCGCTGTAGATGCGGAGGTCGCGGCGGATCGTCGGCGACGCGAACGCGTCGATGATCGCGATGGTCTGCCCCTGGCCGGCGAGACCGTGGCGGACCCTGTGCGCGACTCCGTACGCACCCTGGACCTGGCGCGGCGTGTAGCCGCAGACCGCCCACGGCTGGCGCTGCCCGTAGGCGTCGGGCAGTCCGACGAAGTGGGTGCCCTTCCCGTCCTTGTCCTTCACCTTGTGGCGGTGCTTCGCGTACTTCTGGGCCCACCAGAGCGAGCAGGGGCGCGCGTTGCGAAACACGGGTGGCGGAGGAACCCCCTTCGCCATCGGCTTGGCGACCGCTCCGTCGAGGCCCACGACGCCGAGTATCGAGGGGGCTAGCCGGCTCGGAACGCTGAGCGGCGTCATCGCGGCGGTCAGCGACATGCCGGCGTTGCGGCCGCTGACGACGTTGGTGGCGAAGGCGCGCTCGGCGGCCCGCGGCGGTCCGCTGACATCGATCAGCGTCCGGTTACCGGAGACGTTCTCAACGGTGAGGCCGTTCCGCCGGACCCAGTCGGTGACGGCGCGGACGGAGTCCTCGGATGGCGAGTAGCGCACGTGGAATCCGGCCGGCGTCAGGTAGTGGCGGTAGGCCGGACTGGCCGGATCGGAGACGCGTACGTTGAACGCGTCGAGGCGGCCGACGTTGCGCAGCCGCATGACGATGGAGAGGTCGACGGACTGGCGCGGAGACCCGGATGCCCGAGCGAGAGCGGCCGCTGTGCGGGCCCCGGGAATGACGGTTCGCGAGCCCTCCGCGGCGGACCCGCTGGAGGAGCCGGGAGCCACCAGGATCGCGAGCAACCCGGCGACGGCCACGGCGATGATGAGGCGGAGGCTCTGAGGGGCTCCTGTCGCTTGGCTCGAAGGCACCGCGGCAGCCTACCTACCCCGATCAGCGGGGAGCCTGTACCGGGGAAGGTCGCTCGGGCCGAGAGGCGGTCCTCAGGAGACCGATCGCCAGCGCTCGACGCCGCCTTCGAGGTGCATCTCCGCCCGCCCGCCCGCCTTGAGGTGGCGCAGGTAGCAGTAGGTCTCGAGGAGGATCAGGTCGTCGGCGCCCTCCCTCATCGGGTTGAGGGACGGGGTGATCTCGAATGCCGTCCGCGGCTCGGATGCGATCGCCGCCTCGACGATTCCGAGGCGTTCTGCGACGAGGTCGACGTTGCCGTTGATGTGAGCCTCGACGTCGGTGAATGTGCGGCCGTGGCCGGAGAGGCAGAGGCGCGCGCCGAGACCGCGCACCCGCTCCAGCGAAGCGAGGAACTCGCCGATCGGGTCGGGGCTGTAGCCGTAGTCGAAGTAGAGGTGGATCTGGCCAAGCAGGTGATCGCCGGAGATCAGGAGGCGCCGGTCGGGCTGCCAGAAGCAGACGTGCGACGGTGCGTGGCCAGGTGTCTCGATGACCTCCCAGGTGCCGTGGTCGGTGTCGACCGTGACCCCGTCGAGCAGCTCGCGGTCGGGCGCCACCAGCTCCCTGATCCCTGAGGGCCGGCCGGTGCGGAGCTCACGCGCGACGTCCAGGCGCTCCTTCGGCACGCCGGCCCGGCGCGCCATCTCCAGCCTTGCCTCCAGCAGCCCATCAGGGTCCGTCGCGAGCGGCTCGACGTGCTGGTAGTCGGGGTTCATCCACAGCTCGCACCCCGCTCGCCGCACGATCTCGGCGGCCTCGCCGTAGTGATCGGAGTGAGCGTGGGTGCAGACGAGGAGCGAAACATCCTCGATCCGCAGGCCGACCATTCGCATCGCGAGCTCGAGGTCCTCGATCGACTCGTCGCCGTGGATCCCGGTGTCGAAAAGGACGATCCCGTCGCCGGAGGCCAGGGCCCAGGCGTTGCCGTGCGGGACCCCGGGCCAGGGCAGCGGCAGTCGCAGTCGCCAGATGCCCGGAGCGGTGCGCTCACCGCGTCCTCGTTCGGGTTTGCGGGCCGGCGGCACCCGACGTGTATAGCCGCTGGTGTCGGCCGGCGCGGCGCCCCGCGGCCTCCCCTCGCCGAAAACCTACCCCGCCTCACTTGCCGCCTCGACCAGCAGCCCGCCCTCGGTCTCGACCCCGCTGGCCATCGCCTCGACGTCCGGAATCAGATGCGGGTCGGCGCAGAATCCGAAGTAGAGCGTCCCGGCCAGCGAAACGACCGAGATGCGGAGCGCGTGGCGGCTGCCGATCTCGGCCAGGGAATGGACGGACCGCACCGGAGCGCCGAGGATAGTGACCGGCTCACGCGGTCCCCGGACATTTGAGACGCTGACAGCGAAGCGCCGAGGGCTCGACTCGATCTTGCGGCAGAGATGCTCGAGCTCGGATGAGATCCCGGCGAGGCCGCGCAGGAGTGAGTCCATGGTCTCGGCGTCATGGTCCACCTTCCGGTCGGTGGTTGCGGCGTGGACCCTTCTCAGCCGCGTCACCGGGTCCGGTTCGCAGAGGGGCAGCGCGACGGTGAAGAAAGAGTCGCGGTTTCCGGCGGCGTCCCCGTCGTGGTGGAGGCTGACGGGCACCCGCGCACGGACGCCCTTGAGCGACCCGTGGTGGGTCTCGACCCAGTGGCGCAGAGCACCCGCGGCCACGGCGAGGACGGCGTCGTTCAGGGTTGCTTCGTCCAGCGCCTTCGCCGCGTCATGGAGCGGCGTCAGCGGCACCGACGCGAAGGCGATGCGGCGCTCGGTGCCGATCTCGCCGTCGAACGGGGAGCGGTGGGCCGACTCCCCGAACTCGTGCTCGAAGAAGGCGAGCAGGTGTCGGCGGCGGCGTTCGCTCTCCGGTTCCGCCGGAGATGGAGAGTCGCCCGCCGCGGCCGGGGAGCGCTCCGCCGCCGGGGAGCACTCGCCCGTCGCGGCCGGGGAGCGCTCCGCCGCCTCGTCCCTCCCCGGCTCGGGGTCCCAGAGGATCGCGCGGGCGAAGCGCATCGCGGCCGTGCCGTCTGCGAGCGCGTGATGGACGCGCAAGACCAGCGCGGTGTCGCCTCCCTCCATCCGGATCGCGTCGATCGCCCAGAGAGGCCGCGAGCGATCGAGCCGCTCGGCGAAGAGACGGGAGACCTCGCCGGGAAGAGCGTCGACGGGGACCGGTCCACCGTCCGAATCGGGCGCCCGGACGTGTTCGGCGATGTCGAAACGCTCGCTCGGGAGCCAGGCCGGTGCGTCAGCGGAGCCGCCGAGGACCCAGCGCAGCTCCGGCGTCAGCGCCACGCCGGCTCCGATCCTCGTCCGCAGGTCAGCGATCGCGAGGTCGCCCTCCGCCACGACCACCTTGCAGGTGTGCCCGGCGATCGTGGCGCACTCGAGGTCGAGGATCGCGCGGTCCTCGCGAGTCAGGGGGAACGCCTCGGAAGCACCCGGGTGCATGCGGGGAGTGTGGCATCCGGCTCGCTCCCAGGAACCGTCCGCCCGGGCTCGGCGGACCCTCAGCGGTGGCCGCCGTGGCGGGGCTGAGGACGTCCGGCCGACTAGGGCCCGGTCCAGCCCGCCGCGTAGCAGGGCTTTGGCCCGCACGGATCGGTGATCTTCCCGTTTACCTTGAGGAAGTCGGCGATCTGCGTCCTGACCGCCGGGGTCTGGCGGATCACGGTGTCGTGGGGGTCAACCCCGAACGTGTTGTTCGGCGACGTGTTGTTGATCGGCGGCGGATCGGTCCCGAGGGTTCCCCCGGAGCCATCGTCGCGCTTGGGGCCGATGTCCCAGATGAACATGCCGCTCCCGTCCTCGGCCGGGCCGGGCAGGGCGCCGAGGGTGTTCTGTGCGTAGAACGGCTCGTCGAACCCACTCGGGAGCCGGTTCAGATCGAGCGCGGGCTGGCGCAGGGGCGCCCCGATCGTTCTCGCCTCGACCTGCGTGGCGACGTTCGCGACCTGGTGGTCGCCGTAGGCCATCTCGATTAAGACCTTGTGGGGCGGAGTGCCCGGAAGCGGGTCGGTCGTCATGTGCTGGGCGTAGCCGTCCGGCTCGCCGCGGTCCCATTCCATCTGAATCATCGAGAGCAGGAGGGGCCGGACACGCTCGTTCGGGTACGAGGGATAGAGGACCGCCGAGTAGTCGTCGAAGTCGGTGCTCCGGGTCAGGAGCAGGGAGTAGTTCATGCCGGGCACGTAGAGGACCGTGCGGGTGAGATCCGGCTCCACCGCGGTCAGCGCACCGCCGGCGATGCCGCCCTGGCTGTTGCCGTAGTAGTAGAGGTCCCCGGGATCGATGACCGAGGTCCCGCCGAACTTGAACGCGGCGTCGCCGGCCAGCCCGCCCTGGGCCGCGGTGTCCTTGAGCATGCGTCCGAGATAGATGAAGTTGACGAAGCCCTGCTGGAGCCCGTCGGGAATCACCGAGAACTTCGAGAGATCGAGGAGCGCGAGCCCTGCAGATGGGACATCATCCTCCATCATCCCGGTGAAGTCGGTTGCGCAGGTGATGACGTCGTGGTCATTGCCGAGCTGGCGGACGTTGGTGGTGTGGACCTCGGTGTAGTCGCCGAACAACCCGTGCCCGTACATCGACGTCCTGTCCTGCATCGCGGCCGTATAGGGATAGGCGCCGCTGACGGCCGATTGCGGGATGTTGCAGGTGAAGCGCGCGGTCTGGAAGTTGCCCGGAGTGCGGACCGGCAGGCCGTCTGAGCCGAGGGTGAACTTGCCCCCCGGAACGCACCCGGCGTTGTCGAGGTAACAGGGCACCTGGTATGTGCCGGTGACCTCGCGCACGTTCTCGACGGCGTGGCTGCCGGTGAGGTCGTTCGGGGTCGGTGCCCCGACGGTCTTCACATCGGTGATCGTGTAGGAGGGGGCGACCCCGTCGAGGACCCCGTCCCCCGGCGTCGTGTCACCGAGCTGTGCCAGCGCGTCGTTGCGGATCTTCAGCATCGCCTCGGAGATGTTCCGCTCGCTGGCGACGGTGAAGTCCCACGCCATGTAGAGGCCGCCGCGCCCGATCCCAGCGTTCTGCAGGTGGCGGAAGATGTTATTGAAGTGGGTGCGGCGGTTCTCCACAACGGGCTTGTCCGTCGGGATCGAGTCCCGGTAGAGCCGGAAGCCCGGGGGCGCAGAGAGCACCGCCCCGGAGGCGTTTTTCATTCCGCGCAGGGCGACGATGTAGCGGTGGCCCTCGAGGAGGTTCTTGCCGGGATGGATCAGCAGGTCTGTGGCGCCGGGAGTGGTCGCGTTGGCGTCGAGCTCCGACCAGATCAGCTGGCGCTCGTTGTTGGCCGTGTCGATGACGACGATCGGCTGGTTGGGGGCGAACGACTCGCTCATCTTCGTGATCGGCACCGCTCCCGTCTGAGCGAACGCGGCCGGCGTGTCCATCCCCGGGACCCGGAGGACGATGGGTGCGCCGGGGCTGAACCCGTCGCTCCGGTTCATGTCGGTCGGGTTGACATGGGTGCCCCCGACGTTCTCCGGCGTCGAATCGAGCTTCAGGTCGACGCGCAGCCCGGTGTCCGTCGACGGGTCCGACTTCGTGTAGTAGTCGTCCGGGAAGGGCATGAGGCATTCGGAGCCCTTGGAGGGAGCGATGAAGTCGCAGCGGTTCGCATTCGTGAGGTCGACGCCTGCCGGGAGGTTGCAGCGCTGGGAGTTGGCTCGGAGGACCTGTCCGTCGCCTCCCCTCGTTCGCCGGACTCGACGGGTGCCGCGGATCCGCCACCTGCCGGCGATGCGGACCCTGAGGAAGGTCGTGCCGCAGCTCGTGAGCCTGCTGCTGCCGGCGCCTGTGAGCCTCAGCGCGATGAGGCGCTTCGCGCCCCTGCGCAACCGCACGGTCCTGGGCCGTGCGATTGCGGCCCACTTGCCCCGCTGCTTCGCGGTGGTGACGATGCGGGCTGTGCCCGAGTGCCGACTGCGCACCGCGAGCCTGATCGTGCTGGAGCGCAGTACGCCCGCCTGGTTCTTCGACTGCACGTTGACGGCGAACGGGTGCCTCTTCTTGCCCCCGGCGGCTCCGGCGGGAAGCGCGCCGATGCCGGCGATCAGGGCCAGAACGCAAACGGACAGGGCAAGACGCCGCAGGTGCCGCGCCGGGGACTCCAGCTCACCGGTCAAGTCTCTCTCCTCAATCCTCGAACAAATCAGATGCACCCGCCTCATACGAGTGCATTCGAAACCTACCACCGCGTGATCGAAGGCCGCGCCGGTCCCGTGCGCAGCTCGCGGAGCCACCGGGCGGAAGTCCAGAGGTTCAGGTGGACGGGCCCATCCCATCGAGGCGCTCGGCGAGCCGGTTCATGCCGCGCTCCCGGGCCGCGGCCGCCGCGCCGGCCCAGTCGGTGGGGCCGTCGGCCGGGCGCTTCACGCCGGCGTCCTGGAGCGTTGCGATCTCCAGGTAGGAGCGCAGGTCATCGGCGGACTCCAGGAGGGTTGTGCGCAGCTTCGGCTTGGTCTCGCGGATCGCCGCGTCGAGGACGCCCTCCAGCGAGGCCTCTCGGCGGAGCAGCTCGGCTGCCGTCTTCTCGCCGACGCCCTTCGCGCCGGGAATCCCGTCGGACGGGTCGCCGCGCAGCGCGATGAAGTCCGGTACGAGGGCCGGCGCGATCCCGTATCGCTCCTCGACCTCGGCCGGGCCCATCTGCTCAGCGCCGCTGCGCCCGGACCGCAGGTAGAGGACGAGGACGTCTTCTGACGCGCATTGAAACATGTCGCGGTCGCCGGTCAGGAGCAGGGTCCTGCCGCCCGCCGCGGTCTCGGCGTCGGCGTAGGAGCCGAGGAGATCGTCGGCCTCGAGGGTCTCGTGGCCGCTCACAATCCAGCCGAAGGCGCCGAAGAAGGCCTCGCAGTCGTCGAACTGCTCTCCCAGTCCCTCGGGCATCTCCGGGCGATCCGCGTGGTAGGCAGGGAGGAGGTGGACCCGGTAGCGGGCCGCCTCAGCGCCGAAGCAGAGCACCACCGCGCGCGGCTCGTGCTCGTCGACCTCGCGAAGGATCAGGTTCGCCGAGCCGAGCAGGGCGTTGACGGGGTTACCGTCGGGTCCCCTGATCGAGTCGGGAAGGGCGTGGAAGGACCGGAACAGGATCGAGGGCGCATCGATTACGAGAAGCGGTGCGGCCATGGATACTCACCGTAGCGTTAGCATCACCAGCGATGATGGGAGAAGGAACTCTCGGGATCGCGGCAGGACGCCGCCCGCTCGTGGCAGCAGGCCGCCCGATTGTCCTCTTCGCCGCGGCGCTCGCCACGGTCGCACTTTCGCTCTGCCTGCGGGCTCCGGCGGCCGACGCGGCGCCCGCCAAGTGCGCCGGGACGTTCCGCGTCCTCCACAACGATCACATCGGCACGCTGTCGGTCCCGGCCGGCCAGTACGTGATTACGGTCCGCAACGGAGCGCTCCTCTCGTGTCGTTCGGCCGGCAAGCTCTTCACCCGGTTCCTCGAGGACTTCGACGGGAAGCTTCCGCCGCCCTGGTACCTCACCGGGCCGGGCGCGCAGTTCCGCCGCGGCCCGGGCTCGCGGATCGGGTTCAGCATCACCCGCAATCCAAGGGGGGGCAACACTCCGGGCGGGGGCGGCCGGCACCCGAGCAACGGGAGCTTCTGCCCCGGCACCTTCAGGGTCCTGAACCGCGACCACATCGGGCGGCTGCGGCTGGCGGCAGGCCCCTATTACGTGATCCTGCTCCAGAAGAGGGGGCTCACCTGCGGGCAGGCCTCGGCCCTGTTCACGAGGTTCCTCAACTCCACATCCGGCGTGCTCCCGGGTCGTTGGAACGTCGAGCCGCAGACGGGGCGGTTCGTGCGTGGCCGGGGCGGCGTCGGCTTCCGCGTCAAACCCGCCCGTTAGGACCTCGCCGGCCTCGCCGGCTTCGTCCCGGCGACTTCGCCCACCCGGTTCGGGTACCGGCCGACTCCCCTCAGGACGAAGGCGGCGCCGGTGGATCCACGCCGAGGATCGCGGCAATGCGGCCGATGGCGTCGCGCTCGTTGCCGGAGACTCGCTCGCCGCCGATCCCGAGGAACCCACCTGACTTGTGGGCCTCGGCGACCCGCTCCGCGAGGTTGATGGTGAACTCCTTGTAGGCCGCGACATCTTCGGGGGTGGCCTTCGCTTCGAGGATTGCAACCGCGCCACGCAGGTGCTCCTCGACGACCGTCCAGAGCTCTTCCGGGGACTTCGGCTTCGTCTCCGGGGCGCCGGGCTGCGATGTGATGATCTCGTCGAGAAGCTCGTTTCCGGAGCTCTCCTCCCGCGCCTCGGTGTAGCCCTTGGCCATCGAGATGCTCTCCCTGACCGTGCCGCCTCGCTGAGCGGTGATGACCGCGACCGCCGCCAGGGGCGGGCCCTCGAGAACCTGTGACCACTCCTCCGCGTTGAAATCCGCCTTCTTCGCCATTTGACCGCCTCTCTGAAAGTCCGGGATAGGGACGACGAGTCTCGCACGGACCTCCACCGTCACGACGGGCCCCGTCCGCACCACGGACCCGATCGCCCCCCAAGGGCCGAGTGTCAATTCGGGCACCGAGGCGGTGCCCGATCTGCTCCTCGTCCGCGCCCGCCTACCGGCCTTCGCCGGGTGTGTGCTCCGGCGCCGCCGAACACGGCACCGGGGTTCCGGCATTGGGGGGTCGTGAACGGCTCGACCGGAGCCGGCGTCAGGCAGGGGGCGACCATGCCGGCCGAGCCACCGGGCGAGGAAGGGGATGATCATGCCCTGGGCAGCCGGCCCCGTGATCACTCGTGCGAAAATGGCCTCATGCCCAAGCGAGGAAAGCGTCGCCCCCGCCAGGAGGTGCAGACCGTCGACTACCGGGACGCGGAGGGCAACGTCCTCACGCTCCGCCAGGAGCTCAGTGCCAAGTCGATCAAGAAGATCGGCGACATCACACCGACGGGCGCCGCCTCGGTCGATGACGCCTGGCGCCGCCGCTCGGAGATGCTCTTCGAACGGCTCGCCGTGAGCTGGGACATCGCCGGCCTGCCGCTCACCGACCAGGCGATGCTGATCGGCCGCTACCGGATGGCCTCGGCCGACGAGCAGCGCTGGGTCCGGAAGACCATCACGACCCACATCGAACGGTTCATGCCCGAGCTCTCCGAGGGCTGACCCGGACGGGCCGCCCACGGGGCCGGATGCGGGTCGGTGGCCGCTCCGGGCCTAGCGGGCGCTCCGGCCTCGACCGGCGGCCAGGCTCAGCCGGCGCTCACCGCACTCACCAGGACCCCGGCGACGCCGTCCATCCCACGTCGGTTCGGATGGACAGGCGCTGCGAAGGATCCCGGTACCAGCGGCTCGACCCACCGCGTCGACGAGCTCTTGCAGGAGTCGTGCCCGATGCTCGCCGAGTACCAGTCGACGAGCCGAGATCCGTTCGCGGCGGCCTGCGCCGCAATCATCGCGTTCAGCTCCCGCTCCTTCGAGCGCAGGTACCCCACGTCTGAGAACGAGACCGGCTCCCGCGGAAAGCAGCCATAGCCGGTCTCGGGGAAGATCGCCGGGTAGTTGGTCACATAGACACTGGCCAGGGGCGCCCGGGCATGGATTCCCTGCAGGACGGCCGCGACCTTGGGTGCGGCAGCGGCGATCCGCGCGCTGATCTCATCGGGCCCACCCGACGGCGCGTACCGGTTCCGGCACGGGGAGCCGAACGGGTTGTAGGTGATGCAGTTCAGGAGGATCGACGAGAAGCCGATGTCGTTGCCGCCGATCGTCAGCGAGACGACCCTCGTGTCGGAGGCGAGCGAGTTGAACTGGGGCGGATTCGCCGGACCGGGGGTGACGTTCTGCGCGGCGGTCATGTCGCCCGTCGTCGCACCGCTGCAGGTCGCGTCGCGAAGCGGCAGGCCGATCGGTCCGCTCGCGGTGTGCGCGTAGTTGTGGTTCGACTTGAGGCAGCCGAGCGGGATC